>CAMTXZ010000052.1:0-24838 GCA_947085765.1 uncultured Chromatiaceae bacterium | reverse complement strand
GCCGCATTTGCCAGTCCGGCCAAGTGGCATCTAGCCCATACTTCATGGTTTTTTGAGACGATGCTGCTCAAACCCTTTTTAAAAGGGTACCAACCGTTTCATCCACTCTATGCCAAACTGTTTAACTCCTATTACGATACTGTTGGTGACTATCATCCGCGACAGGAACGTGGCCTGCTCTCGCGCCCGACAGTGAATGATATCTACCAGTATCGTACTTATGTTGATCAACAGATGAAGTTATTACTGGATGAGCCTAGCCATCCTGAATATGACGAAATTAGCTATCGCACTTTACTGGGGATTAATCATGAGCAACAACATCAAGAACTTCTGCTCACCGATATTAAATACAACCTTGCCTATAACCCTCTCAAACCTGCCTACACCACACTACCTATCTCATCAATAAAAAATCTGGCAGCACTCGACTGGCTCAGTTTTACTGGCGGTTTAAAAGAGATTGGTTTTGCTGGCGAAGGATTTGCCTATGATAACGAAGCCCCACAGCACAAGGTTTATATTGAAGGGTTCAAGCTCGCCTCACGCCCGGTAACCAATGGTGAATATCTGCTTTTTATAGAGGATGGGGGCTATCAGGAGTCTGATCACTGGCTCTCCGATGCCTGGAGTACGATTCAGCAACAGCAGTGGCAAGCACCTCTCTATTGGGAAAAGCAGCAGGGGCAATGGCTGACCATGACACTCTCAGGAATGCGTCCGCTGGACCTGGATGCCCCTGTTTGCCATGTCAGCTTTTTTGAAGCCGCAGCCTATGCCCGCTGGGCTGGCAAACGATTGCCCACCGAGAGTGAGTGGGAGCTGGCTAGCCAGAACGTTATTATTACGGGTAACTTTGTTGAGTCGGGATCTCTCCATCCCAGTGCCTCCAGACAGAACACGCCTTTAAAACAGATGTTTGGCGATGTATGGGAGTGGACCCAGAGTGCTTATTCGCCCTACCCGGGTTATCAGCAAAAACGGGGACCGCTGGGTGAATATAATGGCAAATTCATGTGCAGCCAGATGGTGCTTCGGGGCGGCTCCTGTGTCACACCGCAAACTCATATACGTGCCACCTATCGAAACTTTTTTTACCCTGAAGAGCGCTGGCAGTTCAGTGGCATTCGTTTAGCGGAGGATCAGTGATGTCTCCATCAACTGCATTAAAACTACGTTTCTACGACATGGAACCAAAAACATCCAGTCTCTATGATGATGTAATGGCGGGACTTGGTCAGCCCCAGAAAAAAATTCCACCAAAATATTTTTATGATAAACGTGGTTCAAAACTTTTTGATGCCATCTGCGAAACAGATGAGTACTACCCTACCCGAACAGAAATAGCCATTCTCGAACAAAACCTCCAAGAGATCACGACGCTGCTGGATGATGACTGTGTTCTCATTGAACCCGGCAGCGGTAGCAGCCAGAAGGTAAGAATCCTGCTCGACTCTTTTGATCCGCATACCTATATGCCGCTGGATATCTCTAGTGAGTATCTACAAAGCGTTGCTCATAATTTGGCCAGAGAGTATCCCAAATTGCATGTGACTGCGGCATGTGTTGATTTCACTGCGCCACTGACTCTGCCTCACTATCCAAAAAATAAACGACGGGTGGTCTTTTTTCCA
This sequence comes from uncultured Chromatiaceae bacterium, assembly GCA_947085765.1. GTDB lineage: Bacteria > Pseudomonadota > Gammaproteobacteria > Tenderiales > Tenderiaceae > JAKFXL01. The sequence goes on along the minus strand of CAMTXZ010000052.1, from coordinate 23,204 downwards.
GGATCAAGCATCGGCAATTTTGAGCCGCATAGGGCAGTCGATTTTCTGCAAAACATGGCTGTTCTGGCACACAAAAAAGGCGGCTTGCTGATTGGTGTTGATCTTAAAAAAGAGCACTCCACGCTCAATGCCGCCTACAACGATAGCAAAGGTATTACTGCCGCCTTTAATCTTAATCTGTTGCAACACATTAACAACCAACTCAGTGCCAATTTTGATCTTAATGCGTTTAAACATTATGCCTTCTACAACCCCATATTGGGGCGTATCGAAATGCATCTGATCAGCAGAAAAAAACAACTGGTCACAGTTTCAGGTGAACGCTTTACTTTCGAAGAGGGTGAGAGTATCCACACGGAAAACTCTTACAAATACACCATTGATGAGTTTCAATCTCTGGCAAAACAGGCGGGGTTCATACCACAGAAGGTGTGGACAGACCCCCAGAAACTTTTCAGCATTCACTACATGACGGTTGGGTAAAAATAGTTTGTTGGTCTGGCTGAATTGAACTTTTTTATCGGTCCAAACCCACATCACAGACAAACGATTTGAGGTAATTACGGAAGTTCTCGCCCAGCTCGTGGTGTTCAAGCGCATACTCTACCGTTGCTTGCAGATAGCCAAGCTTGCTGCCGCAGTCATACCGCTTTCCTTCAAACTCGTAGGCCAGCACATCCTGTACCTTTAGTAGTTTGGCGATGGCATCAGTCAGTTGAATCTCACCGCCCGCGCCCCGCCCCGTCAGTTCTAACAGCGTGAAAATTTCTGGCGTAAGGATGTAACGCCCTACGACTGCCAGGTTTGACGGGGCCACCTCCGGATGCGGTTTTTCGACGATGCCATTTATCTTATGCAGTTTTCCCTGTGCGTCGTTGATCTTGACAATACCGTATTTATTTGTCTCTTCAGGTGCGACACGTTCAGCACCCAATACACTGCACTGACGTTCATTGAAGACCTCCACCATTTGGCTGAGGCAGGATTTAATTCCGCCATTGATCAGATCGTCGGCAAGGATAACTGCAAACGGTTCGTTGCCTACAACGGGTTTGGCACACAACACGGCATGCCCCAATCCTAACGCCTCAGGTTGACGTACATAGACACATGAAACACCCTTGGGAACAATGCCTCGCAGTACTTCGAGCAGTTCATGTTTACCACGCTTTTCCAGCTCGGTCTCCATTTCGTAATTCTTGTCAAAATGGTCTTCAATAGCACGCTTACTGCTGCTGGTAACAAAGATCAGTTCATTGATTCCCGCTGCCATTGCCTCTTCCGCCGCATACTGGATCAGCGGTTTATCAACAATCGGCAGCATCTCTTTAGGATTGGCTTTGGTGGCGGGCAAAAAACGGGTGCCCATACCAGCAACGGGAAAGACTGCTTTTGTTACTCTGCTACTCATGGTTTTGTCCTATTTAATTTGACCACATTATCTAGCGGTTGTACTTGGCGTTCCATCTCGGGTACCAGTCGCTGCAACAGTAACCGGCAAAGCGGTTCATCATAACGTTGGCAGGCACTCTCCATCTCGTCCATGATCAGTTCGATATGGTTCCAGTCGACGTGCCGACTCTGGGCCAACAATATCTTGTCGTGACGTGTCTTGGCCAGTTTTTCCTGATCATGGAAGAGCTCTTCATAGAGTTTTTCGCCTGGACGCAGGCCGGTATAAACGATCTCTATATCGTGGTCCGGTATTTTGCCCGAGAGGCGAATCATCTGCTCAGCCAGATAACTTATTTTAATAGGCTGGCCCATCTCTAACACAAAAATTTCACCACCCGCTCCCATGGCGGCCGCTTGCATGATGAGCTGTGTCGCCTCAGGGATGGTCATGAAATAACGGGTGATATCGGTGTGTGTGACCGTGACCGGCCCACCCTTTTCAATCTGCTCACGAAACAGTGGCACTACACTGCCAGCAGAACCGAGCACGTTACCAAAGCGGACTGTAATGTAGTGGGTTTTGGAGTGAAGGTTGAAATTTTGACAGAAAATTTCTGCAGCACGTTTACTGGCGCCCATCACATTGGCGGGATTTACTGCTTTGTCTGTTGAGATTAACACTACAGTGGTGGCACCGTGTCGATCAGCCGCCAGCACCACGGCACGGCTGCCAAGGACATTATTGCGAACCGCCTCGCGCACCTGTGTTTCAAGCATCGGCACATGTTTATAAGCTGCCGCATGAAACACCACTTCCGGTTTGTAACGAGTAAAGGCATGGTCCAATGCCACTTCATCACACACATCGATCAAGTGCGGAGCAAGCTCAAGATTGGGGAAGTTGTTGCGCAACTCCATTTTGATGGTGTAAAGGTTAAACTCAGAGTGTTCTAAAATCACCAGCGTAGCAGGACCGAGCTTGGCAATCTGGCGGCAGAGTTCAGAACCGATAGAGCCGCCGCCGCCAGTGACAAAGACCACCCTGCCGGCTATCCCCTGACTGATCTCTTTCCAGTCCAGCGTGACGGGATCACGCCCCAATAGATCTTCAATGGATACCCGACGTAGTGCCTGTAGTCCGGCTTCACCAGTGATGAGATCTTCCACCTTCGGCAGTGTACGAAAATTGACTCCTGCCTTTTCACACAGCACCACAATACGCTGCATCTGGGTATTATTGAGGGAGGGCATGGCAATCACCACCATATCAATGGCATGCGCCTGCGTGATCTCTTGCAGCTGATCAAGTTTGCCAAACACGGGCAACCCCTGAACCTTGGCCCCTTTCAACTGGCTGTTATCATCCAGAAAACCAATGGGTTGATATTCTGGTGCGCGTCTCATATCGCGCGCCAACATCTCCGCCGCACTACCAGCGCCAAGAATTAATACCCGTTGTATACAGTTTGTGCGTGTGATCCCCTTCGGATTGGTGCCATAGTCTTTCCAGAGACGGTATATGAGGCGCGGCCCACCCAACAGAAAGACCAGGAACATGGGGTACATCAGAAACGTCGAACGCGGTATGCCCTCCATTCTGTTGTAGAGAAACAGCACCAGACCAATAGCGGTTACGCCCAGCAGGGCCGCACGTGTGATATTCCAGAGATCAGGAAGACTGGCAAAACGCCACAGACTGCGATAAAGCCCGGTCCACCAGAGTGTCAGGCCTTGCGCAACGATGACAACAGGCAGGCTAATCGCAAACTGCTGCCAATCAATTGCAAAATGAGCAATGCTGTAGCGCAGCATGAAGGCAAGGCTCCACGCCAACATCACCATTAGCAGATCATGAAAGATGACAGCAGTGCGACGATTGAATTGAATCATGGTTAGTTGCAAACTTCCGGTTTGACAGCGCATGTGCGCTGTATGCGCCACCAGATAAATACAATGAGAGCAGCGGCTGACCCCATCAGCCATAACAACAGTTCCGGAACGTGCCACCCCCATAGTGCCAGTGGCCATAGTACCAATACGTTAATCCCAATAAACATCAGGGTCACATCACGATGGGAATATCCCCTCTGAATCAAACGTTGGTAGCCATGGCTACGGTGGGCAGTATACCACTTCTCCCCTTTAATCATACGGTTAAGCAGGGTTAGGGTGCTGTCCCCCACAAACAACGCCAGCAGTAGCCCCCAGATCAATAGGGGAACAGTCCCCGCCTGTTCACCCGCCAGCGCCAATACGCCAAATATAAAACCAATCAAACCACTGCCCACATCACCCATGAAAATACGCGCTGGCGGCCAATTCCAGACCAGAAACCCAGCACATGTGGCGGCTAATAACCATGCGGTAACGGCCAGACCGATACTTCCAGCCAACCACAATAACGCTCCGCCCATCAACGCAGCACATACCCCCTGCCCCCCAGCGATGCCATCGATACCATCCATGAAGTTGTAGAGATTGATCAGCCAGACAATGCCAATCACCGCCAGGATTGAACCAATGCCCGGTAGTGGCAGGACGAAACTGCCCATATTTAGTTGAGATATCCCTCCAAGGCAATAGACAGCCCAGGATGCAGCAATGGCGTGAACAACTGCACGCCACCTTGCGGGCACATGACGATGGTCATCAATCCAGCCAACAACTGCAATCAAGATGCCGCCCCCCAGCAAGGCAAGCGATACTGCAGTAGAGAGAACGGCTAGCCACCACAAACCCGCAATCCCTATGTGGAAGACAATCGCAATCGCCAAGCCACCACCTCGCGGAGTGGGCGTTGCGTGCGAACTACGTTCATTGGGATGATCCAGTAGTTGCTTTATCGCATATCGCCGGACAATGGCAACCAGAAAGGTGCAGGCTATAAACGCGACCAACAAAAATACCAACATTACTCCTGAATAATGAAGATAAGCCATCATGGATATCAGGTTACTAAAATGGTCACTGAGGCATATCTTTTACCGTCAACCGGAAGGGGCGCGGCGCAAAGTTCAAATCTTGACTCGCCTCTTTGTGGTCGAAGACAAGATCCTGATTCATCCTTTCAGCCATTGCCGCACTCCAGTGGCGGTAGCGTGGTAACAAACGCAGGCAGACTAATGCAAACCGAAAAAACCCCAGGGGCACAGATAATAGATGCGCACGACGATTTAGAGCTAAAAATACACGCTCTACCATCTCACGATAAGACAATGTTTCACCACCAGAAAGATTGTAGGCATTATTAGCCGCCATAGGTGCAACCAAAGCTGCGGCACATGCACCCGCCACATCCTCCGCATGTACGGGTTGGCGCAATCCCACTGCCCGTCCCAATAGCGGAAAAAAACCGAAGCGACAAATAAAACGTGCGATCTCAGAGATGTTTTTATCTTTGCCATAGCCATAGATCAAGGTAGGCCGCAGGATGACCCACTCAATCCCGATTCTCTCGGCCCAGAGACGCAGACGCTCTTCACCCTCTGCCAACTTTGCAGCTGTCATATGTTCACCCGGATCGGAAGAGTCCGTCTTGGTGAAACGACTCGTTGATGAAAGCACCACTACCCGACGTACACCATAGGTTTCCAGCATTATAAAATATTCCGGCAACACCCAGATGGGAGCAACGCAGATCCAAAAGGGGATATTTTCATCTGGTGCTGGATACGCTCCCTCCTCTCCCTCGTCTTGCAGCGAGAGATGGGTAAGAGTGGCTCCTAAATGACGCCACACAATATGATCGGCACTCTCTTTAGAGCAACTTCGCGTGAACGCAACCACCTGCCAACCACCATCGCCCAGCAGAGGAATCAAACACTCCCCTATCAAACTCGTAGCCCCCAGCAGACCAATGGGCCTCTCACTCATGCTTGTTTCTCAGCAATCCAAGAGCGCGACGAACCGTGTAATACACAACCATAACCCCAAAACGTGACCAAACCCCAACAGCCACCAGCCACATCAACACACCGGGATATTGGCCCCTAAAGAACTTACGATAGAACCGCATCATCCCCTTGTGTTTGTGCCACTCGACAAAAATAGGCCGAGAACGGCTACACGCCCCCTTCTGATGCACTATCTTCGCATTGGGTACAAACATAATCTTCCATCCACGCTGGCGAAAACGCATGCACCAGTCCAGGTCTTCACAGTGCAGAAAATAGCCCTCATCCCACAAACCTACATCCTCAATCGCCTCACGCTTCACTAACATACAGGCACCGGAAATCGCCTCGACCTCAATGGGCTGGTCTGGTAAAGGTTGTTTGTGCAGATGAAAATCAAAAAACAGATTAGGCCAGCGATGGGTAAAGCGATGCAAACCAAAAGCATGAACCAGAGAACGCCAAGGTGTTGGTATGGCGCGACGACCAGCACCCTGCTCAGTGCCATCTGGATTAACCAATAGCCCGCCCACCATTCCTACCGCAACATCTGATTGCAAGACCCGCAGCAGCTTGAAAACTGCCCTATCATCCAAATGGCAATCAGGGTTCAGGAATAACACAAATTCGCCCTTTGCTTGGGAGAAACCAGTATTGCAGGCGGCAGCGAAGCCCATATTGCTATTATTACGAATAATGAGAAGCCTCGGCTCATCAATAAACTGCTTTTCACAGCTGTCTATACTCAAATCTGTAGAGGCATTATCAATGACCAGCACTTCGTTCGTTTGAGATAGTGCCGTACCAACACACGAAGCTAAGAGTAGCCCCGCGTTGTAATTAACGATAACGACTGAAATATTCAGACTTTCGGTATGATTTTTCTTGGACTCGAATTTAAAGAACATGATAAAAACTTATATAACCCATTAGTCCTCAACCAGCAAAGCAATGGGGTCACTAGCAAAGCCCGTAGGTTGCCCGTATGAGTCAATCGAAACCATACGCAAATATCTCATACCTGCGCTTTTAAAATGGTCTGGGGTAAGCTGCACAACACCGCTTGTTCCGGGTAAATCGATCTTAAATTCCAAAGTATTCACAATGGAATAAATATGGGGGTTAGGAAATGGCTGCCGACTAACTTCCAATATAGACTTGGAGTGCTCATTTACCGTTTGAAAGGATAATTGAATCACATCCGGCTGATTACGGTAAAGCCGCATAAACACAGATGCGTTATCATGGCTATTGACCGCTGAAGAGTTTAGATAATTTAACTGCGGTATATGAAGAGTGCTTCCAATGCTGACTGCTTTGATTTCCACTGTTCCATTTCCGTAATATGGGTTAAGACGTAATTGCTGCCCCCTGCCATTCGACCACCACGCTGGCAAATGTTTTAAGGGAATTTCATAAGTGCGCCACTCGCCATCCGGTTTAACAACAAAGTCCTGTGACTGTCCTTCAGAAAATTCTTTGGCATTAACCGTAGTCCAATAAAATTTCGCGATTCCCACCTGTTTATTTTTATCAATAACACGCATCGTAACCGAAATATAATCACTTTGAACAGCATCCCACGAGTCCCTAGGGAATAGCAAAAATTCATCTTTATTATGCACATCCAAAACCAAGGTATTATTTACAGAGTCAAATTCAGCTCCTGGAATTCGAGACATATCAATCAACTCAAGCCGCGTTCCAAAGTATTCAGGGAAGTTGCTCTGATTGCCAATCGGCAAAAGAGAGACATTACTAAGTCTAATGCGACTTCCCTTATGTTCTGGAAAATCTATCCTGATCTCATTTAACTTTAGATTAATGCCCCATTTAGGAGAACTCTTTAAGGGAATTGTATATTCGCGAACGTACCCATCCATCAACACCTGCTTGATCATAGAGCGCTCTTCGCTAAAGATAGCATCTGCCCCAGACCAAAAAAATTGCATTGCCCCTCCACTTATTTTGGCTCCATCAGACGGATGAAGAGCTATAGAAAAACGCAATGCTTCTATACCTGCGGCATCACAACCATTCGCAGGATAAGTAACAAATGGATCTGAGCCAGTTACCAACCAATGATCCGCATCAACAACCATGCCATGTAGTTTGTACCGTCCTAAACTCGTATTAAATGGGATATCACATGAGCTAACTACGGACTTCTGTTCAGGCATTCTTTGGCCAATTGGTATACGTTCAAACCCTACTGAAGTTCTATATCGATAAACACCAAACAAACGATCTGAGTTACTCGCAGCCAGATTTTTGGCAAATATTGGCATAACACCAGTTCGGTCATCATCGGTAATGGGTAAGACTCCGTTGACTGGCTTCGAATGAAATACTGAACCCAAAAAACCACTGTATCCATTCCTTAGAACCTGTGCACCGAAGAGATTGTCAGGTATGCCCGCTAATAAGATAAGTCCATTTGAACTTCCAGCATCTCTATCAGCAGCAATTTTGGCAACACCTACTGCCAAGTGCTGAATTTCTTTACTTGCTTGAGCCCAAGGCTGGAGATTGTCTCTCAATTGATAAACGGAAATAATAAACAGGAGCATCAGTGCGCCTGTACTTATCCCCCTGACTAACACTGTCATCCGATTATGAGACGACGCCAGAACCATTGCTATGGTAATCCATAATATTGCAGATGGCAGGTATAAAAACCTGCTTGATTGCAAATCGGACGCCACATGAAAAACGGTAACCAAAGGCAATAAGGTCACAATAAACGCTAAAAATCCGAAAAAAATATTTTTTGGAGAATGGCGTATCGATGCCCATAAAATTACTGACGCAAGTAGAAACCACCCCACAATAAATGAAACTATCGCAGTAGATTTTTCAACGACGGAAAATGGCCATGCGTTGTTGATGGGGACAAAGAGATAGTATAGGTCTATCCATCGCTTCCAATAGCTAAACGATAAATAATCCATTTCTGTACCAACATAGCCTCCTCCCAGAGCTCCAAGCACATTCCATCTAAATATGAAATATGCAACCAGAACAAGCCAAAAAGGTGCTGTAATGTGTAATATTTTTATGACGCGTATAGAAAACTTGGTTTTATCTGTGGTCAGAAAAAAGAACCCATATATCACCAGCACCGCAGGTAACGTTACGGCCGGCTCTTTGGACGCAAGTGCTGCAATGAAGGAAAAAAGACTAGCAAATAGCCATGAGAAACCCCGAGAACCATTGGCATAAACTATAAACAGATAGAAACTCAATAGATAAAAAAAGGTAACCTGCACATCTACCCGTCCTACAATCCAATAGACAGCCTCAGGATGTAGTGGCCATACCAAAAAAAGTAGAGCCCCAAGAAATGGAAACATAATTGGCGGAGACTCTTTCTGCTCGCGATCTATATTTTGTACAATCAGAAAAATAAAAACGCTGTTAAGTGCGTGCATAACAACGTTTGTTAAATGATAACCAAATGGATTCCAACCCCAGATAAGGTGATCAAAATACAGTGTGACCGATATCAATGGCCGATAAAATGCAGTAGTTGGGACATCTAGCCAGTTGGACCAAAAGTTTTTAAGTAATACGTAAATATCCGTATCAAACTTCTGTAAATAATATACATGAACAAAATCATCACTGAGAAAAAAACCATTCAAGGCTGGCTGATATATAAAAATCCCGAATAGAACGAGCAAAAAAGCAAAAAATGATGTCGATTGGTTTTTACTGAGTGTCATTGAGAGTTCACCATAAATATAAACACCACAACGTTCAGGATGAAGGTGCTTTTTTTGAAAAAACCCAGCGGGTTAATATAAAAATCACAGGGGTAGTCAGGGCAATCGCTGCAAGTGGAGCAAGCGCCTCATTCCAGCCAAAAATCTCAATCCAAAGGGATATTACACCAAGCCCTATAAAGTATTGAATCAAATAGATGGCTGGAAAGAGGGGAATAGCTGACAAGTTGCCTTTTACACGAAAAACAAAAAATCGACTCAAACAATACGCTAGAAGAATACCAGCAATAAAAACAATCGTGTAACTAGTACGATATGGTAAAAATTGAATTAGCACCAGATAAAAGATGTATGTTACCAGGGTGTTAAAGGCACCAGACAGTAAAAACCTGGCAACTTCACCGTGAACTTGCCGAGGCTGATCAGTGGTAACTTTTGTCATACATCGCTTCGCTGTTGTTTAGCGATACGCTGAAAATCGGAGTAATCTCGCACATAGTCTGCAGCATCGTAGTAATCAGAAGCGAACACTAGCAAGACAGCATCACTTGTGTAACGGTATTGAATGCCCCATGTCATGGGGGGCAGATACAAACCAACGCGAGGGTGGTTGAGGATGAACTCTTCCCGCACATCACCATCATCCGCTACAATATTAACACTCCCTTTTATGACTACCAAAAATTGTTCGCAATGAATATGGGCATGTTCACCTCTCGTCTCCTCACTAGGCACATCAAACACAATAAAATAACGTTTAGGTGTAAAGGGAATCTCTCTCTCAAACTCCCCTACCACAAGGCTGCCACGCAAATCAGGTACCAAGCGGAATTGGTGCTGGGTGACTCCAGGTATTTTTGTAGGTTTTATGTTGGGCGCAACGATTAAATCATTTTTTTGTTGCTGCTTCACTTCGCCACGATGTGTTTCTACATAACCGATGATACGTGCGGGGTTCCCTTCTACAATGGCAAAAGGAGGTACTGAACGAGTTACTACCGTCCCAGGTGCAACATGAGCATGAACCCCGATGCAAACACCAGAAACAATAGTGGCATTGGCACCGATAACGGCCCCTTCCATTATAGTGGCTGCCATTACATTGCCCTCAGTCTCTCCAAGAATGACGGCGTTCGGCCCAATCACAACATCATCTTCTATAAGCACACCGAGCCCAACATACACACCCTGCATTAGATGCGCAGATGGTGAAATCAGATTTTCAGGTTCAGAGTGTTTTTTCATTTGATTAAACTCATCTAGTATAGGTGGCAAATAGGTGAGTAGATCGCCCATAGTGATAGCCGATTTGCTCGCAGACGTGAATGACGGCCCTATTCGTTGACTGTGTTGTATTTACACAATATTTCATACCATTAGTTTTCATCCACGACAGTAGGGCATTATTGAGATGGCGATACCAGCCTCGCCGTGCATTAGATACTGCCGCCAGAACAAGCCTACCAACGCGGATGCCATCAGGTGCCGTGACATTCAGTGAGCCACAAATAAAGGCATCTGCAGGTAGGGTGTCGCAATTTGGCACCAAAACCACATCCGTCAAACCTAGAACACATTGCTCAGCATACTCGGCTAAATACGCATCAGCGACTTCGACACTGAAAAATGGATCAGCATGATATCTATCAAAACCATTGCGCGCTTGGGCAGCAACTTCCCGTATATTTTTGATATCGGATTCCGTCGCTACTCTCACCTCCTCGCAAAATGGTGCCGAATAATGCTGTAGATTTTCGTAAAAATAAGTCAGTCGCGTTTCAATTAACCGCAATCCTGATAAATTAAGCGCCTGCAGCATAACGACATCTTCAGATGGTATTTCTGTGAACAAGTAAAATTTTCCATGCCGCACTGTTAGCTCAGCATTCAATTCACTCAAAACATCAGAAACCTCTAATGCTGTGGTTTGGGACTCAGTGTCCCAGTCTACAAACTCAAGGCGATACGTAGGGCAAGAAAAATAAGTGCTATCCCAATCTAAATAACGTAACCATATACGTATTTTTTCACCCATGCACTGCAATCCATTATCAGCAATCGGTAGACGTAAAGTATCGAGAAATTGAGTTGTCAAAACATTCTCACTTCCTCGTAAAAAACTCAATGGTGAATAATAAAATGCACGTTGTAGCAAAGGATAAGAATCAATTATCATAATTAACTATTAAACTCATGCTGGCGTAATACCACGTGCAGGGGCCTCGATTTGGTGTTTTCGTAGGTGCGCCATGCATATGACCCAAGAATCCCCAAAGCAAATAGATTTAAACCACCAAAAAAAACAATCAGTACGATGATAGCGGCATATCCAGGGACATCGATATAGTTTAATGCACGTGCAATTACAACAAACAATCCAAACAATCCAGAAAACAATGTGGCTGTTACACCAACACGCATAAGAATGCGAATTGGTAAGTCCGTGAAAGAAAATACACTATCCATCATGTAGTTAATTTTTTTCCGAAGTGTCCATGCGGACTTGCCATGATGGCGTACTCGACGTATATAATCTATATGCTTTCTCCGAAAGCCGAGCCAGAACACCTGGGCTATTAGCGAGCTGTGTCTCTCATCCAGTTGCAATAACTGATCACGAAAAACACGGTTGCATGCAAAAATATCGACGCCACCGGAAGGCATTTCGGGAACAACAAAACGTCGGTAGAGTGACCAAAACAATGCGGCTGGCAGTTTTGTAAATAATGGGTCATCCCTATTTTCACGTACAGCAACGACTATATCAGCGTCATCCGCCAGCAGCATTTGATTCATCTTAACAACCAATTCTGGCGGTTCTTGAAGGTCAGCTGCCATCACCGCGAAATTATCACCGTTACCTGAAGCCAGCCCGGCACGTATCGCAGAAAATGAGCCAAAGTTACGAGAAAGCAATACAAGTTGAGACATGAACCGTTGGGAAGGTAAGAGATTGCGAAGAATTTCATAGCAATTATCGGGACTGCCATCGATCACAAAAACAACTTCCAATCCACCAGTCATTTCTTGATTCATGGTGTTTATGGCTTTCAGAAGCTCGTGAATTGAACCTTCATTGCGATAGACTGGAATGACAAGTGTAAGCATTTTTACTTCTCTGTCTTTTGAAAATAAAGGATAACGCTCTGAATAACATGTTTAATATCCTTATCCGTAATCCCCGGATAGCACGGCAATGAAACAACTGTATTGCAAGCCTCTTCAGTTAATGGCAAATCTCCTTTTAACTGAGAGCATAGATAAGCTGTTTGCAAATGATCGGGAATGGGGTAGTGGATATCCGTGGTGATGCCATAATCTTTTAAGAAATCACGAAACCTTTCACGTTCATTAACTCGAACAACGTAAAGGTGAGCAACGTAATCTTCTCCTGTAGAGGCAGGACACTGTAGAGGAATATTTTTAAATGCAATATTGTATTGTCGGGCTACTTCGCGTCTTTCTGTATTTTGGTGGTCTAGTACTGGCAGCTTTTCACGCAAAATAGCCGCTTGCATTTCATCTAAGCGACTATTACGCCCGCCAGCTACATCCACACGATATTTGGCGCCCCAACCGTATTGTCTCAACTGTAGAAGCTTAGCGGCCACAGTATCATCATTAGATATAATGGCTCCACCATCCCCCAACGCCCCAAGATTTTTGGTTGGATAGAAACTGAAACAGCCAATGATTCCGAAACTACCAGCACGTCTCCCATTATGAATAGCACCATGTGACTGGGCACAATCTTCAACTACAGGGATGCCAGCATCAGTTGCCAGATTGATAATGGCTTCAATGTCGGCCAATTGACCATAAAGATGGGTTACGATAATGGCTTTAGGAATATCTGTTTTCAGAGCCTTCCGGAGGTGGTCAACTGAAAGTGTATGTGTGTCTGGATCGATTTCAATGTAACAAGGAATAGCACCAATTTGATGAACAGCTGTGCTGCCATAAAAACCTGCATTGGCACACAGCATCACTTTGTCACCTGCCGTGATATTTATTGCCCTCAATCCAAGCTCTAACGCATCGCTACCATTTGCAACCGTTATGCAATTTGATACACCGCAATATTCAGAAAATTCTCGTTCAAAAGCCTTTACTTCACCACCTAAAACATACCATTGACTATCTATAACCCGCTGAATAGGTGTAACCATGTCTATGGTAGCATTGGCGTGGCGACTAGAGAAAAGAGGGATTATTGGAGGCATAATTATAACCTTTGAAATTTATAGATAAATATTATCTTATTGTACATTCACTTGCCGAGCACACGAAGTTGAATAAACGATGGTGCCAGACCTATATAATATAATATGAAGTTATTTTACTTTCCGGCTATTGCTTACACGTGCAACCTCATGCATTGGACGATTAGATAAAAAGCGTTTGACCGCACGCCGTACACTAAATGGTATGAGACTGCTAGCCCACCGTGTAGATGGATTCATATATAATTTCCAAACCACTCTTAGCACGGTTTCACGCCATCCAATATCTTTGATCTGCGAATCATTTGTGATGGGCATTGTCACACGCTTAAATGGCATTGTTTTAGCGCCTTCAAGCACATTTAAATCGCGAGACACAATGGATAAATAGTCACCGCTATAAAAATTACATTTGAAATTGTTACACTCAAAAAGCTGAGCCATCACTGAAATGTCCTTTTCTAGGTTTTCAGAAAAGAACTTGATTTTATCAAGTAACTCTTCCGCTGGAGTCAAATGTTTAAACAGCATTGTATTTGACCGGCCAGATAATCGCTCCGGGAATGCTCCAATATCAGGAGCAATAATTGGCAAGCCGGAATCTAGAGCGTAGCTCAAGGTGTAGCTATATGTCTCAGGCCATTGAGCAGGGAAGAAAATAATATCCAACTCATGCCGTCGGATTAAATCGACCAACTCGCCGGATGAATATGGACCAGTGGTTTCGACCACTTTAAGCGGTCTGTATGCATAACCGAGCAATTTGAAATTAAAGGGCATCCCCAAACTTTTTGCCATCACGGCAAGTTCTTCCAAAAGATCAGCCCCTTTCTCCCTACCAATGGCTCCTAATACTCCAATGGTATAGCTTTCCTTCCTCGTGAACATACGGGGCTTTTTGCTTATGTCACGATCTATTTCGACATGCGGTGCTACAATCGCATTTCCCAAAGGGAATACATTGCCAAAAAGTAATTTTGTTGCGTTCGATGGGAAGATAATACAGGCTGCACTTCCGATAAGTTGGTGTAATGGGGCGCGAAATGTTTCTGAGGTCAGCCCGTCTGGTAGCGGATACAAAGGGTTGTGCTGCTTATCAGAATAGCAACCTGGATACTTTCCATTTTCATCAGTAAGCGTTGGGTTGCCATTAAGCCAGAAAAAATCATGCACTGTAAGAAGATGTGTTACACCAAGGTCATGAGGCAAATCCAGTATTTTTGAATCAATACCAACTGTATGGTGAAAATGAACTGCACTAATACCCGTGGCTTTCAATAATTCAACCATATCCACATATCCTTCCGGTATGTTGAAAACGAACTTATCAACATATTGATCTACTCCGAAACTGATACTGACAGCGCCATTTCCGCCATATGGTGCGAGCAGAACATGGGCTGCACGTTGATAGAAATATTGCGCAAGTTCCTCAACATGTTGCCCGACACCTCCCCCAATAGCATGTGAAATATGGAGTACTTTCGGGACGTCGATAGTAGACAAAAGTTGGATATGTCGTGCGACACGTGCTGCTTTTAAGGGATCCGCTTTGATGAATTTTTGTATGTCAGCATGATAATTTGGATGCAATGTGTCAATTACTCGCATTGCACTATCAACGAGTGCTTGCTTATCGGATGAAAAACTGACGCCCCCTTCATGATAGGCATATAAATTCGGCGAAATTATATTGCGCCATCCGCTTTTCAAGGCCCGTTGGCATAAGTCGTTTTCTTCACCATAGCCCCTGCCGAACTTTTCCTGATTCAGGTAACCCGTCTCATCGAGACAGGCTCGACGGATATACATACAAAACCCCACGCCTGTCGGCGCCTCAATACAAGGAAGCTTGGCATGTCTAAAGACGGCATCGATCGAATCAACATCAAGGTTGAATGGCGGAGTGTTTTCTTGCAGAAAGTGAGGGAAGCTGCAAATCGTAGCGTTATTGGAAAAAGGGGTAACCGTTCCAATATCGGCTCGTGAATAAGCCTCGTCAATTAGCCTGCTCAGCCAATCCTGAGGAACAATGACATCACTATTCAGCAGCAGGGCATCATGTCGCGGAAAGTATGCGAAACCCCGATTGACTGTCCCGACGAAACCTAAATTGCTTTCATTCTTCAAGACCACGAACATATTCGGCCATTGAGTGGCTAACTGTTCCAGCATTTCTTGCATGCCCACATCTGGGCTCGCATCATTTATCGCTATGAGGCGTGAGCCCGGAACAGCCAATATGCCTGGCATTGCGGCAAGAATGCAGCGCATGGTCATCTCTACGCCACGATAAACGGGGAGAATGACTGCAACCGGATGTGTCGGTTTGATCGGCGATGGAATAACGAAACCGCCGCAAGCTTGCGCCGAATTATCATCGACAGGTGCTGGCGACGATAATTCGGCTGAATTACTTAAATGCAGCGCTTTTTTGATTGGGGCCATGGTGGCGACAAAGTCACCCCGCATAACCCTGCCTGCCCAGCGCATAGGTTTTGTGATGAGCCATGATTTGGAGCCGACCAAGGTTCGAATATAGGCGTCGCGTTCGGCTGCGGCTTGGGTGAAATTGGCGATCTGGGCGTCGCGTTCGGCTACGGCTTGGGTGAAGTTGGCGATCTGGGCGTCGCGTTCGGCTGCGGCTTGGGTGAAATTGGCGATCTGGGCGTCGCGTTCGGCTACGGCTACGGCTTGGGTGAAGTTGGCGATCTGGGCGTCGCGTTCGGCTGCGGCTTGGGTGAAATTGGCGATCTGGGCGTCGCGTTCGGCTACGGCTTGGCTCAGATTCAATATCGGCAGAAACTGATCTTCTCCCCAATCTAAAAAGTTCTTTGCTGCACGGCCGGTTACACTTTCCTGTATGTCGGCCTCGAGTCTAATATAGCGGACGTAATCCTCTTCTCGCACACCTAGACCGACAGCCGCAAATACGCCATCGACAAATTGACGGCGGGTCATGCCCGCTTGAGAAACAGGTCGGCCGAATCGGGTGATTGAGTTTATCAGCAAAAGTAAAGATCGAAATAGCAGGTGCGCCACTTCAATCGGAAAGGTAAGTTGCCATTCTTTATCGATCAAAGAAGCGCTGCCGTCTTCACAAATAATGATATTTTGCGGTACCACGTCAAAATACTCACCTGGCAGCTCTACGTAGGGCAATGCCATGCTTACTTGCACGTTTTCCGATCCTGAAAATGTTTTAGCTATTGTCAAGTAACGCCATACAAATCGAGCTACGTGGTTAAACGACCAGTCATCCTTCGTTACGATGCCAACAAGTTCTAGGGAAAGTGGTCTGCCAAAAACATATTTATCCGAGTTCGGGAAAGAAAATCTGATCAGATCGTTCGCTTTGTCAGCGTTTTCATTACGCGTGCCAAGGCGCCGATATCCCACACGAATATCCACGCCATCGCCATGGGTAAACACTGTTTCTTTACAGTATTCCGGGATACGGTCCACGCTGTAGTGGTAGGCCAACGCTCCCGTAGCGATAAGCTGTTTGGCATTGGGGGAAGCGATAATCAGGAATGAATTGGCAACATCCAGGCCCAGCTCGTTTTGAAAAACCTCGGGCCATGCCAATTCCAAAGAAAAGTTGCAATAGGCTGGCAACTGCGGGTCACGCCGTACGCTTTGCCAAGCGAAAGCGGCGGCGTCAAAGTTTTTGTTCGAAAATCCTTCTTCCGTAATGATTGAAACGGGTAGCTTGTAATCTGGGAATGGCGCGAGGAATTCGGGCGCTGCAAACCCTGCCTGCTCCAACATGCCTGCCAACACTTTGCGCCCAAAGGTTTGTGGCTGGTCCTTGCGGTAGCGGCCTTCTATTCCAACCATGGGTTGCCCAAGGTGATCCTCTGGGGCACCGGCAAAGTACTTCAAACCCAGCTGGTTTTCGATGGCGATAATGAGCTTTCCATCGGGCTTGAGCAGCGCGCGTACCCGCTCCAACATCGCAAGTGGCGGATTTTCTCCAGATGTAAATAGATTGGCGTATTCAAGGACGCCGATCAGCGTAATAACATCGAATTGGTGATCACATTGAAACTGGTCAAACTTCTCGGCCAGAACCGTGACGTTTTCAAGGTCGCGGGTTCGAGAGCGGGCTATGGCCGCACGACGTGGACTACCTTCAAGCGCTAAAACGTTTGCACCGCACTCGCCAAGGTAACGCGTGATGGCGCCACAGCCAGCTCCGATCTCCAGGATATCGCCTTTGAGAATATTCTCGAAAGGACGCATGATATTGGCACGCGTGCCGCTCAAATGGTAAAGCGAAGGCCAGTCGGTGCAGTGCTGACGAAGTTCTGTGGAGAGAACGGAAATATCAGAGGCCTGATTGATGGCGCCAGCAATACGTTGCTCAGTTTCATCACCGTCAGTGTAATTAATGCCGGTGAAGCCAAGCCTTGCCCATATACGCAGCTCTTCGTCAAACACGTAGCTTGAGGTTAGTAATGTGTTTGTCATCAACTATCCTTTTGGATAAGAAAATAAATGCTGCCTCTGTCTTCAGGCTTATCATTCCCCTCAAGGATATTGAAGTGGCTGTCGATGATGTTCCACCCCTTGTTTTCTATGAGATTCTTAAACGAGAGGTGGGAATAACGATTACCCCATGTCCAGTTTGGTGCAGGGCTTTCGTAGTAATCCTCAGCTTCAGAGGCCAGTGAAACTACTGTCTGTACAATTAAAAACCTGCGTGCCAAGGAGTAGGACTTGTCAAGAATCTCTTCGGGATTCTCGACATGGTACAGGCCCCCAATATTGGCCACGATGTCAATAGGCGCCATGGCCTCTATGTCATTCACATCCATTTCAATGAACGTACAATTATCGATCTCGAGACGTTTTGCAATTTTCTTTGCTACTGTGAAATGCCCCTCACGGTTGTTATCAATTCCTACTGCAGTCGAAGCCCCCAAATGCCGTGCTGCCATCGCGTAATAACCATCGGCACAAAACAGCTCCGCGAAAGTAACGGGCATATCGCTGCTGG
Source organism: uncultured Chromatiaceae bacterium (assembly GCA_947085765.1). GTDB lineage: Bacteria > Pseudomonadota > Gammaproteobacteria > Tenderiales > Tenderiaceae > JAKFXL01. The sequence continues at coordinate 4,966 of CAMTXZ010000052.1, read as the reverse complement.
TCTTGCATTTTGCCAATGCAAGCAAAATGTAGGACAGGATTATAGGTTCTTTACAAGCTTGATTGGGTTGAAAAACACCCGGAAGCTGTTGGTTCTCAACCCCGAATAAACGATAGGAGTGATACAGAGGACCAAGATTATCCAAGGAATTTTTTATGTTTTTTTGTTTGAATAATTTATTAAGCATGGTTTTCATTCATCAATAATTTCAGTGATAATTGAAATGCGAGTTTATCATTTTGATGTCCCAGCCATCGATAATTTAAGCTCGAGATCTGCAATGCCAATAAACTGGGTGTGTGGACGGACAACAAGGTGTATTGCATCATAGCGGCGATCATGGGGGGTATATTCCTCACCTTGCCGGGTGGCAATTCCGATCGAAATAAAATAATCACCAGGTGCCAATCTGCACTTAAAGCTTGCCTCTGCATGAATGATCGTTCCTGCTTGGAAAAGCGATTGAAAATCAGTACATTCGAGCGTCTCTGAATTTGCCCCATTGACTGTAAGACCTTCTTTGGTCTTAATGACAAGGCCAAATATAGGCCGCGCTATATCACTATTAAACTTTATTGATATCCCGAGCCGCATGGTTTGTCCCGTAGCGACAGCTGAAGGGTAAAGGTCATCATCCGTAGCCAGATAGAAGTCCAATATTGTTGCAGCACCATCGCCCCATCGATACTCATAGGGGTTGTATCCGGGATGGGAAAAGAAGATATCCTCTGAATTGTTTAATGGGTGTGCAGTCTTAACGGCTGATAATGCAGGAGCATTGTTTGGTATGGTGGGTGGGCTTTCTGGTACTTTTTTCTCTTTGCCAAAAAGCAAGTCCATATAGTGGTTAACAATCAGTTTTGGGGCACCAGATACTAGCTGTATGCCATCATTAAGCAAAATGGCATTTGTACAATGCGTAACGATTTGTTCACTTGAGTGAGTAACAAGCAGGATACTGGTTCCATTTTCCTTAAGTTGACGCAACCGTTCGAAACATTTGGCCTGAAACTTGGCATCGCCCACTGACAGTGCTTCGTCGACGATCAAAATATCCGGATCAATCTGAGACTGGACCGCAAACGCCAACCGCACCACCATGCCGCTGGAATAAGTCTTGATTGGCCGGTTAATGAATTCGCCTATGTCTGCAAATGCAGCAATGGCATCGAATCGTGCATCGATTTCTTCTTGGCTGAGTCCGAGCACTGCGGCGTTCATGTAAACATTTTCACGCCCGGTGAATTCAGGGTTGAATCCAGCGCCAAGTTCCAGCAGGGCGGCAATGCGACCATGTGTCTCCACGCTGCCGCTGGTGGGTGAGAGCGTGCCGCAGATGATTTGCAGCAGGGTAGATTTCCCGCTGCCATTGCGTCCGATGATGCCGACGGTTTCGCCTTTTTTGATCTCAAACGATACATCTTTGAGCGCCCAGAACTCGCGAAAATATTGCTTAGATGGTTGCCTGGTTAGCCTCTGTAGACGAGGCGCAACAAACTGCTTGAGCCGGTCCCTTGGAGTATCATAAATCTGATAACACTTGCTAAGATTGGTGATGCGAATGGCGATATCATTAGAGGACATCCGCAAAACCCTTTCTTGTTTTCTGGAACCAGATGTAACCTACCCAAGCACTTAAAGTGGCCGCCAAGGTATAGGCTCCCAATCCGAGCCAATTCGGCATATGGCCCCAGATGAGCACTTCCCTCGCCTGTTCGATGATGAAGGTGAGTGGATTAGCCATAATCCACGGCCGAAGTTCTTCTGGTAGCGCGGTCACAGGGTAAAAGACTGGTGCAAGGAACATCATCACTGTGGTGATGATACCGATGGTTTGCCCTACGTCGCGCAGGAATACACCCAGCGAGGCGAGCATCCAGGCGAGGCCAAGCGTAAGGATTACAAGTGGTAACAGTACGATGGGGATTAATATCGCTGTCCAGTACAGGTATCCGTTAAATATAACAAAGGCGATTAGCAATACTGCCAAGCTAATGAGGCTATGGAACAAGGCTGCCCCCATACTGATAACAGGCAGTATCTCCAATGGGAAGACAACTTTTTTAACGTAGTTGACATTGGCAAGAATTATACCGGGCGCGCGATTCAGTACTTCGGCAAACAGACCATGCACAATCATACCGACAAAGAGCACCACAGCAAATTGAGTTTTGCTTTCTTCGCCGCCTACTCCCCAACGGGCCTTGAAGACTACGGAGAAAACAAAGGTGTATACAGCAAGCATGAACACAGGGTTGAAGAATGACCAAGCCAACCCCAGGACGGAACCTTTATAACGACCGGCGACTTCTCGCCGCGTCATTTGCATTATGAGTCGGCGGTTGCGCCACAAGCTGCGTGCCAGCGCCACCAACGAGGTGGGCTGGCGAGCGTGGGGGTTGGTTCCCTCGGCAGTGGTTAGTGAAGAGGGCAATGTCATGCAAAACACTCTGCTTCGGCCAGTAGTTTACCTTGCTGGTCTTTAGCGGATAATACCGGTTTGACATCATGGGGCCAGTCGATAGCAATAGCTGGATCATTCCATGTGAGGCAGCGTTCGTATTCTGGAGCATAGTAATCGGTAGTTTTATAGAGAAATTCAGCATAATCTGACAACACCAAGAAGCCATGTGCAAACCCCTCAGGCACCCAGAGTTGCCGTTTATTTTCTACAGATAATATTTCCCCCACCCACTGACCGAAGGTGGCTGAGCCTTTACGTAAATCCACCGCCACATCAAACACCTCACCTTCTACTACGCGTACTAACTTGCCTTGTGGTTGCTGTATTTGATAATGCAGACCACGCAGCACACCTTTTACAGAACGTGAGTGATTGTCTTGAACAAAGCTAATTTTTCTACCAACAGCTTCTTCGAACTGGCGTTGATTATAACTCTCATAAAAAAAGCCACGCTCATCACCAAATACTTTTGGCTCGATGAGCAGGACGTCTGGAATGGCAAGCGATGTTGCCTTCATTAGAACACTTGCTCCTTTAACAGGCGTTGCAGGTATTGCCCATAACCATTTTTGGCAAGTGGTGCTGCCAGTTTTTCCAGTTGGTTGGCATCAATCCATTTTTGCCGATAAGCGATCTCTTCCGGGCAGGCGACTTTGAGGCCTTGCCGTTGTTCGATGGTGGCGATAAATTGACCTGCATCGAGCAGTGATTCATGGGTGCCGGTGTCAAGCCAGGCATAACCGCGCCCCATGATTTCGACATCGAGCTGTCCTTGTTCCATGTAGAGGCGATTGATGTCAGTAATCTCCAATTCGCCACGCGGTGAAGGCTTGAGGCTTTTTGCCAACTCAACAACCTGCTGGTCGTAAAAATAGAGGCCTGTGACTGCATAGTTAGATTTTGGTGATTTGGGTTTCTCTTCCAGACTGATCGCCTTGCCTTGCGCATCGAATTCAACCACGCCATAACGCTCTGGATCATGTACGTGGTAGGCAAATACGCTTGCACCTTCAGCACGTTTCATCGCACTACCCAGCAGCGCATGAAAATCGTGGCCGTAGAAGATGTTGTCACCCAGAACCAATGCCACTGGGTCGTTACCGATAAACTCTTCGCCAATAATGAAAGCCTGCGCCAACCCATCCGGGTTCGGCTGTACTGCATATTGCAGGTTGAGTCCCCACTGACTGCCATCGCCCAACAGCTGGGTAAAGCGCGGTGTGTCCTGGGGTGTGGAGATGATCAGAATGTCGCGGATCCCTCCGAGCATTAGGGTGCTGAGTGGATAGTAGATCATCGGTTTATCAAACACCGGCAACAGCTGTTTTGAGACGGACAGGGTAGCAGGATGCAAGCGTGTGCCGGCGCCGCCGGCGAGAATGATGCCTTTGCGTTTCATAAAATCCCCGGTTGAATAATTTCAGCGACCACTCTTTGTACATGCATCTGCCATGCGGGCAGTGTTATGCCAAAGGTATCGCGTAGTTTTTGGGTATTGAGTCTGGAGTTGGACGGGCGAGGTGCGGGTAGCGGATATTCGGCAGTGGCGATGGGAAGTACCCGCTCAGGCACGATATTCAAACTTACACCCTGGCGCAACGCCTCTGCGATAACAAACTGAGCATAACCATGCCAGCTGGTTTCACCGCCCGCAACCAGATGGTAGGTACCGCTGGCGCGCTCAGCCAATGGTTGATCATAGGCCAACCGATATAGTGCCAGTGCAGTAATGTCAGCGATTAACTCTGCACTGGTTGGGGCGCCGATCTGATCACACACTATCTTGAGTTCATCACGATCCTTGGCTAGGCGTAACATGGTTTTGGAAAAATTGTTGCCGCGTGTGGCAAAGACCCAGCTGGTGCGCAGGATCAGATGTTTGCAAGCGGTTGCTTCAATGGCCAGCTCCCCTGCCCGTTTGCTTTCGCCGTAAACACTTTGCGGTGCGGTGGTATCGGTTTCCAGATAAGCACCATCTTTGTTGCCATCAAAAACATAATCCGTTGAGTAATGGACCAGCCAGCCGTCTAATTTTTTCACCTCTTCTGCCAATACGCCCACTGACTCCGCATTTATACGCGTGGCACGTTCGGGTTCTGATTCGGCACGATCAACGGCGGTATAAGCCGCTGCATTAACAACGATACTGGGCGCTGTGCTGCGGACGAGTTGGCGCAAGGTTTCTGGTTGTTCTAAATCAGCTTCGTGGCGATTGCAGGCGATCACATCGCCGAGTGGCGCCAGCGCCCTCTGCAACTCCCAACCAACTTGGCCATCCTTGCCCAGCAATAGTATTTTCATACGAGGTATTGTCGTTCAACCCAGTCGCGGTAGGCACCGCTGGTGATGTTGTTAACCCATTCCTGGTTGTCGAGATACCACTGCACGGTTTTTTTAATGCCGGTTTCGAAGGTCTCGGCGGGGCGCCAGCCCAGCTCACGTTCGAGCCTGCGGGCATCGATGGCGTAGCGGCGATCATGGCCGAGACGATCTTTGACATAG
>CAMTXZ010000051.1:0-43733 GCA_947085765.1 uncultured Chromatiaceae bacterium | reverse complement strand
TCACCATCAAGCACTCTTTGAACTGCCAGACGACGCAGCAGTGCCTGTTCTTGTGTCGGTAATTGTCTTGCATCATATTTCATGGATGCATTATCGCACTTCAACAACCTTTGGTATTGTTTATTACCGACTTATTAGTAAAGAGGGTGCGTTCGTGGAGGAAAACTATGTCAAAAAAGTATATCCTCAGATGCTCGCGGGTAAACAGTGGTCCTCTATCCAGATCACCACGGCTGCCGGAATATGCAGTGTCATGGAGATTGTGCTTAACAACCGCAACAAATTTTATGGCTTTATCACTCAGGAGCAGATCTCCCTGAGTGATGTGATCACAAACCGTTTTGGCAAATATTACGCGTAAGGAATCAGGCATGCAGATACTCAAGGCACTCAAACTCGGCGACATCAACGCATCGACATATTCCGTCACAGGCTGGCTTGATACCAGCGATGCCACCACACTCGACAGCATCAACCCCAGCACTGGGAAGTTGATTGCCAAGGTCTATACCTGTTCAGTGACTGATTACGAAACCGTGGTGAGTGCCAGTGTTACCGCACAGAAGGAGTGGGCCAAAGTACCGGCGCCCAAACGCGGTGAAGTGATCCGCCAGATCGGCAATGCACTACGCGAACATAAAGATGCACTTGGCACACTGGTCGCGATGGAGATGGGCAAGATCAAGGCGGAAGGGGATGGTGAGGTGCAGGAGATGATCGACATCGCCGATTACGCCGTTGGCCAGTCGCGCATGTTGTATGGCAGAACTATGCACAGTGAGCGAGCCGAACACCGCATGTACGAACAGTGGCATCCGCTCGGTGTAGTTGGCGTAATCAGCGCCTTCAACTTTCCCGTCGCCGTCTGGGCATGGAACGCCTTTATCGCTGCCATCGGTGGTAACAGCGTCATCTGGAAACCCTCATCCAAAACGCCGTTATGCGCCATCGCCGTGCAGCATATCTGTAACGAGGTACTGGAACGCATGGGTCACCCCGGCGTCTTCTCGCTCTTTGTGCCGCCTGATCGCGCCATCGCGCAACGTTTTGTAAATGACAAACGCATTGCGCAGCTCTCCTTTACCGGCTCCAGCCACACCGGTCATGGCATTGCCAAGGCAGTATCAAAACGTATGGGCCGCTATCTGCTGGAGTGCAGCGGCAACAACGCTATCATCGTTGATGAAACAGCCGATCTTGATCTTGCCATCCGAGCTATTGTATTCGGCGCCGTCGGCACTGCCGGGCAACGCTGCACCTCCACGCGTCGCCTGATCGTGCACAACTCCATCCACGATATACTGGTAAGCCGGTTAATTAATGCCTACAAACAGATTCGTATCGGTAACCCACTTGATGCCAATGTTTTGATGGGGCCACTCATCGACAAACACGCCATAAATGACTATCAGGAGGCGATCGCCCAGATCAAAGCCAAGAGCGGCAAGATTGTCTATGGTGGCCGAACCATAAAAGGCCCAGGCTATTTTGTAGAACCCACCATCGCCTGCGTCAACAAACAGTATGTGATCGTTAAAAATGAGACCTTTTCACCAATCCTCTATGTGATCCCATACCGCAATATCGAAGGCGCCATTCATCTGCAGAATGACGTACCGCAAGGGCTCTCATCGGCCATCTTCACCAACTCTATTCAACATGCGGAACTGTTCCTCTCATCACGCGGCTCTGACTGCGGTATCGCCAACGTCAACATCGGTACATCCGGTGCGGAGATCGGCGGTGCTTTTGGTGGCGAGAAAGAGACCGGTGGTGGCCGGGAGGCGGGTTCAGATTGCTGGAAAAATTATATGCGACGCCAGACCAATACCATTAACTGGGGTGATCAGCTACCGTTATCTCAGGGGATCAAATTTGAATTGGATGAAAAAATCTGAATAACATTTGGTTGTGCATCAGACAACCTAATTGACTAAACTAAAGCCCGGAGTGGGCTTCACCATCTCCGGGCTAACTTATTAAAATTCTCCAGCTCTCTTCACATTATCAGCACTAAATATCAACACGTCAGCGTTATCTTAGTTGCCATCACTGATGTCAACGCCAGGGAAGTTTTCCTGGAATCTTTGCTCGCTCTCCTGCATTAGCGCTTTACCTTCGGTAATTTTTGCATTCCCTTTTTCGACTCGGTCACGACCTTTTTCAAGATCACTTTCGGCATTTTTAATTATCTTTTCTCCGCTTTCTACCAAGTTCTCACCCGATTCTACTAATGATGAACCTTTGTCCCAACTCTTCGCTAACTCACTTTTCAGTTTGACCTGGGACCTTTGCTCAGTGACATCCTGTCTCATGAAATCGGCTGCAGTGGGTGTACTCGAACAACCCGCAAGCATCACCATTGCAACTCCAGCGGCCAAACAAACAGATACGTTTTTCATCACTCACCTCTTCTATTAACTATTTAACCTGCTAACTTTAACATGCGCGTCAATTTTTATAAAATTCTAGTATTTTATTGGTGCAATAAAAGCCAAGTGAAAGAGTAATACCAACTATCTGATCACACCTGTTTTCACTCAAATTTTTTTAATTGCAACATAAACAGGGAACGATAAATGTAAACAATTTGTTTCTTAACTATTTTTTAAGATTTTATAAAAATTGACTCTTGCAACTTAAAAGGCATGTTATGGATTTAATGGTTATAAACACTGTAAAAAATAACATGATCCTGAATCACACGATTGAGTTTATATTTTTAATAATTCAACGCTTTGTCTTGACCATAGTTTCTAGCAAATATATTTTGTCGTAAAGTTGCACCTCTTCCAGTCGTTACCCTTTAACGATTAGCATAAAATTATTCCCCAAAAAAAAGCGGATGCCATGAGTATAGACCTTGCCAAATTTGTTGTACAGAAAACTGCTACCGACCTAAACCCCAGGCAGGTGGCTGATCTTATGGGCCATGTGCTTGAGTGTGCGGATCAAGTGATCTTGGGTAAAAATCATCAACTACGATTGGCGCTGGCCTGTTTGATGGCACGTGGTCATCTATTGATCGAGGATCAACCCGGCATGGGTAAAACAACACTGGCCCATCTGCTGGCACGGGTATTAGGATTGGAGTTCCAGCGTTTGCAGTTCACCTCTGATCTATTGCCGGCGGACATCATTGGCGCGTCGATCTATGACCGGGATTCGGGTAAGTTTAACTTTCATCGCGGCCCGATTTTTACCCAGTTATTGCTGGCAGATGAAGTGAATCGTGCAACACCAAAATGCCAGAGTGCGCTACTGGAGGCGATGGAGGAACAGCAGGTGACCGTGGAGGGAGAGACCCATATGTTGCCATCACCATTTTTTGTCATTGCGACACAAAATCCACAGCACCAAATCGGTACTTTTCCATTGCCTGAATCGCAGCTTGACCGTTTTTTGATGCGACTGACAATGGGTTATCCCGACCACAAGGCAGAACGTGAACTACTGGCAGGGCGTGATCGACGTGAGCTAATGGCCCAACTCACACCCGTGCTCTCTGCTGCACAGCTGTTGGCGATTCAGGCACAGGTAACAAATGTGCATGTCGCCGCACCACTGCTCGATTACGTTCAATCACTGCTGGCCTTCAGTCGACAGGCGCCGGAATTTATTATTGGACTTTCGCCACGTGCTGGCTTGGCAATGTTACGTGCGGGTCAGGCGTGGGCACTGCTGCACGGTCGTAATCATCTGTTACCGGAGGATATACAGACAATTCTGCCCGCAGTGGCAGGCCACCGCCTACAAGGCCGAGATGAACAGAGCGGCCTGTCGCCCGAGCTTTTGGCAGCACGTTTGGCATTGGTACCGATACCGTAGTTTTGACGACTGGGTTATGACTGATGTTACCAATCCTGTTTATTCCTTGTTCAATGATGACACCATCGATGCCTAATGAATATTTCACTGCAACGCTACCTTGATGCTCTACCACCAATGTTGCGGCCTCGTGGTACACGTTATCACCCTGCCTCTACTCATCACTCAGCTACACTGCTGGGAAAACGCATCTTTGTGCTTCCCACTAAGCAGGGGCTGATATTTATTATGCTGCTGCTGGTGATGCTGCTCGGGGCAACCAACTACAGCAATAATATGGCCTTTGCACTTACCTTCATGCTCGGCAGTATGCTGATCGTTTCAGTACTGCATACCTATCGCAATCTGGTTGGTTTACAGGTGCGGTTAGTACAGGTAGATGACTGCTTTTCTGGTAGTGAAGCGGAGTTTGTAATCGAATTGATTAATCCCGATTCACGATTGCGATATGACATATCGCTTCATTTACCTGATAGCGCCGCTGCGCTAGTGAATGTCGCCGAACATGATCAAATCCACGTACCAATGGCATTACCTGCGTTGCGCCGTGGCCGTCTACAACTGGGTCGGTTAACACTTACAACACGCTATCCATTCGGACTATTCCGGGCGTGGTCCTATGTAAATATTGAAGGGGAAGCATTAATTTATCCGCGCCCAACTGTAACAGCCGTGATACCACATACAACAACCGCAGCAGGAGATGGCATAGCAACACCCGAGCCAGGCAGCGATGATTTTCATGGTCTGCGTAATTATCAGACTGGTGATTCAATGCGTCATATCGATTGGAAGGCATATGCCCGTCAACGTGGTCTTCTTACCAAACAGTTTCAGCGCCACCAGTCACCGGAACTATGGTTTGAATGGCACGCCACCACTGGCGCAGATATCGAAGAACGGTTGAGCCAACTCTGTCGCTGGATACTGGATGCAGAACGGCGTCAGCAACGTTATGGATTACAACTACCAAACATCAAAATCGCTCCTGATACGGGTATTGCACACCAACAGCGCTGCCTGCGACAACTGGCACTTTTCGGGTTTGATGCATGACTGTGCGGGTAATTGATCATCACAGATTATTGCTGCTCCTGTCAGTAATGCTGTTGGTACTGGCACCACATTTTTTAATACTGCCATGGTTAGAAAGTGTAGCAGTGATCACGATCGGATTATGGCGCTGGCAGGTGTCACGACTCGGCTGGCGTCTGCCCGGCACCATAGTGCGGGTAATGCTCACTGTGCTGGTGCTCATTTTAATCTTTGCCAAATTTGGCAGTGTAACAGGACGTGATGCGGGCATTGCTTTACTTGTTGCCATGCTGGCACTGAAATTGATTGAGTTACGCCAACAACGTGACCTGCTGGTACTGATTTTTATGGCTTACTTTGTTCTCGTAACCCATTTTTTATATCATCAAACCATTGCAATGGCGGCCTATGTTTTTATAGTAAGTGGCTTGCTGATAGCACTGCATATCCAACTCACGCATCACCGTACAGAACCGGTTCGATCGAGCCTGAAAACTGCGGCGTTATTATTGTGTCAGGCGTTACCGCTGATGTTGGTACTTTTTATTCTCTTTCCACGACTGCCTGGCCCCATATGGAGTCTACCCAAAGATGCCTATGCGGGCATGACCGGATTGAGTGACTCGATGAGTCCCGGCAATATCAGTAGCCTGAGTCAATCTGATGCAGTGGCGTTTCGTGTCAGCTTTAGCGGTGCAGTGCCACCACCACAACAACGTTACTGGCGTGGTCCCGTGTTAACACTCACCGATGGCCGCAACTGGGGACCAATAACAATATCGTATAACAATAATGATGAGGTGAAATGGTATGGCACGCCCATTAACTATACCGTAACACTCGAACCACATAATCGTAAATGGCTCTTTGCACTCGACCTGCCCGCCAGTTTTAATAATGACGGTTATATCAGCAGCGAATATCAACTACTGGCAAACAACAATATCAGGCAACGACTACGTTATGAGATGGTCTCATATCCTGAATACAATACTGGTGCAATCTCACCCTTGCTCCGGCAGGTTGCACTGCAATTACCAAAGAGCGCCAATCCAAAAACTGTTTCACTGGGACGCTCACTGCGACGCGAATATCATAATGATGATGCTGTCATTCAACAGACATTAGCACTCTACCGAAATCAACCTTTTACTTACACGCTGCAACCACCACTTTTGCGTAGCAACGATCCCACTGATGAGTTTCTGTTTCAGAGTCGACGTGGATTTTGTGAACACTTTGCCTCAAGTTTTGTGATGATCATGCGTGCTGCTGGAATTCCAGCACGTGTTGTTACCGGTTATCAGGGTGGTGAATTAAATAACATCGGTAACTACTTTGTAATTCGGCAACGTGATGCCCACGCATGGGCCGAGGTGTGGCTGGTGGATAAGGGCTGGATACGTATTGATCCAACGGCTGCGGTAGCACCAGAACGTATTGAACGTGGTATCGATATTAGTGCCAGCAGCGAAGCTGATGCAGTGTTATTTAACCTGGCAGCCAATCAAGGTGTGAGTAATCTGTTACAGCAGCTGCGACAGAATATAGACGCGATAAATAACGGTTGGAATCAGTGGGTGCTCGGCTATGGCCCAGAACAACAGGCACAATTTCTGCAGCGCTTAGGGGTGGATATAAAATCATGGCGTCAGCTTGCATGGCTACTGGGGCTGATAGTGGCTGGGATCTTTATTGTCATCACCCTGTTAGTGCTTATTAAACGCCAACCACCCGCTGATCCGGTACAGCAGCAGTATCTTATCTTTTGCCGTAAACTGGCCCGGCGTGGTCTGCTACGTGCACCACACGAAAGTGCCAACGCATTTGCTGAACGCATTATCTACACCCGTCCAGACCTCACTATCACAATAACGTTAATCACACGGCTTTATTCGCAATTACGATATGGCCCTGTCAATACAGCGCAACAACGGCTGCAACTAAAAAACGCAGTGACCCAATTTAGACCATGATTTGATGATGGTGTGCGTCGCTGCCCGTTTTAGCGTTATAGTAACGCCACATATTTATAACAAGGATTTCATCATGGACAACCAAAAGACTGAATTACCCTATGCCACGAGCACGATGGAGACTAATGTCAAAGAGGTCTTCCCCATCGATATGGAACCCGAACTTTTTGCCGCACATGATGGTGCCGGTTGGCTTAATTTTCCGTTTAATGAATATCGCTTTCACGACCAGCAGTTGGACCAGTGGATCCATACTGTCGGTGCAATAATCCGCGACCCCGCAAAACTTGACGAAGTACAACGCAAACATCTTTCTGCTGCCGAACTAGAACAGATGAAAAAATATATGGCAGATGACATGGATGACGAGGATCTATAAAAAATGGTGCGGATGGTGTGCTGCTTTACTTGCCGATACAGAATGAACTGAATATTTTTCCCAACAGATCATCGGAACTGAACTCACCCGTGATCTCATTAAGCGCATCCTGTGCTTGGCGCAGATCTTCGGCGAGCAGCTCTCCCGCCTGATGTAACAGTAACTGCTGCTGACCGTGCAACACTAAATCAAGTCCACGCTGCAACGCATCAACATGGCGGCGGCGGGCCATGAAGCTACCCTCGCCCGCGCTTTGATATCCCACACACTCTTTTAAATGCTGGGTAAGCAACTCAAGCCCGCTGCCCGTTTTTGCAGAGAGGGCAATCTCTTTTCCCAGCGCACCGTCACTGATGCTGGCGCTGCCATTACTCAAATCAATCTTATTGCGGATAACGGTGACAGCAATGGTATTAGGCAGACGTTCGATAATGGCTTGATCAGCCGCGGTGATGCCGTCACTGTTATTTACCAGCAACAGGATGCGATCAGCCTGCTCGATCTCGCGCCAGGCGCGCTGTATGCCTATCTGTTCAACAGTGTCATTGCTTTCGCGCAACCCAGCAGTATCGATAATATGAATCGGCAAACCATCAATGCTGAGTTCGTGACGCAGGGTATCGCGGGTGGTGCCGGCAATATCGGTGACGATCGCCAGTTCACGCTGCGCAAGTCTGTTAAGCAGACTCGATTTACCGGCATTCGGTTGACCAGCGATGACAACGTTCATACCTTCACGTAACAGACACCCTTGCTGGGCCTGGGCAAGAATACTTTTCAGGTTAGCAATGATCTCTTGCAGCTGTTCAGTGATGGCGCTGTCGGCAAGAAAGTCGACCTCCTCTTCAGGAAAATCAATTGCCGCTTCAACATAGATACGTAATCTGATCAGTGCCTCAACCAATGTTTGAATGTGCGCGGAAAACTCACCTTGCAGTGAACGCAGGGCAGAGCGTGCCGCTTCAACAGAGGAGCTGTCGATAAGATCGGCAATTGCCTCGGCTTGGGCTAAATCTAATTTATCATTAAGAAAAGCGCGCTGTGAAAACTCGCCTGGTTGTGCCAGACGAACACCCAGCTTTACTACACATGACAACAACATATCGAGCACCACTGGCCCGCCATGGCCCTGCAACTCCAATACATCTTCACCGGTGAACGAGAAGGGCGCCTTAAAAAAAATGGCGATACCTTGATCAATAGTTGCGTTGTCGCTGTCATAAAAAGGAAGGTAGGTTGCCTGACGCGGCGCTGGACAGCCTCCCAATAAAGCCTCTGCAACTTTACGGGCCTTGGGGCCTGAGACCCGGATAATGCCTACTCCGCCCCGTCCTGGAGGGGTGGCAACTGCTGCAATGGTATCTGTTTGGGGGATCATGGAATAAATGGCTGTAATTGAAAAGGGCGCCTGAGGCGCCCTTTTAACTCATCTGTTAACTGTTGGTGTTGCCGCCGCTGTCGCTTTGTCAACCTTAACCGTGATGTACCACTGCTGCGCCACAGAGAGCACGCTGTTGGCGAGCCAGTAAAGTACTAGTCCCGCCGGGAAAAAGGCAAAAAAGAATGTAAATATAATCGGCAACGCCATCATCACCTTGGCCTGAATAGGATCAGGCGGCGCAGGATTAAGCTTTTGCTGAATAAACATGCTGACACCCATTAACAGCGGCAAAATGTAGTACGGATCTTTAATAGAGAGATCCTGAATCCAAAAGATAAATGGGGCCTGGCGCAACTCAACACTTTCAAGCAGCACCCAGTACAGAGCGATAAAGACGGGTATCTGCACAATCATCGGTAGACAGCCACCCAGCGGGTTAATCTTCTCTTTTTTATATAGCTCCATCATCGCTTGGCTCATACGCTGGCGATCATCACCGTAACGCTCTTTGAGCTGCTGCATCTTGGGGGCAAATTTGCGCATATTGGCCATAGAGCGGTAGCTGGCGGCAGAGAGAGGCAAGAAGGCCAACTTGATGACCAGAGTGACCATCAGGATCGCCCAGCCCCAGTTGTTCACCAGTGAGTGGAACCAACTCATTACCCAAAACAGCGGCTTGGCGATAACGGTCAACATGCCGTAGTCGACTGTCAGCTCCAACCCTGGCGCCAGATCCGTCAATACGCCCTGATCCTTTGGACCAACATAGAGACGAGTAATAAAGCTGTCACTCTGGCCTGGCTGAATAACCTTGGCAGGTGATACCAGCCCCATCACAAAACGGTCGTCTCCGGGTGCTTTGGTATAAAAATGGTTGAGCTCATTCTGGGCGGGAATAAAACCGGCCAAAAAATAATGCTGAATCATAGCCCCCCAGCCGCCAGTGATATCACGGCTCAGATCACTCTTGGCCATATCATCAAAGTCTATTTTTTCATACTTCTCCGCTTCGCTATAGATCACCCCACCGGTATAGGTATGGATGAAGAAAGAGCTGTTGCTACCATCTGGACGGCTGCGCTGCAGCTGACGGTATTGACGACCACTCCAAGCCTCTGTCGAACCATTTTCAACCTTCTGTTCAATATCAATAAAATGGTTACCACGACTGAAAATCAGAGTCTTGGTCACCTTAACGCCATCAGCACCCTGCCAGACCAGCGGGATTCGCAGCTCTTTTTGGCCGTCGGCCAGCGCATACTGATCTTTCTCAGCACTAAACAGTGCATAGTGATCTGGTGCTTCAACACTGGATAACAGGCCGCTTTGAGCTACAAACAGGTTGGGCAAGGTATCTTTCATCAGTACGAAAGGTTTGTCTGGCTCGCTGCTGGAGATGGGATATTTGAGCAGATCAACTTCACGCACATCTCCCCCGCGACCATCGATAATGACGCTCAAAGTATCTGTTGTTACGTGGATGCGTTGACTTGTCGCTACATCAGCTGTTGCTGTCTCTGGCGCGGCAAGAGGGGCAGCTTCTCCCAGCGGGGATTTTTGCGGGACGGGCACATCACCAGGTGCATCAGGGGCACGCGGAGACACTGATTCGCTGGTCGCAACAACCGCACTTTGCGGGGCATAATCCTCGGTCCAGGACTGCCACATCAAAAATAGCACCAGAATAAGTCCAAAAAACAGTATTAAACGTTGATTATCCATAATTATTTTTCTTGCTTGTCCAACTGTTCGGGCACGGGGTCCAGACCCCCTGAATGCCAGGGATGACAACGGCCGATACGCTTTGCTGCCAACCAGCCACCCTTAACGGTTCCGTGGCGATCAAGGGCTATTACAGCGTATTCGGAACAAGTGGGGTAATAACGGCAATTATTGCCAAGGAAGGGACTTAATAACAAACGGTAAGCCTTTACAGCCAAAATCAGGACTTTTTGCACCGTTGCAACTCCTTCCATTGTCGACTTAGCAGTTCAAGCAGCTCTTGGTTGGTCTTGTCGACCGCTGCATTTTTGCCAATCACTACCACGTCGAGAGTGGAAAGATCCTGTTGATTATGTCTGAAACTCTCACGAATCAATCGTTTAAGCCTATTTCGCTGGACGGATGATTTGGCGCAGCGCTTGGAAATAATCAACCCTAATCTAGGGTATTCCCGATTGTTTAGCCTGACTAAAATCGTAAAAAAACGATTTGCAGACCGGCCTGGATCAGCAAATACATAGTCGAATTCGCCCGCCGACTTTAATCTGAGGTCTTTATGAAACCCCTGTTGGCAGGCGTTCAAGAATCTGCTCGCACGGAGACTACACAGCCAGACGCTTACGGCCCTTAGCGCGACGGTTCTTCAAAATTTTACGGCCATTAGGCGTTGCCATACGAGCACGAAAACCGTGAACACGTTTACGCTTTAAATTACTGGGTTGGAATGTTCTTTTCATTACTTAATCACTCAATTGTGTTTCAAAAGTCTAAGCCACGATGGGAACTCGCCCATCGCAGCGAAAGCCGACTAGGATATTCGCTAATTGCGGTTTTTGTCAACCAGAACCATGCAAGGGCCTGTGTATAGAATTGTGGATAACTGTAATGAAGCAGTATAGACTTGCCCCTCTCCCAGCCCACCACAATCAAACGCCAGAAGAGGTACAAGCAGGTATGTCACTTTGGCAACAGTGTCTTGAACAGCTGGAAAGTCAGTTGAACGCCCAGCAATTCAACACGTGGATCCGCCCATTGCAGGCCGTAGAGGATAATGATGCCTTACGCCTACTCGCTCCAAATCGTTTTGTCCTTGATTGGGTTAATGAGCGTTTTTTCGATAAAATTCAAACTATTATTACCCGATTACGGAATGGCGAACACCATCGTGTCACGCTTGAAATTGGTTCTCGTCAAAAAACATCACCCACAGTAGCAACAGTCACAGAGGCACGTAGCCTTACTGTAGAAAGATCTGCTCCCAAACAAACTGCTGTAGCCGATTCTGGAACCCCAATATTTCGCCGTCGTGAAGATATAAATACATTAAAACACGTCAGCAATTTACGTGATGAATATACATTTACCAGTTTTGTTGAAGGCAAGTCTAACCAGATTGCCAAAGCTGCTTCAGTTCAGATTGGTGAAAACCCTGGTGTCGCCTACAATCCCCTATTTATCTATGGTGGCGCAGGTTTAGGTAAAACTCACCTGATGCATGCAGTGGGTAACTTGATGCTACAGAAAAACCATGCATCCAAGATCGTCTATGTTCATTCTGAACGCTTCGTAGGCGACATGGTGAAAGCTTTACAGCATAATTCCATGAGCGATTTCAAACGCTATTATCGCTCTGTTGATGCCTTACTTATTGATGACATTCAGTTTTTTGCAGGAAAAGATCGATCTCAAGAAGAACTCTTTCATACTTTTAATGCTCTGATTGAAGGACACCAACAGATCATCATCAGTTGCGACCGTTACCCAAAAGAGATAGATGGCTTAGAAGAACGACTCAAATCCCGGTTTGGCTGGGGACTAACTGTTGCCATAGAACCGCCCGAACTAGAAACACGTGTGGCCATACTCATGAATAAAGCACAACAGATGCAGATTCTGCTACCTCATGAAGTAGCTTTCTTTATTGCTAAACGGGTACGTTCCAACGTTCGTGAATTAGAGGGGGCATTACGCCGTGTTATTGCCAATTCCCGCTTTATGGCAAAACCAATCACCTTGGATTTCACAAAAGACGCCCTACGTGACTTGCTTGCTGCACAAGACAAACAAGTCACCATTGAAAATATTCAGAAGACTGTTGCCGAATATTATAAAATTCGTGTAGCTGACCTGCTTTCAAAAAAACGTTCTCGTTCTATTACTCGTCCACGTCAACTTGCAATGGCTTTAGCTAAAGAGTTAACTAATCATAGTCTTCCAGAAATAGGAGATGCCTTTGGTGGTCGTGATCATACAACGGTTCTACATGCTTGTAAGAAAATCAATGAGTTACGTGACGCTGATGTACGAATGAATGAAGATCATCAAAACCTGTTAAGAATATTGTCTACATAATGTAGAGAATCTGTGGATAAATATAGCCTGTGGATAAGTATCCTTTATATCCACAGCATAATAAGAAGCAACAAACCATTTATACGCAAGTTAAAACTCTATTTTTCTAATGTATCTATATGAAAAATAACAAAATATTTGAGTTATGCACTAAAACTGCCTCACTCAATAACAACAACAACAAAAGAACTAAAAATTTATATATATTATTTAAGGGTCAGATATAACCATGGAAATCAAGATCGATCGCGAATCGCTTTTAAAGCCATTACAGCTGATTATTGGCGTTGTAGAACGTCGTCAAACATTACCTATTTTGGGCAATTTATTACTCAAATTAGTTAACGACCAGTTATCAATAACAGCCACTGATCTTGAGATTGAAATAGTTACCCATTTACTAATACCCGCTAGTAAAAACGGTGAAATAACACTTCCCGCACGTAAATTTATGGATATCTGTAAAGCACTTCCAGATGAAGCACAAATTACAATCAAAACAGAAGGTGAACGCATAATAATACGTTCAGGTAAAAGTCGTTTTACACTTTCAACACTTCCAGCGTCTGAATTTCCAAATATTGATAACTTTGATTCCATCTTAGAATTTACTATTCCACAAATTCGCTTAAAAACCCTTATAGATCAAACACATTTTGCAATGGCTCAACAAGATGTTCGATACTATTTAAATGGACTTTTACTTGAATTCTCAGAAAACCAAATTCGTGCAGTAGCTACTGATGGTCATAGACTTGCACTATGTGATGTTAAAGCTAATATCCAAATACCTGAATTACAACAAATTATTGTTCCACGTAAAGCCGTTATGGAACTTTCACGATTATTAGAAAACAGTGAAACTTTAATTACCGTTCAGCTTAGTAATAATCATATTCGTCTCTCTACCAATGAAATGAGCTTTATTACCAAATTGATTGATGGACGTTTCCCTGATTACCAACGTGTTGTTCCACAAGGTGGGGATAAAATTGTAATTGCAGATCGTACCCTTCTGCGCCAAGCGTTAGGACGCGCTTCCATTCTCTCCAATGAAAAATACCGAAGTGTCCGTTTCACCCTTAGTTCTGGAATAATTCAAGTTATTGCTAACAATCCTGAACAAGAGACTGCTGAAGAAGAAATGCAAGTAGACTATGAGGGACCAGGATTAGAAGTTGGTTTTAATGCAACATACGTTCTTGATGCCCTTAGTGTACTTACTACTGAAAAGGTATTACTTGAGTTAACTGATCAAAATAGTTGTTGTTTAATCAGAAAACCTGATTCTGAAGAGTGCAAATATGTTGTTATGCCGATGAGACTCTAACTATTTTTTATAATTCCAGTTATCCACGAGCATCATCTCTAGGTAAAGAGTAATGAGTCTTAACTCACTTGTTATTCAAAACCTGCGTAATATTATTGATATATCTCTTAAACCAAGCCCACGTTTAAATTTTATTTCTGGTGCTAATGGCAGTGGTAAAACCACTATCTTAGAAGCTATTTATTTACTTGGACGTGGTCGCTCTTTTCGTTCAGGATCAAATAAAAAAGTAATTCGTTATGGTGAAGAAGCATTAATTCTTTTTAGTAACATTAATAATCATCAAAATAATAACAATCTAGGCATACAAATCAAAGATTCCCAGCTTCAAGCTAAATTAAATGGTCAATTTCTGAAAAAAACTTCTGACTTAGCTTTAATTATTCCACTTTTATTAATTACTTCAGATGGCGATAAACTAATCAAAGGTAGTCCACGTCAACGTAGACGCTTTCTTGATTGGGGATTGTTTCACGTGGAACATAAATTTCTTGAGGTATGGCAACGCTATAATCGAGTACTTGCACAGAGAAATATTGCATTAAGGCAAAGTAATATTTTATTAGCCACTTGGAATACTCAACTTATTGAAGTAGCTAATGAACTTAATAGACAAAGAGAAAGATATGCAGATGAGCTTGCTTGCATGGCGAAAATTTGTTTTAAAGAGCTTATTGATATTGATTTTGTAGAGTTTAAATACATATCAGGTTGGAATAAAGATCAGACTTTTGCTGAATCATTACTTGCCCATATTAAAAATGACATTAAGGCAGGCTTTACTCAAAGAGGTCCACACCGTGCAGATCTCATAATGCAAATAAATGGGCGTCCAGCGAGTGAGTTTCTTTCAGGAGGACAACAAAAATTAGCAGCATGTGCACTATTTTTGGCCCAAGCTCGTCTTTATTTCAAAAAACTGAATAAACCATGTACTTTACTTGTCGATGATTTAGCTGCTGAATTAGATTCAAAACATCGTAAGGCTTTATTAGATGTACTTTATTCAATAAATGCTCAGGTTTTTATTACCTCAACAGAGCTTTCATCGTTTGATCTATCCAGCTATGAAAATACAAAAGTGTTCCACGTGGAACATGGTTGTTTAATTTAGTAATGGGAGACGAGGTAACAAGAAGCTTGTATAATTACTGCACAGATTAAGATCCAATCGGGGCTGGCAATAGATTGATGTTGCTAACTATTTTGAGAAAAGACTTCCGATCAATATCGAGACACTTCCGTTATGAGTACCGAAGAAAAAACCTACGATTCGTCTAATATTAAGGTATTGAAGGGGTTGGATGCGGTACGTAAGCGTCCAGGCATGTATATAGGCGATACCGATGATGGTACAGGCCTGCACCATATGGTGTTTGAAGTTGTAGATAACGCAATTGATGAAGCTTTAGCGGGACATTGCAAAAAAGTAGATGTCATTATTCATGGTGATGGTTCCGTCTCTGTCAGTGATGACGGGCGCGGCATACCGGTTGATATTCATGAAGAGGAAGGGATATCAGCTGCTGAAGTGATATTGACGGTGCTTCATGCCGGTGGCAAGTTTGATGATAATTCTTATAAAGTTTCGGGTGGACTACATGGTGTCGG
The DNA here is from genome assembly GCA_947085765.1 of uncultured Chromatiaceae bacterium. GTDB lineage: Bacteria > Pseudomonadota > Gammaproteobacteria > Tenderiales > Tenderiaceae > JAKFXL01. Next base: position 28,119 of record CAMTXZ010000051.1, on the reverse strand, counting down.
TGTTTCAGTAGTTAATGCACTCTCTGAAGTGCTGCAATTGACTATTTACCGCAATAACAAGGTTTATGAACAAGAATATCGGCTTGGTAACCCCGTTACATCTCTAGCTGAGACGGGAGAATCAGATAAACGTGGCACAAAGATTCGTTTTAAGCCAAGTACAACTATCTTTACAGATGTTGATTTTCACTATGAAATCCTAGCAAAGCGATTGCGTGAACTCTCCTTTTTGAATTCTGGCGTTCATATTCACCTTCTTGATGAAAGAAGCGGTAAAGAGGATGTATTTGAGTATGAGGGCGGAATTAGGGCCTTTGTTCAGCACTTAAATCGAAATAAAACGCCGTTGCACCCGTCCGTATTTTATTTTTCCACTGAAAAAGATGGCATGACTGTTGAGGTTGCTATGCAGTGGAATGATTCCTATCAAGAGAATATCTTCTGCTTCACTAACAATATTCCACAACGTGATGGCGGTAGTCATCTGGCAGGGTTCCGTGCGGCGCTGACTCGGACCTTGAATCAATACATCGAGAGTGAAGGACTTGCCAAAAAACTTAAGATTACCACCACCGGTGATGATGCTCGGGAAGGGCTGACGGCAGTACTTTCGGTGAAGGTTCCAGATCCTAAGTTCTCGTCACAAACCAAGGATAAATTGGTCTCTTCTGAGGTTAAGCCTGTTGTGGAATCAACCACATCTGAAAAACTGAATGAATTTTTGCTGGAAAACCCCAGTGATGCCAAAGGTATTACCGGAAAAATGATTGACGCTGCGCGTGCGCGTGAGGCAGCGCGTAAGGCTCGTGAGATGACCCGGCGTAAAGGGGTTCTTGATATTGCAGGTTTGCCTGGCAAACTGGCCGATTGCCAAGAGAAAGATCCGGCACAGTCCGAACTATTCCTTGTCGAGGGTGATTCTGCCGGTGGTTCTGCCAAACAGGGGCGTGATCGCCGCTTTCAGGCGATTTTACCGCTTAAGGGTAAAATTCTGAATGTTGAGAAAGCCCGTTTCGACAAGATGCTCTCCTCTGCTGAGGTAGGTACCTTAATCACAGCTCTTGGTTGTGGTATTGGCCGTGAGGAGTACAACCCCGACAAACTACGCTACCACCGTATCATCATCATGACCGATGCCGATGTTGATGGTTCTCACATTCGCACACTGTTGCTTACCTTCTTTTATCGCCAGATGCCAGAGCTGGTAGAGCGTGGTCACATTTTTATCGCTCAACCTCCTCTTTATAAACTTAAAAAGGGCAAACAAGAGCGATATATCAAAGATGATGCTGAATTAAACCGCTATCTGTTGCAGACCGCCCTTGATGGTGCACAGTTGACAGTGTCGAGTGATGCTCCTGCCATTAGTGGCGAGGCAATGGAGTCGCTGGCGAAGGATTACACGACGGTGATGGCAACGATTCAGCGTTTGTCGATGCGCTACAACTCGGCTGTACTGGAAAAGATGATCTATATGCCTCGAGTGACCACCGAGAACTTGGCAGATGTAGGCCAACTGGATAGCTGGCTGAACGAGCTGCAACAGCGACTGAATGTTGAATCAACTTCGACCCAAAAATATAGCATTAGCGTTGAGCGTGACCCGTCCGGACAGTTTGGCCGCATGGTCGTGGTTGAAACTCGTCATGGTGTACCTAATTTCCGCGACATCCCTAAAGAGTTTTTTGTCTCGGGCGAATATACCTCCATGATCAAGCTTGGGCAGCAACTTGATGGTCTGATTGGTAGTGGCGCATCTGTTAAGCGTGGTGAGCGGACCTTGGCAGTGAACAGTTTCAAACAGGCACTGCAATGGTTGCTGGATGACGCCAAGCGTGGCCAGCAGTTACAGCGTTACAAGGGGTTGGGTGAGATGAATCCGGATCAACTCTACGAAACGACGCTTAATACCGAGACACGTCGCCTACTTCAGGTGCGGATTGAAGATGCAGTGGCTGCGGATGATATTTTCACTACCTTGATGGGAGATCAAGTCGAGCCACGGCGTGAATTCATTGAGCGTAATGCTTTGTCGGTTTCCAATCTAGACGTGTAAGTTAATAATTAGATGGGGTTATTTGTGATTCCCTATCTTGTTGATTTATATGTTATTTTTATGGTTTAAGCTGGGCGACGTATGTGAATGCGTCTACCCAGCAACTTGATCTCATCGATTTATGACCGCTTTCTGCTGCACTAGCACCAATAACTCTTTCCTTCTCAGGCTTTCCTGGGCTTGCTACTGCGATATCCTCAATAAGCTAGAGTCTTCCTCTCCTGAACGGTAACTGTTTCTCAGGATGCGGCAGCGGAGGTCTGGGTTGCCATCATGGATGTCAGGAGGTCTTGTCACTGCGTGCTTTAAAATTTATTTTTCAAAGCTTGTTTGGTGAGTTAGCCGCTGATTGATCCATAAACCAAGTCACTGCACCACGAGCTGAAATCCGTTCTACAGGCAGCGGGTCGATGGTTGATGGGTGGTTGAAAATTCGATCGACGATCGCCTGTTTGTTATCACCAGCCACTAGAAACCAGAGATTGCGGGCGTTGTTGATGACGGGGTAGGTGATGCTGATGCGCCAGGTATTAAATTTGCTCACCCAGACTGCTGCACAGTATGCCTCGGTGTTATCGAGAATATCAGTATCCGGAAAAAGTGATGCAGTATGACCATCGGGGCCTAAACCGAGCAGTATCAGATCAGCTTGCGGCTTGTTGTCAGCGTCTTTTGGAAGCAGTGAATTGATAGCTTGATGGTAGGCATCTGCGGCATCCGCAGCGCCAAGTTCACCTTGAATGCGATGTATGTGGGTGGGATCTATGTTTATTTTTTTTAGTAGCGAGTCATTGACCATCTTAAAATTGCTGTCTGAATGGTCAGGGGTTACGTGGCGCTCATCACCAAAATAGAGGTGAACATTGCCCCATGGGATGGCCTTGGCGTAGATGGGTGTGGCAAGTAAATTATAAAAACGTTGTGGTGTTGAACCGCCTGCTAAGAATAGGTGGAACACCCCACGCTCATCAATGGTTTGATGCATTAAACGCAGCAGCTCTTGTGCTGCATTTTGGCAGAGTATTTCCATTGTAGGGGAGATGCGTTTAAAGCTTTTCATCAGCTGGTCTCACTATAAAGTAGTTGGCGAGGTGTTTATCAACAGCATCAGTTCAGATGCTAAGGTTAGCTCTCTAAGTACCTTTTGTGACAATGACATGTCATATGCGGTTGTTCCATCTAGTAATTATTAGCGGCAGCGCGTAGCCATGCTTGATCTGGAACAGTGATAGTGATGGGTTAAGCCTGGCGTTCCAGAATTACAAAGCTGAAGTTAAAACCGTTGTTAGTATTAGCCGTGTGGTCAGTGCGCTCCACCTCGCTCCACTGGCTGAAATCGATGTTGGGAAAATGGGCATCGCCCTTCACCTCGGCATGGACGAGAGTGAGATAGAGCCGCTGCGCCCGGGGCAGCAGCTGCTCGTAGAATGAAGCACCGCCGATGATCATCACTTCAGCGACATCGTGACAAAGCGCTAAAGCCGCCTCAATGCTGTTGACCACCTCACACCCTGCCAGCACCAGATTGGCATCACGGCTGATGATGATGTTGCGACGCCCCGGCAGCGGTTTGCCAATGGAGTCGTAGGTTTTGCGCCCCATCAGCACCGGTTTACCCATAGTCTGCTGGCGGAACCACTTCATGTCGGCAGGCAGATTCCAGGGCAGACGATTGTCGATGCCGATCACGCGGTTGTCGGCCATGGCGGCGATGATGGATATGATCATGTAGCCCTCTTTATATTGCGATGGGTGCCTTGATGTGGGCATGGCTCTGGTAATTGATCAGCTCAAAATCTTCAAAGCGGAAGTCGAAGAGATTTTTCACTTCTGGATTGAGGATCATCTTTGGTAGCGGATAGGGTTCACGTGAGAGCTGGAGCTGCGTCTGTTCGAGGTGATTGAGGTAGAGGTGCGCGTCACCAAAGGTATGCACAAAATCACCCGGCTCCAGCTCACATACTTGGGCGATCATCATGGTCAGCAGGGCGTAAGAGGCAATGTTGAAGGGCACGCCGATAAAGATGTCGGCGCTGCGTTGGTAGAGCTGGCAGGAGAGGCGGCCATTGCTGACATAAAACTGGAAAAAGGCGTGGCAGGGAGCCAGCGCCATGCGTCCTTCATGCACATTGGCCTGTGGGCTGATGGACTCATCTGGCAGATCGGCGGGGTTCCAGGCACTGACAATCAGGCGCCGTGAATTGGGTTTGCTCTTGATCTGCGCTATTACCTCGCTGATCTGGTCGATGGTGCGACCATCCGGTGTCGCCCAAGAGCGCCATTGGTGGCCGTAGACCGGGCCGAGATCACCGCTTTCGGTTGCCCACTCGTCCCAGATGGTGACACCGTTTTCTTTCAGATAGCGGGTCTTGGTTTCACCTTTGAGGAACCAGAGCAGCTCATGGATGATGGAGCGCAGGTGGCACTTTTTGGTGGTCACCAGCGGGAAGCCCTGGCTCAGATCAAAACGCATCTGGTAGCCAAACACACTCACGGTGCCGGTGCCGGTGCGATCACCCTTGCGGTCGCCGTGTTCGTAGACGTGGCGCATTAAGTCAAGATATTGCTGCATGATGATCCTGTGTGACAGAAACTTTTTTAGCGAAACGAGAATAACAAACTAGCCGATCTTGGTCTTTCTCTGATAGGCCCACACCAGCATGCCAAGACCGATCACAATCATCGGCAATGACAGCTCCTGGCCACGGGTGAGCCAGCCAAAGGCCTGATAGCCGAGATGGGTGTCGGGTTCTCGTACAAACTCGACGATAAAACGGAAGGCCCCGTAGCAGAGCAGGAACAGGCCAGAGACCGCCATGGGTGGGCGCTGTTTACTGGAAAAGAGCCAGAGAATCAGGAACAGTATCAACCCTTCGAGCAAGGCTTGATAGAGCTGAGACGGATGGCGCGGCAGCGAGCCGGCATAGGGGAAGACCATACCCCACGATACATCAGTCACCTTGCCCCACAGTTCACCATTGATGAAGTTGCCGATGCGGCCCATGCCGAGGCCGATGGGGACCAGCGGCGCCAGGAAGTCGGTGACGGTGAAAAAACCAAGGTTGAGTTTGCGGCCATAGAGCCACATCGCGACAAATACCCCGAGCATGCCGCCATGAAATGCCATGCCCCCTTCCCACACCTTGAAGACATTGAGCGGGTGGTCCATGTAGTTGGGCAGGTCGTAAAAGAGGATGTAGCCGAGTCGGCCACCCAGCACTGCGCCGAGGGCGCCATAGAAAATCAGATCAGCAACCTGCTCCGGTTTAAATGGCGAGTGTGGTTGCTTGGCGCGTTGCGTGCCGAGCCACCAGGCAGCGGCAAACCCCACCAGATACATAAGACCGTACCAGTGGACCTTGAGCGGACCAAGTTGCAGGGCGATGGGGTCGATCTGGGGATAGGTGAGCATCAGTTTGCGGGTCTCGATAACGGGTTAACTGGGCAGTACGCGGCAGATGAAGGATTTGAGATAGCTGGTCTCCTGGATCGCCGGATGGACCGGATGGTCCGGCCCCTGATGGCCCTGCTCCAGCAGCACCAGATTGCGGTCCATGTGGCGGCTGCTCTTGAGCAGCAGGTCGTGCAGCCCCTCGCGTGGCAGATGGTAGGAGCAGGAGGCCGAGACCAGAATACCGTCACGCTCCAGCAGCGACATGGCCAGCGAGTTGATGCGGCGGTAGGCCTCCAGGCCATTGGCCGCATCCTTGCGCCGTTTGATGAAGGCGGGTGGGTCGAGAATGATCATATCGAAGTGCTGGCGCTCATCGCGCAGACCGCGCAGGATCTCAAAGGCGTCGCCGGCCAGGGTGCTGACCTTGTCGCCGACGTTGTTGAGGGCAGCATTGTGGTGCACCAATTCCAGGGCGCGGGCTGAATCATCAACAAAGACCACCTCTTTGGCGCCACTCACCGCTGCCGGAATGCCCCAGCCGCCGAGATAACTGAAGACATCCAGGACCCGCATCCCCTTGGCGTACTGGCTGGCGCGCTGGCGGTTGAGGCGGTGGTCGTAAAACCAGCCGGTCTTCTGACCGGTCAGGGTATCGGCCTGAAAGCGGCAGCCGTTTTCGACCACATCGAGGAACTCAGGCACCTCACCAAGCGCCGTTTCGACATAGGCGGGCAATCCCTCGAGGGCGCGAATCGAACTGTCGTTGCGCAGGATGATGGTGGTCGGTTTGAGCGTCTTCTCCAGTGCGGCGATGATCTCATCTTTACGCCGCTCCATGCCCGCCGTGGTGATCTGTACACTCACCACATCGCCAAAACGGTCGATCACCAGCCCCGGCAGGCCGTCGCTCTCGCCATAGACCAGGCGGTAGTAGGGGTCGGCAAAGAGGCGTTGGCGTAGCGACAGGGCAACATTAATACGGTGCACCAGCAGTGAGGCATCTAACCCATGTTTAGGATCGCGGCTCACCAGTCGGGCGCAGATCAGCGAGTGTGGATTGACGTAGCCGTGGCCCATGAACTTGCCCTTCTCATCCACCACCTCCACATCCTGGCCCGGCTCGAACTGCTCCAGTGGGGTGACTTTGGTATCGACCTCGTTACTAAAGACCCACAGATGGCCGGCACGCAGACGGCGTGACTCACTCTTTTTAAGTTGCAGGCGGGCGGTCATATGGATTGTTACCAGGTGGCGAATGTGGTCGGAATTATAACGTTTGCAGGGTAAACTTGGGCCGAAACTTTATTTCGCGGCTGGAAACCCGGATAATGGCCGGTCACAAATCTTGACCACGGTTTCATAGTCCACAACATCAAGGAATACGCAAATGCATAATGGTGTATCAGTTACCCAGTTCATTATCGAAGAGCAGCGCCGTCTGCCAGGCGCTACCGGCGATTTCACTTCACTTTTGAATGACGTTGTCAGCGCTTGCAAGGTGATCTCGAACGCTGTCAACAAGGGTGCCTTGATCGGTGTGCTTGGGACCGCTGGCAGTGAAAATATCCAGGGCGAAACCCAGAAAAAACTGGATGTCATCACCAATGATGTCTTCCTGAAGTCCAACGAGTGGGCCGGTCACCTGGCCGCCATGGCCTCTGAAGAGATGGACGAGATCTACCCGATCCCCGCCCAGTATCCACGTGGTAAGTACCTGATGACCTTTGATCCGCTCGATGGCTCCTCCAACATCGACGTCAACATCTCTGTGGGTACCATCTTCTCTATCCTGCGTTGCCCGGAAGGTGTTACTGATCCAAAAGAGGCGGATTTCCTGCAGCCTGGTACCAAGCAGATATGTGCCGGTTACGCGCTGTATGGTCCCTCCACCATGCTGGTATTGACCACGGGTAGTGGTGTTAACGGCTTCACCCTGGACAGTAATATCGGTGAATTCATTCTGACCCATCCTAATATGCGGATCCCTGCGGATACCCGTGAGTTTGCCATCAACGCCTCCAATCAGCGTTACTGGGAAGCGCCGGTGCAGCGTTATGTGGATGAGTGCCTGAAGGGCAAAGAGGGTCCACGTGGTGACAACTTCAACATGCGTTGGGTTGCCTCAATGGTGGCAGAAGTGCATCGTATTCTGGTGCGTGGTGGTATCTTTATGTATCCCATGGACAGCAAGCTTAAGGCTCAGGGCGGCAAGTTGCGCCTGATGTATGAAGCCAACCCGATGTCATTCATTGTTGAGCAGGCCGGTGGTGTATCGAGCACTGGCTATGAGCGCATTATGGATATCAAACCTAGCGGTATTCATCAGCGTGTACCTGTTATTCTTGGTTCCAAGAATGAAGTTGATATCCTCGTCTCTTACCACAAGTAACACATACAACATATTGTTGTGATACTTAGAAGCCCGACCCCACTACTGGGGTCGGGTTTTTTTATGCCTGAAGAGTGTCTGTCTGGAACGGTTGTTACCGGGATAGGAACGTTACAGTGACATTATGGAGTTTCTCATCAACGTTATCAGGTGCTATTTTCTAAATCTATTTTTTCGGCAACCGATAAACCAGGGCAGAGGAACCGACTGCTAACCATATCAATGGAGTGATTTTGGCTATGCCCAAACAGATTGCACCGCTAACAACGGTAGAGAATAACGAAGTTAAGACTCACGCTGATTTGATCATTTACTACCTGTTGCAGATTGGTGTGGATTACATCTTTGGTGTACCGGGTGGTGCGATAGAGCCTTTGTATAATGCCATTGGGCGCAATCTGCGCAGACCCAAAGAGGTGCAACAATACTCGCCTGAGAAGAGCTTGTTACCCATGCGTAAACGGAGCCGTTCAGAGCGTATTTTTCCGGTAATTGCCCGTCATGAGTCTGGTGCAGCATACATGGCCGATGGTTATGCGCGCGAGACAGGCAAGCTTGGCGTCTGTTGTGCCACCACCGGGCCGGGTTCCACCAATCTCATCACTGGTGTGGCATCGGCCTATGCTGACCGTATTCCCATGTTGGTCATTACCCCGCAAACAGCCTTGCCAAATTTTGGCAGGTTGGGTCTACAAGAGTCATCCAGCGATGCGATTGATGTGGTTGGCATGTTTGAACACTGCACCCGTTACAACAGCCTGGTATCACACCCCAATCAGCTTGAAGGTAAACTCTACAAGGCACTGCTGCATGCCTTCCGCTTGCCGCGTGGCCCGGTCCATTTGAGTATTCCTATGGATATTCTTAACACCTCTTTCAAGAGCGAGTCTGAGGCATATCAAATTGCCCACCTATTCAGACAGCCTAAAACCGTCGATAAAGAGTCCTATCAGACACTGTTATCGGTGATCAAAAAGGCGAGGAAAAAAGTGCTGTTTGTGGGGGGGGCCAGCAAAGACTGCATCGATGTTGTCATTGCGTTTGCCGAGCAGACCAACACCCCCATCGTCACCACCCCGTCAGGCAAGGGCATGATTGATAATTACCATCCGCTTTATCGTGGTGTGTTTGGTTTTGCCGGTCACGAAAGCGCCTACAAAGCATTGCGGGGAGAGGAGCAGGATCTTATTTTGGCAGTGGGTACCTCGCTGGGTGAACTCGCTACTGGCGGTTGGGATAAAGCTGTTTTGAATAATAGGTTGATTCATATCTCGGCAATGCTGGATGATTTTGATCGATCACCGATGGCGCGTCTGCACATCCTGGGCGATGCACGTATTATCTTTGGCAGTCTGCTCAAGGATCTTCTTGTTGATAATATTAACCGGGGATCAAATCATCAGAAAAAACAGACGCCGGAGATATTAAGCAGCGGTGCGCAGAGGCGCGATTACACCCCTCCCGCACTGACCATCCTGCGTGCAGAGCTGCTCTTCTCAAATGAAGTACCGTTAAAACCGCAAAGAGTGATGTATGAGCTGACCCAGCGTCTGCCCGCCAATAGCCGTTATCTGATTGATGCCGGCAATGCCTGGGCCTGGGCAACCCACTATCTGATGTTGTCCAGCTGTGGCCTGCAACGCACTGCGTTTGGCTTTGGTGCGATGGGTTGGGCCATTGGTGCAGCCATTGGTACGGCGATGGGGTGTCGCGGAGAGGCGGTTGTCTGTATTACCGGTGATGGCAGTTACCTTATGAGTGGGCAAGAGATCAGTGTGGCAGTGGCGGAGCGTCTGCCGGTGCTCTTTGTTGTGCTTAACGATCAGGCACTGGGCATGGTGAAACATGGCCAGCGGTTGAGTGGTGCTGAGGCGATAGGTTATGAGCTGCCGCCGGTTGATTTTGCTCAGATAGCGCGAGCGCAAGGGGCGCAGGCGTATACAATACGCACCCCTGAAGATCTTCAGCAGCTTGATTTTGAGCAGATATTTACGCCAGCTACTGGACCAACGCTGCTGGATATTTACATCGATCCGGAAGAGGTGCCACCGATGGGCGTGCGGGTAAAAACGCTGCGTGGGGTAAACTGATGGCTGACTCCATGGCGACATCAATATCAGCGTAGCAGTTATTCAAGTAGATAATTTAGCTGCCGCTATTCACAAACGATGTTAGAACGTATATATCTATTTTATTTTTAATCAATTAGTTATCTATGATAGGGGGGAATGGCGTGGCACGGGGGCCTGCTTTTTTCTTATATAAAGGACTTAGTTGGAGCAGCGTTGTGTTCAGTCACAAGCAAAAAATATCGGCCATTTTATGTCTGCTAATCACGGCGCAATCCCAGGCACAGTCATCGGCGGCTCAGGAGGAGGATCTGCTGCAGCTCTATGGCAGTGAAGAGATGATCAGTATTGCCACCGGTACACAGAAACCGATCCATCTGGCCCCTGCCGTTGCCAGTATTGTCACTGCCGCCGATATCAAGGCGATGGGCGCCACCAGCCTGGACGAGGCGCTGGAGATGATTCCTGGACTGCATGTCTCCATCTCGAACATCAATCGCCTCAATTCGGTCTATTCGATCCGTGGCATCCATACGGGCAACAATGCCCAGGTATTGCTGACCATCAACGGCATTCCTTTGAAAGACGCTTATTCAGGCTCGCGTTTGAGCACCTTTCGCTTGCCAGTGGCCAATATCTCCCGAATCGAGGTGATTCGCGGGCCGGGTTCTGCGGTGCATGGCGCCGATGCCTTTGCCGGGGTGATCAATGTCATCACCAAAGATGCAGATGAGATCAATGGTGTGGCGGCTGGGGTAAGGGCAGGTTCATTTGATACCCAGGAGAGCTGGGCTCAATACGGTGGTCACGTTGACGGCTGGGGTGTCAGCCTCAGTCTGGAACATGCCATTAGCGCCGGTGATCGGGGCAGAAAGGTCGAGAGTGATTTTGCCACAGTGTTGGGCGCCCCCTCCTTCGCCCCCGCGGTGCCTATGCAGTCGCGTTATAACATCCTCAACAGCCGCATCGGTGTCGCCAATGATAGATGGGATATCAGTCTCTGGAGCTGGCTGCAGCGGGATGCAGGTACCGGTCCGGGTGCGGCACAGGCGATTGATCCCGTGGGGGGGACCGATATCGATTATCTTCAGTTTGATGCCAATTATCGCTTTCCAGAGAAGGTGAGTGGCTGGGAGCTTGGCTCACGACTAAATTTTCAATACGAAAATGAAAAGATCAGATACATGTTATTAGCGCCTGGTTCAGTAGTCCCGGTAGGGGATGACGGCAATATTGGCACAACACCAAACAGTGGTTGTCCAGTGGTTGTTGGGCTAGGACAGGCCTGTTTGGCGAGTTTTACCGAGGGTCTCTTTGGCAATCCAGGAGAGAGAATTAATAATAGTAGTTTTGAAATAAGCGCCCTTTACGATGAACAGCGAAACCATCTGATACGTCTCAGCCTTGGTTTTAGTCAGCAGCGTCTGAGTGCATTTGAAGCCAAAAATTTTGGCCCAGGCACACCCGCAGCGCTGGTGGGCGAGACGGCAGCAGACCCCACTTTTGGCATCTGGTTCATCCCTGGTGCTTTGACGGATGTGACCGGCACACCTGATGTTTTTATTGCCGATCAGAAACGCAACGCCTGGTATCTGGCATTTCAGGATGAGTGGCAGTTTGCCCCCGACTGGGAGCTTACCGGCGGACTTCGTTATGACCACTACTCTGAATTTGGCGCCACCGTTAACCCACGTCTGGCGTTGGTGTGGGCGATGGATTACAACCTCACCAGCAAGCTGTTGCTGGGGTCCGCCTTTCGTGCCCCCTCTTTTGGCGAGGAGTTCTCGCAAAACAACCCCGTTCTCCTGGGTAACAGCCAGGTAAAGCCAGAGACGATCAATACGGCCGAGGTTGCGTTTGATTACCGCCCTAACTTTGACCTGCAGGATCTGTTTAATATCTACTACTACGAGGCCAAGGATTTGATTGAGTACGGTCCAGTGGCAGGAGGGGGTAACCAGGCCCAGAATCTCAACAGCCAAAAGGGCTACGGCATAGAGATGGAGTCAAGGTGGCGGCCCAGTGATCCGTTGCTGTTCAGTGTTGCCTTTGCCTGGCAGCATTCAGAAGATATGCGGACCGGGGAACCCATCGCGGATGCCCCGGGGCGGCAGCTGTCACTGTCACTGTTGTGGAAACTAAAACCGTCATGGTCGGTTTATGGCAACGCCAATTGGGTCGCGGATCGGGAGCGGGCGGTGGGTGACAGCCGTAGCCAGATTGGCGACTACACCATCGTAAACGCGACGTTGCGCAGAAGCCTGGGGCAGCACTGGGAGCTGGCGGCATCACTGCGCAATCTGTTTGATGAAGATGCCCGTGAGCCGAGCAATGGCAAGATTGCCAATGATTACCCGCTAGAGGGGCGCAGTCTCTACGCCGAGATCCGTTATAACCTGGCCAATTGATTCGTTGTGCTAGCGATCATCCTCCTCTAACTACAAGCAACCAAACCTAAGAGTCTAACCACGCCTTGCATCAGGGTGTTGTAGTGCCATGAGTGATTTGAGAGGTCTGTATGGCTATGGAAAAAACAAAAGAACAGAGTCGTAACGACGCTTTTGCAGAACGCACCGCCACCAAAATCTGGCAGGAGATCGCCAGCCCGGATAATCCCTATCTAACCGAAAGCGCCCACTGCCACGGTTATGAGCTGCTTGAGTTGACCCAAAGACGTAGTTTTGTCGATGTGCTTTATTTGATGTTTCGTGGTGAGCTGCCAACCGCTGACGAGGCGATGTTGCTGGAGCAGTTGATGATTGCGCTGATCAATCCTGGCCCGCGCCATCCAGCCACACGGGCGGCGATGAATGCCGGTGTCGGTAGTAGTGATCCTGAACATATTCTCCCCATCGCCTTGACGATCTATGGTGGCAGCCATCTTGGGGCCGCAGAGGTGGCGCCGGCCATGAGCTTTTTGCGAAAACAGCGCAACAGGGATCCCGCGCAGCTGGTCCACGAGTTGTTCGAAACCAGTTCACCGCCACAGCAGGGGGACTGGCACATAGTCCCCGGTTTTGGCAGCCGCTTTGGCGGCGTCGATCCACTAGCGACAAAAATAGCCAATCATCTGGCCAGCCTGCCAGGCAATCATGAAACCTTGCGCTGGGGTTGCCAATTTGCCAACGGCTTAAATGATCACTTGCTGGGGTGGTTGACCCCCGCTATCGCCGCCGCAGTCTTTACCGATTTGGGCTTCACTCCGCGGGCTGGGGCTGGGCTCTTCCAGCTGCTGGGGGCGCCAGGGCTGCTTGCCCACGGCGTGGAGCTGGCCAACAAGCCGATCACGGCGATGCCCTTTGTGAAGGATGAAAACTATGTCATCAAATACGAAGAGTAAGCCTCACCAGTTTTGGGATGAACACCGTGGCACCATCCGAAGTAAAAAGGGCGGCTGGGTCATTGGTAAAGCGGTCTTCAATCATGGTTACTCGATCATGGATGAACTGGTGGGTAAGGTCTCATATACGCAAGTGGTTATGCTTAATGCCACAGGACGACTGCCGGAGCGGCGCCTGGCGGAGTGGTGTGAGGCGATCTATATCTGCATGAGTTGGCCCGACCCACGTATCTGGTGCAACCAGATCGGTGCTTTGGGTGGTACGACCAGAACATCAGTGGTGGCGGCGACAACGGCGGGAGTTCTGGCGGCAGATGCAAAAACGTATGGAATGAAAACCCTGCTTCAAGGAGTACGGTTCATTCAAGGAGCCTTGCAGAATCATAAAAATGACGGTCACAGTGCCGATGAGATCGTAAAAAATGAGTGTGCCAAACATCGCGGTAAGCCCCACATCATGGGGTACGCCCGTCCCATCGCTAAAGGCGATGAGCGAATTCCGGCGATGGAAGAGGTACAGAAGAAGCTGGGGTTGCCAGTTGGTGAGCATCAACAACTCGCCTATCAAATAGAGAAATCTCTATTAAGGGGGTTTGATGAGAGCATGAATCTTAACGGTTATATGTCCGCCTTTCTCTCAGATCAGGGCTATACGGCGGAGGAGGTCTATCGAATATTCGCCGTGTTCGTGAGCAGCGGTGTAACTGCCTGTTACATCGATACCCGTGACCGGCCGCCCGAAGCATTTCTACCACTGCGCTGCGATGACATTGAGTACACAGGAAAGCCAGCGCGGGCCGTGCCCTGAGGCTGGCGGTGCTACCCAGGCGCCAAGCGCGACACTCTTTTACGCAGTGATGGCCTTGTTGTTAGCAGCAATAAGCGTTGAGATGCAGGCCGGTTTGCTGATGGTGTAACCCTGCACAAAGTCGACGCCAATCGTACGCAGCTCTTCGAGGATAGCGTCGTTCTCCACATATTCGGCGATGGTCTTTAGACCAAATACATGGCCGATGTCATTGATCGATTTGACCATGGCGTGGTCGATCTGATCTTCCATGATGCCTTTGATAAACATGCCGTCAATCTTGAGATAGTCGACAGGCAGATTCTTGAGGTAGGCGTAGGACGACATGCCGCTGCCAAAATCATCGAGGGCAAAAGAGCAGCCCAGTTTTTTGATGTTGACGATGAAGGCTATCGCCTCTTGCAGATTGCGGATGGCGGCGGTTTCGGTAATCTCAAAACAGAATTTTTCGGGTGGCAGCTGATATTTTTTAAATGTCTGGCCAATAAATTTAACGAAACTTTCATCTCCCAGGGTTAGGCCGGAGAGGTTGATGGAGCAGGTTTTTAACCGTTCCAGGCAGGCCATATTTTGGGCAAACCAGCATAGGGTCGCATCCAGTACCCAGCGATCTATTTTAGTGGCGACGTTGTAACGTTCCGCGGCAGGCAGGAACAGGGCGGGAGAGATCCAGTCGCCATCAACATCCTTCATGCGCAGTAGTATTTCGATATGGCTCGGGTAGGGGTGGTGGTCGTTAAACTCGAGGATGGTTTGGTAGAAGAGTGCAAAGCCATCATGTTCAAGGGCGTGATTGATCTTTGAGACCACCTGCATCTCACCGCGCCGTTTGATCAGCTCCAGATCATTGACATGATAGAGGTGGACGCGGCCGCGGCCCCGCTCTTTGGCAATGTAGCAGGCGTTGTCGGCCATGCTCAGGGCGTCGTTGACGTTGCGGGTTTCGAAGGTGATGGGCACCACGCCGACACTGGCGCCCACGGCAAAGGATTTATTGTCATAAACAAAACGGTGTGCCTGAATGGCGTCGCAGATCACCTGGGCGATACGCACAGCATGTTCGGCAGAGCACTCTTCCAGCAGCAGCACAAACTCATCACCACCAAACCGGGCGAGGGTGTCACGATGGCGGCGGATTTTACCAAGGATTATATTTTTGACCTGGCGCAGCAGCTGGTCACCGGCAATGTGGCCGCAGGTATCGTTGATGACCTTGAACTGATCAAGGTCGATATAACAGAGGGCATATTCGGCATCGTGGTGGAGCTGCTCCTCAAGCACCGCCCGCAACCGCTCTTCAAAGGCGGCGCGATTGGTCAGGCCGGTCAGCAGGTCGTGTTTGGCCTGATACTCCAGCCGCTTCTCCAATAGGTCCGTGTGGGTGATATCACGAAAGACCATGACAGCACCGATGATCTCATTTTGGCGATTGCGTATCGGCGAGGTGACATGGTCAAGCTTGAGTTCGCGACTGTTATGATTAATAAAAGTGACCTGTTTTGAACCGTAGATAGGGCGATTGGACTCGAGACAGCTGGCAGCGGGGTCGTAATCACTGTGACTGTCTAAGTCGTTGATGCCCTGCAATACCTCATGTACATGTTTGCCGGCAACTTCAACCAGTTTCCAGCCAGAGATGCGCTCAGCCACGGGATTCATATACTCAATGGTGCCCGCAAGATCGGTGGTGATAACACCTTCGGCAATCGAGTGCAGCGTCACCTGAGCCAGCTCTTTTTCGTGAAACAGCGCCTCTTGATTCTGGGCAAACTCACGGTTGCTGACTAAAAAATCCTCACGTTGTATGGCGATCTCGCAGACCCGCCGCAGCTGTTCGGTGCGAAAAGGTTTGGAGATGAAGTCCACGGCGCCATCCATGATCAGTTCACCCGCGCGTTCCGGTGTCGAGCGTGCGGTCATCATCACCACCGACTGCGCCGGATCGACCTTTATAATCTCCTGTAATACCTCGCGACCTGACATCTCCGGTAGCATGACATCCAGCAGCACCAGTTCATGGCGCCGTGCCAGCCACGCCTCCAGTCCGGCTTTGCCGGTGGTGGTGATCTCAATCTCAAAGCGGTTTCCAAGCACCCGCTTGACCAGCTCGACGGTGTCCGGATAGTCCTCGATCACCAGCAGTGAGGACTTGGGGGAGCTGCTGCTACTGCCGCCCGAGCTGAATATCTCATCCAGGATCACGGGCAGTGTTGCCTGCGCCTGGAAGGGGAGGAAGCGGTTGACCTCAAAGGCGTGGCAGGTGGCGATAGCGATACGTTCACTGTGGATACTGGAGACGATGATGATGGGGGTGTTGGCACTGATGGTCAGCGCCCCAGAACGGATCAATCGCGCAAAACGCCAGCCATCAAGTTTGCCCAGCTCGACATCACAGATGATGACATCGATCTGTTTGCTGCTGAGGATGTCGAAGGCCTCTTTGGTGGTGGCGGCTGCGAAGAGTTCTGTATAACCAGATTGGTGTAGTGTTGCGGTGATCACGGCGCATTGATCGACGTTGGGGGTAAAGATTAAAACCTGCTTGCTAAACAAACCAACACTCCCTTTTGGTTATAAAACTGTTTAGTACAAACAGTTTCACTACGCTTCAGTATAGAACGCCCTAAACAGCGGCATTATCCCGCGTTTCTTTAGTGGGTATTGGGATCAGAACCATAAAGGTCGATCCCTGTTTAATATCACTGGTCACCCGAATGGTGCCGCCCATCAGGGTACAGAACTGATGGGTAATGGCCAGCCCCAGGCCTGTGCCCTGAAAACGGCGGGTGATGGTGCTCTCGACCTGATAAAAGGGGTCGAAGATGTGTTCGATCTGATTCTCCGGCATGCCGATGCCACTATCCTGAACCGTGAGCTGGAGCCGCTTGGCGCTCTGTGTGACGCTGAGCTGTATCACCCCATTCTGAGTGAACTTAATGGCGTTGCTGAGCAGGTTGAGCAGAATCTGGCGCAGTTTTGCCTCGTCGACGAGTATGGATTCTGGCATCAGGTGGATGTTGCTCTCGAGCCTGTTATTGCCGGTTTTGAGGAGCGGTGTGATCGTTTCCGTCACCCCATTGATCAGCAGGTGCAGGTTGGTGGGCGCCACCTGGAGCGCCATGCGGCCTGACTCCAGCTTGGACATATCAAGGATCGAGTTGATCATGCTCAGCAGATGGCTGGCATTGGCAGTGATGGTTTCGAGGTCGTGGCGGGTCTCGCTCATTTCGGTTGGCAGATCCTCCAGAATCAGGTCGCTGAAACCGAGGATCGATTGCAGTGGGGTGCGCAGTTCGTGGCTGACACGGGAGAGAAAATCTGACTTGTTCTGGTTGGCCTGAATCGCCAGATCGCGGGCATAGACCAGCTCCTGGGTGCGTTGTGTCACCTCATGCTCAAGCAGCTCATTATGTTGTCGCAAGCGGCCATCACGCTCGGCCAGAGCCTCCATCATATTGTTAAAGGCGCGACCAATGTTATGTACCTCTGTGGGCCCCTTGAGTGTGGCAAAGGCGCTGGTATCGCCCTGTTCGGCACGTGCCATTACCTGTGCCAGTTGCGAGAGCGGCTGGGTGAGACGGGTCAGGTTGCGGCCGACGACAAAGAGCAGAATGATGGCAACAATCATGGTGATGCCGAGATTGTTGGTGATGGTGGCGGCAACAATCTGTTCAAGTTTGGCTTTGCTCTTGATGACGACCACACTGCCGAGTAGTTCACGGTGGTGCGTCTCTGCTTGAACCAGGGAGACGGTATTGTCGCCAGACTCAATTTGACCGTCACTATAGACCGGTGCGATGAAGATCCACTCCGCGGTATTCTCCTGTGCCAGTGTCGCGATCTCACTCTCGGTGTTGAGCTGTGGCAGTGTGGTCGTGGCTGCACTGTGGCCTTTGTTGAGCAGTACCGTACCGTCATTGGTCAGCAGGGTCACCTGGTTGATGGAGGGGAATCCCAGTGCGGCACTCAAGGCCTCTTCGGCATTGTCGCCACTGCCGTAGAGCAGTGATAGCACCGAGCGCTCGGCAACGGTATTGGTCACCTGCAGACCATCCTCTACCATCTGATCATAGACATTGGCGGAGGTGATCCAGGCGGTGGTCAGGGAGGTGGCAATCGCCAGCACAAAAACACCAATGGTGAAGGTGGTGATGAGCTGTCTGCGAAAGCTGCTGTGTGAGGTTGTCTTGATCTCCATTGAACGGTTGCCGAGGTCCTATCTCACGGGATAGATGACATCAAGCTCCTCCTCCACCGTTTTTGTGTAGTTAATCCCCAGATGGGCGGCGGTGCGACGGTTGACTGATACCTTGAGATCGCTGAGCGGTAGTACCCGTGGCGGTTGCGAAGCATCACTCAACCGTTGCAGTGCCAGCGTAGCTAGGCTGTAGCCCATCTGCTGGTGGTTGGGAAAGAGCGCAAAGAGTGCTCCGCGGCGGGTATGGGAGGGGTTGTTGGAAAAGAGTACCCAGCGGTTCTGCCAGGCGCTTTCAAGCGCCATGGGCATAATGGTCTTGTCAGGCAGAATGTTGTCGAGCAGCAGCCAGACACCGTCAGCCGGGCCTTTGGCCTGTTCAAGAATGGTTCTGAACTTCTGCACCGCATCGCGGATGTCTGCAGCGGCATAGGCCTTTAACTCAATGCCATGGGCCTTGGCCGACTGCTGCGCCAGTCGCATGATCCAGCCACTGTTCTCCTCGTTGTAGACGGTGAATACCCGTTTGACCGCCGGGGCGATATCGTTGAGGCGGGAGAAGAACTGCTCCGGTGAGCCGACCAGACTGATGCCGTTGTGATCGCCGGGATTGAGCAGCAGACCGCCATGCACCACCGGGAGCTGATTCTGTAGTTCATGGGCAATATCATAGGTCTGTTTACCGAGTGCGATGACGGCATCAATATTGTTGCGACGGATGTATCGGCTGATCTCTTGTGCGGTGGTGGCCGCCTGTACAACAAAAACGAGCTGCTCTGACTTGGGGTGTGATTCGATACCGGCGATGATCTCTTTGAAAAGCTGATCATAGGCCGGGCTGATCTGAGGGTAGAGCACCAGCAGCTTGGGGGTGGCCGAGGCCTGACAGCTCAACGAGATCAGCATGCCAAACATGGCCATGACCAATACTCTTGCAGCCCGACGTAG
Source organism: uncultured Chromatiaceae bacterium (assembly GCA_947085765.1). GTDB lineage: Bacteria > Pseudomonadota > Gammaproteobacteria > Tenderiales > Tenderiaceae > JAKFXL01. The sequence continues at coordinate 8,920 of CAMTXZ010000051.1, read as the reverse complement.
TAGGGTGATGATGATCAATCTTCGAATACGCCGTGTTTACGTCTGGCGATTATTAGCGGGCCGGTCTGCATTGCCAAGTCCTATCGGTGGTGTATTAACGTTAGGGCGAGATGAGCATCATCCCGCCTGCCCTGCTGTTGCGCGTTGCTACCCCTATTGAGGTGCGCTGAAGAGGCTCGAGTCGTGTCGTTTCTCTTCCAGCAATTTTTTAAATTCATCTTTACTCATCTTTGGTTTAGAGAACGTTGGCATCTTCACCTCCAGTACATTGTTGAGCTGCTGCTGTTTACCGTTGCCATCGGTGAGCAGCAGGTGATAACGGCCGATGGCGGTGGTTGCAGGCAGCGTAAAGTTGCTGCCCGCCGCATGTGTCAGGGTGATGGCGGGGAGCGGCCGCAGCGCCGTGATAGTGGTTGCGCCGCTTAGATAGAGCACACCCGCGTGAAGCTGCATCTGTTTGATCCGGTTTAACATCGGATAATCGCCGGTAATCTTGAGAGTGGTCGGGTCGAGTTGCAGCACCTGATACTCATGGCTGACCACTAGCTGTTGTTCCGCCTGGGCAATGGCCGTGATCGGGGCACTCAGTTCGAGTTGTGATTGCAGCGCCATCTCGGCTCTATTCAAGCCGAATACCATCAGCCTGTTGCCGTGGCTGGCGTAGAGCCTGTTGCCCGCTACCAGCAGCTGTTGTGTATCGCCACTGAGTGCATAGAACTCCAGTTCCGTGACGGTCCCGTTGCCATTCACAGCAAAACGGCGCAGACCATCGCTGCTGGCAACAATCAGCCCACTGCTGCTCAGGGCGATGGCACTGGCCTTGAGGTTGATGCGCGCCAGCTGGCGCGGCTGTTTGGGATTGCCGATCTCATAGAGCAGCACCCCTTGCAGCTCATCGAGCAGCCAGATGTGGGTCTGATCGACGATCACATCAACAACACGACCATCGGTCGGCGTGGTGCTGAGCCAGCGCGCCTCGAAAGGGTTGCCGATGTCGGCAATCGCCAGGCCGCCATCACCCATCGCCAGGTAGGCGCGATCATTTGTCAGGGTGACGCGCTGGGCATCGCCGGGGAAGTTGACGCCGGTGATCCAGGTGGGGTTGAGAGGATTGTTGATATCGAAGATCTGCAAGCCGTTGCTGCCCTGCGCGACAAAGGCGTAATTGCCCTGTGTGGCAATGTCATTCACCCGGCCACGCTCGTGATAGTCCCCCACCACATGCACGGCGGCAGCATCGCTGACATCAAGCACCGCAATGCCGCCCCACCAATCCATGGCAAAGAGGTTGTCGCCCTCCACCTTCAAGCCCCAGGTGGCGCCACGGGTATCAAAACTACCGACGACCTTGGGCGCCTTGAGATTGCTGATATCAAGGATGTGAATCCCCGCCAGCCAGCTGGCGACATAGAGTTTGTCACCGATCAGGTCGAGGCCACGGCTATTGCCGGGCAGGGCGGTGTGGCTGAGCACCTTGGGTGCGGCTGGGTCGGCGATGTCGAGTATGTAGATACCGTCGTTGAAGAAGGCCACAAAGGCGATATTGCCACGGATCATCACCTCCTCCGCCGCCGTGCCCGGTGTGAACTGGCCGAGCAGCTTGGGCGCTTTGGCATCCTTCACATCAAAGATCAGCAGGCCAGTATCGTCATCGGCGACATAGAGCCGTTCGCCCTGGATCTCCAACGACCACGCCTTGCCGGGGGTATCGACCTCACTGAGCTGTTCTGGTTTGGCAGGATCGCTGACGTCGATGATCTGAAAGCCGCCACGATGGCTGGCGAGGTAGAGCAGGTCGCCCGCCAGTTTTGGCGTGTAGCCGAGACCGCTGGTCTGGATGTGCGAAATCAGCTTCGGTGCACGTGGGTTGCTGACGTCGATGATCTGTAGCCCATGGTCATCGTCCGGCACATAGGCGACGTTGTCACGTACCACCATGCCCTTGGGCGAACCGGGGGTGTGAAAGCTGGAGAGCAGCAGCGGCAGGTTGGGGTTGCTGATGTCGTAGAGGTGGATGCCGGAGAACCAGTCGGCGACATAGGCGATGTTGTTGGCGATGAAGACGCGGCGTTCACCACCAAAGTTGACCCCCTGACCGAAGTTGAGCCCCTCGTTGCTGATCTGCGGCATGGCGGCGCTGAAATCGATCACGTCGATGCTGTTGTCGGTGCGCAGATAGACGTTCTGGTCGTACCAGGCGACATCAACAACGGCACCATTGCTACGCCAGGCGTTGATCACCGTCGGCTCTGCCGGGTTTTTAATATCGATGAGGTAGACGATGCCGCCATCACTCAGTGCCAGTGCCTTATCGTCGGCGGCGACAACACGGATGATGCGCCCCAGCTTCTGGTGGCTACCACGCCAGAGTGGGGTTTTGGCGTCGCTGATATCGAGCACGGTGACGCCGTTGCGGTCGTTGGCGAGGATTGCCAGCCCATCGATCACCACCAGATCATGCAGCGGCGCCGAGGCGCGGTAACGGCTGACGGTTTTACCATCACGTGTGAGTGCCAGCTCATTGCTGTTTTCGATCTGCAGCTGTGTGCCGTTGTGCTCTGCGCCAAGGGTGTGTGAAGTGAAGTGGGCCACCTCCATCTGCTCCGGTCCCATCTGTTGCAACAGGTGTAGACCATCAGTTTTCGATTGCAGTGTGTAGTCGCCATAGCGGCCGGGGGGGAGTGGCAGTTGTTGCAACAGCCGTGGCCCGCCGGGTAGCAAACTGATTTGCTGGATCTTCTCAGACCCTGCTCCGCTCAGCTGGATGATGGTCTCTTTGCCAACCGTCACGGTGGCCGGTGTGATCTCGATGGCGGCCAGGGCCGCTTGGCTCAGGCCAAGGGCGAAGAGGGCGCCGATCAGGGGGCGTCGTTTAAAGGACAATCTGGTCTCCTTCCATGCTAACGGAGCGGGGACGTCGTTGCGCCCCCGTTGCCGTTCATCGCTGTTTAGATAGTGGAGAAGACCTTCTCCGCCGCGATCAGGGTGTTTTTGATATCGCGGTCGGTGTGGGCCGAGGAGACAAAGCCCGCCTCGTAGGCCGAAGGCGCCAGGTAGACCCCCTCGTCGAGCATGGCGTGGAAGAACTTCTTGAACCGTTCAACATCGCACTGGGTCGCCTGCTGGTAGTTTTCGACCTTTTTCTCAGCGCTGAAGAAGAGGCCAAACATGCCGCCGACGACGTTGCTGGTCATCGGGATATCGAAGGCGCGGGCGCGGGTGACAAAGCCGTGCACCAGCTTTTCGGTCATGGCATTCAGGTTCTCGTAGAAGCCGGGTTTGGAGATCTCCTCCAGGTTGGCCAGCCCGGCGGCCATGGCGATCGGGTTGCCGGACAAGGTACCAGCTTGATAGATCGGGCCGAGTGGTGAGATCTGCGACATGATGTCGCGCCGACCGCCAAAGGCACCCACCGGCATGCCGCCGCCGATCACCTTGCCGAGGGTGGTGAGGTCGGGTTTGACGTTGTAGTAAGCCTGAGCGCCGCCCAGGGCGACACGGAAACCGGTCATTACCTCGTCGAAGATCAGCACCGTGCCGTACTGGTCACACACCTCACGCAGCCCTTCGAGGAAACCGGCCTTGGGCGGGATGCAGTTCATGTTGCCGGCCACCGGTTCAACGATGATGCAGGCGATCTGGCCACCAACCTTGGCAAAGGTGTCGCGCACCTGGTCGAGGTCGTTGTAGTCGAGTGTGATGGTGTGCTCGGCCAATGCTACTGGCACGCCGGGTGAGGTGGGCACACCGAGCGTCAGGGCGCCGGAACCGGCCTTTACCAGCAAGGAGTCGGAGTGGCCGTGGTAGCACCCCTCGAACTTGACGATCTTGTCGCGATTGGTGAAACCACGGGCCAGCCGGATGGCGCTCATGGTCGCCTCGGTGCCGGAGCTGACCATGCGGATCAGCTCGATGGAGGGCACGATCTCGCAGACACGGTCGGCCATCTCGGTTTCAAGGGCGGTGGGGGCGCCAAAGCTGAGGCCGTTCTTGAGGGCCGCCTCTACTGCTGCCAATACTTTGGGGTGGGCGTGACCGAGGATGGCGGGGCCCCAGGAGGCGACGTAATCGATGTAGCGATTGTCATCCTCGTCGATGAGGTAGGCCCCTTCGCCACGTTTGAAGAAGATCGGGTCGCCACCAACGCCACGGAAGGCGCGCACCGGTGAGTTAACACCACCGGGGATATGTTTCTGGGCAGCCTGGAACAGATCGTGTGAGCGGGTCATTGTGAATCCTTCTCTAAATTTGATTTGGTCTTCAATTTTTAAAACAGCGCAGCATAACGACGCGCCGCTGCCTGGATGTCTGGTTGGCCAAAAACCCCCTGCACCACGGCCAGCATGTCGGCCCCGGCATCAATCAGCTCGCGGCCATTCTCTGGGGTGATGCCACCAATGGCGACCACCGGTACATTAAGCTCCTGGCGGCTGCGTTGCAGCAGCTCAGAGGTGGCACGGGCGGCATTGGGTTTGGTGGTTGACGGAAAAAATGCGCCGAAGGCGATGTAGTCAGCCCCCGCTGCCGCAGCGGCCTTGGCCAGCGGCCACTCATTGTAGCAAGAGAGACCAACAATGCCGTGCCGCAGCTGCTGACGGGCGGCATCGATATCGCCATCGTCGCGGCCGAGGTGCACGCCGTCGGCGCCAATGGCAGCGGCCAGCGCCACGTCATCGTTGATGATGAACGTCACACCGTGTTGGCGGCAGAGTTCCAGCAGTAGCGTTGCCTGCTGACGGCGGCGTGGCTGGTCATCACTTTTGTCACGGTACTGGAGGATGCGGGCGCCGCCATGGATCGCTTGTTGCGCTGCCGTCAGCAGTTGTTCATTACTACTGCTGGGCGTGGTATCAGTGATGGCGTAAAGCCCCTGCAAGCGCGGATTCACCCCTGTTCTTCCTCATCTCCCCGTGCCCAGAAGAGGCGGTTGGGGATGGTTTGGCCCATGCCAATGCGGTAGCCATGTTTGAGTGTCTCCCAGGCGTACTGCTGGGCCTCGTGAATGGCGGCAAACGGATCGAGTCCCTGCGCCAGCAGTCCGGCGATGGCGGAGGCGAGGGTACAGCCGGAGCCGTGGTAGCTGCCGGGCAGCCGTTCCCAGGAGAAGGTCTCAAGGTTGCGATGTTCGGCGTAGAGGCGGTTCTCCACCATCGGGGTATTTTCGTGGGTGCCGGTAATCAGGACAAATTCGCAGCCCATATCAAGCAGCCCCGGGGCACAGGCGTCGAGGTTGTCAGCGGTCGAGGCGAAACGGCGGGCCTCATGACTATTGGGGGTGAGCACGGTGGTCTGGGGCAGCAGCATGCTGATGATGGCGTCGACGATGTCGTCACCGGCCAGTTCACCGCCACCGCCAGCAGTGATGATGGGGTCCAGTACTACCGGGATAGCGGGGTAGTCCATCAACAGGGTGTGAATCGCCTCGACGTTCTCGACGCTGCCGATCATGCCGATCTTGAAGGCGGCCACCGGCATATCCTCAAGCACGGCGCGGGCCTGTTCGATTAACACCGTGGCGTCGACGGCCTCAAAGCGGAAGACTTTCTGGGTATCTTGTATGGTTAGGGCGGTGATCACTGGAGCGGCATGGCAGCCCATGCTGAGCAGCGCTTCAATGTCGGCCTGAATACCGGCGCCACCGGTAGGGTCGTTGCCGGAAAGTGTCATCACTACCGGTACGGTGTGCAGTTGCGTCACTTGGGTTCCCTGTCTGAGTTGCTGTGAAGCAGAGGATTTTATCATTGTGAGGTGGCTGTTGGCGGAGAAAAAAAAGCCAGCCCGAAGGCTGGCTTTTACGGTGCTGGTTTACTGAATCTAATTACAGAGTCAGGATGAAATCGACCAGAGTGTCGATATCGGCGTCAGCAACACGTGGTGAGTAAGGAGGCATTGGCACACCACCGGTAACGGCGGTCCAGTTACCCTTGCCGCCTTTCTTCACTTTGTCGACCAGTGAAGCCTTGGCGCCAGCATCACCTTTATACTTGGCAGCGACATCTTTCCAGCCTGGACCAACAACTTTCTTGTCGACGCTATGGCAAGCCAGGCAGCCACTTTTCTTGGCCAGTTCCAGTGGATCGGCACTTGCCTGACCGGCAACGCCCAACATCAGAATCGCAGCAGCAGAAATACTCAACAGACGTGTTTTCATGATAAATCTCCCCTTCTAACAAGTTAATAAAAAAAACAGCAATAGCGGCTGTTCCATTGTGACCAGATGGCTGTTCTCAGTCTCCCCTAGTTTCAAACAGCATCTTTAGGCGGTCGTACTACAGGAACATATTGCTTGTTGTGTCACTACGTTTCACTTCCACAACAGTTCCGTGCCATGGTTTATGCCACGTGCAATTTGTCACTGTCAAGCACTATCGCATAGAGGCTAACTCTATTATTTATCACGTTATTTGTGTGGTTTTGTCTGGCCAGGCGTTTCGTCGCGGTTGATTGGATAGCTGCCGACCTTGCCGATGAAGGGCAAAATTAGTAGCCAGGGCAGAGAGAGGCGCGAACGTTCACGAAACTCTGTCAGTCCGATCTCCATCGCTTCGTGCCCCAGGCTGGGCTGCGCACGGTAGGTGCCAAAGAGACGGTCCCAGCAGGAGAGGCTGAAGCCGTAGTTGCTATTGGTTTCGAGTTTAATGCTGGAGTGGTGGACCCGGTGCATGTCGGGGGTGACGATGAACCAGCGCACCACCTGGTCTATCTTTTCAGGCAGCCGCAGGTTGCCGTGGTTGAACATGGAGCAGGCGTTGAGCAGAACTTCAAAAATAATGACGGCAGTCACCGGCACACCAAGGGCAGCGATGGCGGCAAACTTTATCACCATCGACAACGCAATCTCGATGGGGTGAAAGCGCAGCCCGGTGGTCAGGTCATACTCAAGGTCGGCGTGGTGGACCATGTGCAGACGCCATAGCAGTGGTACGGCATGGAAGAGTACATGTTGCAGATAGATAATCACGTCGAGGGCGACGACGCTGAGCAGCAGTGTCAGGCCGGGGTCGAGCGAGTAATAGTTGAAGAGTCCCCATTGTCCCTGTTCGACGACGATGGCCATGCCGACGGCGGCAGTTGGGAAAATAAGTCTTAAAATCAGTGTGTTGAGAAAAACAAGGGCTAGGTTGTTGCTCCACCGCGTTGTTTTGTGGCGGGGTGGGCGGCGTGGAAAGCGGGTTTCAAAAAAGGCGACGCCGGCAAAGATGCCAAAAAAAATCCCGAGGCGGATGAGTAGCTCATATTCCATGTGGTTTATTGAATCCTCCTAATTGTCGGTTGGTAATCTTGGCCGTTCACACTATAGTATTAGATGTTGCTAATATAATTGCATCACAGTAAAGGGGTTTGTTATGAATATTACACGCACTACCCGTACCATGGCTGGAGCTTTTGTGCTGGTGTCGCTGGCGCTGGGGGTTGAGGCAAGCCCGCTTTATCACTCCAGCAACTGGTTGTGGTTTACGGTTTTTGTCGGGGCTAACCTGTTCCAGAGTGGCATCACAGGCTGGTGTTTGATGGATAAAATCCTTGCCAAGCTGGGCGGGACATCAAGCCCGGGTGGCGCCTGTTCCAATAAGCGTTGTGATTGAGTTGCACGGCACTGAGTAGTGTTGTCGCAAGCTTGTTGTAGTGGATACGGACACCTTATATTTTACCCACGTGCCATGTAGCTCATGATGAATTCAATAATTTCGGTTCGGTTGTAGGCCTGTTGCAGGCTGCTGCCCCAAACCGTGACGCCGTGGTTGCGGATCATCAACGCCGGAAGCTGTGGTGGATTATGTGTAAAACGTTCACGGATTTCGTGGGCGATCAGCGGCACATCAAGCATATTATCGAACAGCGCCAGGTTGACCTGTGGCGTCTCCTCCCATATATCCAGCCCTTTGATCATCTCCAGCGCTGGCAGTCGCATCTCAGTGGTGTGGTAATCGACTCGAGCGGTGGCCAGGCAGGCATCAACAGTGTGCACATGAAAGCAGGCCTGGGCGCTGGGGAATAGGGAGTAGATAGCCTGGTGGATACTGGTTTCGGCAGAAGGTCGGGCATTCTCGCGCAGGCGCTGCTGGACTGTGCCATCGCTGCTGCGTACTAAGATCAGGTCGTCAGCATCAAGACTGCCCTTAGGCAGGCCACTGCTGGTGATCCAGAAACACTCCTCATCCTCATTGGAACGGGCGCTGAGATTGCCGGCAGTGCCCGCCATCCAGCCGCGGCCATGAAAGTCGTGGGCAATGGCGGCTAAGGCCTCACGGGTTGGCATTTGGTCAAAATTTCTAGCCATCGTTATCTGCCGCTCGGTTTTTGCTCGGTGCTATCTTCGGCGTTGTGGGGCGCGACTGCCGGAGCGGTTTTGTGCCCCATCTTTGCGCGACCCTTTGTGGTGCGGATTTGGCCCTTGGCGTTCGATCCTTACTGGCGGCAGGGGTGTCACCAGCAGTTCCGCACTGACTGCCTGAGCATTGAGTTTTGCACCGATGTACTCTTCAACCTCAGGCAGGTGGAAGGAGTAATACTCACAGGCGAAGCTGATGGCGCAACCGCTGGCACCGGCACGGGCGGTACGGCCGATGCGGTGCACGTAGTCCTCGGCACTTTGTGGCAGATCAAAATTGAAGACGTGGCTGATGGCCGGGATATGCAGGCCGCGGGCGGCGACATCGGTGGCCACGAGAATGGGCAGTTCACCGCGCTGAAACTCTTCTAGCAGACGCTGGCGTTTATTTTGCGGAATGTCGCCAGAGAGTAGCCCAGACTTATAGCCATTGCTTTCAAGGTAGCCCCATACCTGTTCAGCGGCACGTTTGGTATTTACAAACACAATAGAGCGTTCAGGTTGCAGTGTTTTTAACAGGCCCAGCAGTAACGGGATCTTCTCGTCATTGGCGGTGTAGTAGACGCTCTGCTCAACATTGTCAGCGGT
>CAMTXZ010000050.1:0-10547 GCA_947085765.1 uncultured Chromatiaceae bacterium | reverse complement strand
TTTTTCGAGAAATACTATGCGGGCGGCGCCCAGTCGGTACGCGGCTATCGTGCAAATACACTTGGCCCCAGGGATAATACGATAAACTTGGGGGGTAATTTCCGGGTCACGGGTACCGGTGAGCTGGTATTCCCGCCGCCCTTTTCGCCAGATAGCAGTGCGGTGCGCATGAGTCTGTTCTGGGATATAGGTAATGTTTTTGCTGACAGTGGTAGTTTTGATAGTGCCCAATTACGGCAATCAGCGGGGGTCTCTCTGATCTGGTTATCGCCAGTGGGACCCCTTTCATTCAGCCTGTCAGAGCCGTTGAACGACAAGCCGGGCGACAGACTTGAGAAATTCCAGTTCACATTAGGATCGTTTTTTTAGTAGAGGAGGGTACGTTTTTGAAAAAATTGACCATGAGCATGGTGTTGGTGGCGGGGTTGGTATTGCCGACCTGGGCGGTTGCCAAAGATGAATTGAAGATCGGCTTTGTGGATGGCACTCGCCTCTCCCAGGAAGCTCCGCAGGCCAAGACTGCTTCTGACCGTCTTGCCAAAGAGTTTGAGCCACGTAAGAACGATATTATAAAGGCGCAGGAGCAGATGCGTGAACGGGAAGAGCGTCTGACAAAGGATGGTAGCTTCATGAGTGCGGCTGACAAGCAGAAAAAAGAGCGTGAGCTTGCTACTGCTGATCGTGAACTGCGCATGAAACAGACGGAGTTCCAGGAGGATCTGACCATCCGCCGCAATGATGAGCTAGCCAAGGTGATGGACTCTTTGCGTAACGCCATTCAGGAGTACGGCAAGAGTGAAGGGTATGATCTGATTCTGTTCGAAGGTGTCTCTTATGCCAGTGATCGGGTTAACCTGACCGATGCCATCCTTAAAAAACTGAAGGCAAAATAAGGCCCGTCGCATGGGAGTAACCCTGCAACAACTGGCGCATGAGACTGGGTGTGAATTACATGGTGATTCAGACTGTTTGATCACGGCGGTTGGTACGCTGCAAAATGCCGGGGTGGGACAGGTCTCGTTCCTGGCTAATGCCAAATATCGTCCCTATTTGGAAACGACACAAGCCAGTGCCGTCATTATCTGGCCGCAGGATCTGGCGTTGTCACCCACTAACGCGCTGGTGAGCAATAACCCCTATCTGGCCTTTGCCAAGGTGGCGCGGCTGTTAAATCCAGAGCCGCCGGTGGTGGCCGGGGTTCATGCCACGGCAGTGATTGAAGCGGGTTGCAACGTAGATCCAAGCGCCAGCATTGGCGCCCACTGTTATATAGGTACGGGGTGTTCGATCGGTGCTGGTGTTGTTATTGGCCCGGGCTGTGTTCTTGAGCACGATGTCACTATTGGCAGTAACAGTCGCTTGGTGGCCCGCGTCACCCTCTGCCACGGTGTGCGAGTGGGTGCAGCAGTGTTGATTCACCCCGGGGTGGTCATCGGTGGTGACGGTTTTGGTATTGCCAATGACGCAGGTCGCTGGATCAAGGTGCCGCAGTTGGGCGGAGTGGTGATCGGTGATGATGTGGAGATTGGGGCCAATACCACCATTGACCGTGGCGCACTTGAAGATACAGTGATTGAGCAGGGGGTTAAGCTGGATAATCAGATCCAGGTGGCCCATAACGTTCGTATTGGCGCGCACACTGCGATTGCCGGTTGTGCCGCTGTTGCTGGCAGTACTGTCATTGGCGAACGCTGCCAGATTGGTGGCGCCGTTGGAATAGTGGGCCATCTGACGATCGCGGACGATGTTCATGTTACCGCCATGTCGCTGGTGACTGGTAACATTAACCACTCTGGGGTCTATTCATCAGGAATTGCGGCGCAGCCACGCAGCGAATGGGTCAGAAATGCAGCCAGGGTCAGACAACTGAACGAGATTGCCCAGCGTCTGCGGGTTTTAGAGGGACGGCTGGATGAAGAGTAGATTACTTTGGGAACGGTTTTATGGATGAAGTCAAAAACACATTAAGCACGATGGATATTTATGAGGTGCTTGAGCATCTGCCGCACCGTTATCCGTTTTTGCTGGTTGATAGGGTCATTGACTACAAGGTTGGTGAATATCTGACCGCTATTAAAAACGTCACCTATAACGAACCGTACTTTCAGGGCCATTTTCCCCACCGTCCGGTCATGCCGGGTGTGCTGATTCTGGAGGCGCTGGCCCAGGCTACCGGAATATTGGCATTTAAGACCACCAGTTCAAAACCGACTGCCAAGTCGCTCTATTATTTTGTTGGTGTTGATGGCGCCCGCTTTAAACGACCGGTAGAGCCGGGTGATCAGCTACTGCTGGAGGTCAAGGTGGTCAAGACCATGCGCGGTGTCTGGAAATTTGATTGTGAAGCCAAGGTCGATGGCAAGGTGGTCACGAGTGCCGAGTTGATGTGTGCGGAGAGGGAAGTCTGAGCGTGATTGATCCTATCATTGATTCCAGGGCAGTCATTGATCCAACGGCGCGTATTGCCGCCGGGGTGACTATCTCCCCTTATGCCATCATTGGTGCCGATGTTGAAATTGGTGAGGGCAGCTGGGTGGGGCCTCATGTCGTGATCAACGGCCCTTGCCGGATTGGCAAACAGAATAAGTTCTTTCAGTTTTCATCCATCGGTGAGGCCCCCCAGGACAAAAAATATAAGGGTGAGCCGACCTTGCTGGAGATCGGTGACCGTAACGTGATTCGCGAATACTGCACCTTTAATCGTGGCACGGTACAGGACAAGGGCACCACCAAGATCGGCAGTGACAACTGGATCATGGCCTATGTGCATATCGCCCACGATTGTGAGGTAGGTAACCATACGGTCTTTGCCAACAATACGACCCTGGCGGGACATGTGGTTATTGAAGATCATGTGACGCTTGGTGGCGCCAGCTTGATCCACCAGTTTTGTGTGGTGGGCGCCCATAGTTTTGTCGGCATGGGCAGCGCCATTGCCAAGGACGTGCCGCCATTTTTGATGGTGTCAGGTCGGCCTGCCGAGCCTCATGGTCTGAATGTGGAGGGGCTACGCCGCCATGGATTTAGCCCTGAAACCATTAAGGTACTGCGCCAGGCATACAAGATTATCTACCGCTCCGGTCATACGGTGGCGCAGGCGCTTGAACAGCTCAAACCGCTGATGGCTGAGCATGAACAGGTGTTGCGATTTGCCGATTTTGTCCGTGATTCTGGTCGTGGCATTGTGCGTTAATTAACCGTTATCGCTGTGACCTGGGGAGTGTGGCCACTGGCCATGCTCCTTTGTTTTATCTGGGGTATGGATTGAGATGAAAATCGGAATTATCGCTGGTGAGGTCTCGGGGGATCTGTTGGCTGCGGGCCTGATCGAGGCGATCAAGGCGCGTCATCCCGAGGCGCAATTTGAAGGGATCGCCGGCCCGGCGATGATCAAGGCCGGCTGCCGTTCCTTCCATCCGGCGGAGAAGCTGGCGGTGATGGGGTTTGAGGCGCTAGCCCATTACCGTGAACTTAAAGCGATTCAAAACCAGATGGTGGCGCACTTCAGTGCCAATCCCCCCGATCTTTTTATCGGTGTTGATGCCCCTGACTTCAACCTGACCATTGAGCGCAAACTCAAACAGCAGGGGATCAAGGCGGTCCATTATGTCAGTCCATCGGTCTGGGCCTGGCGCCAGTACCGTGTCAAAAAGATCGCCCGTTCGGTGGATATGATCCTGACGCTCTTCCCGTTTGAGGCAGAGTTTTATAAACAGCATCAGGTGCCGGTTACCTTTGTGGGCCATCCGCTGGCAGACATGATTCCGCTCAAGGTTGATCAGGAGGCGACACGTCAGGGGCTGGGTATTGGCGCTGCCGAGACGGTGGTGGCGCTGCTGCCCGGCAGTCGCCTCTCCGAGGTCAACCGGCTGACAGCACTGCTACTGAACTCTGCCACGTTGATTGAGCAACAGTGTCCAGCAGTACGATTTGTGGTGCCGCTGGCCTCACCAAAAGTACGTGAACGTTTTGAGCAGCTCTATGCCGAGCAGGGCAAGAGTCCTGCGCTGACGCTGGTGGATGGCCGTGCCCGCGAGGTGATGGCCGCTGCTGACGTGGTGGTCCTGGCCTCCGGTACCGCCACGCTGGAGGCGCTGCTGGTAAAGCGGCCGATGGTGGTCACCTACAAACTGTCAGCGTTCGGTTACCTGCTGGTCAGGTTGTTGCTCAAGTCGCCCTATGTCTCGCTGCCCAACGTATTGGCTGGGCGCGAGGTCGTGAAAGAGCTGCTGCAGTCGGCGGCCACCGCCGAGAATATCGCCAATGAAACAGTGAAGCTGCTCAAAGACAGGGCCAGTGCTGCGGCTATCAGCCAGCTCTTTGATGAGATCCATCAAACGCTGCGCCGTGACGCCAATAATTGTGCCGCCACGGCGGTGCTGAGTTTGATCCAGAATACAAATCAGGAAGTTACTCGATGATACAGACTGCAAAGATCGCACTGACCGCAACCCTGCTGGCTTTAATGGCAACAGGCTGTGATGTCGATAAAAACCATCCCAAGTATGACCAGCTGCGTTTTGACCAGCTGCAAAAGACCCGCTGTGTGGATATGGCTACCATGCTGTCGGCAGCGTTTGTCAACGCCGAGCCGGAAGATTACGACAAGGCGCTGAAGCGCTGCGAGGATATGAAGACCCTTAGCTTTGATGAGTACAAACGGCTCTCCGACAATGCCCGCGCCACTGGAAAATGGGATATCTATCAACTCTATCCAGAAAAAAGAGCGCCATAAAAACAATAAGTTAACTGTCGGTAGCATAATGGTTAATAATGTTGGCCATTATGAAAAACAGTTTTTAGTATTGAGCACTGCTGCCGATACTCAACCATAGAGTATGCAACGGTGGAAGGGTGGCGCAGATGGCATGGCGGGTAACGGGGGGACAGCTAAAGGTTCTGTTTTGTCTGCTGGTATTTGCTGTTTCCGAGCCTGGTGTTGCATCAGAACATATTGATGATAATGGTATGCCTCTAGGTGTTGCCATCGTCGAGGCTGAAGATGTGATACGGCTTGCTCAACATAATCGTGATCTCATCATTATCGATTCGCGCATTCCAGTAGATAGGGAGATTGGCTATATCGAAGAGTCTGTTGCCCTGCCTGATAATCAAACTAACTGTGAAACATTGTCTAAAATCAGCAAACGTTTGGATCGTCCCCTGGTGTTTTACTGCAATGGCATCAAGTGTGCTCGTAGCTATCGCGCCGTGCAGCAAGCCAGCGCCTGTGGTTATTCAAAACTCTATTGGTTCAAGGGCGGCTATGAAGAGTGGCGGGAGAAACGTTTTCCGGTATTAGGAACCCGTTAGTATGATCCCTGCCATGTATATGCGATAAAAAAATCCCAGATGAAATATCCAGACCTCTCTGTTAAATCGATGGCGGTTATCCTGCTCTCTCTGTTGAGCATGGGGTTGGTGATGGTGGCCTGGAATGTCTATAGTGAGTTTTTGCTGGAAAATAATGAGCATGTAGCCAGAGAGCGCATCACCCGTGAATCGATGTTGGTTCTTACTAATGTTGAGAACATTGCTGAATCTGTGGGCATGTATACCCAGCACCAACCGGCCTTCCGACACGCGTTTCGTGACCGAGATTCCAGCGCGCTGGCTGTCGCGCTTGATGATCAGTTTCATCAGTATCAGGTAAGTGTGGGCAATCTGAAGCTGGTTCAATTTTATGTCTACGATGCTGAGTTCCAGCTGCTGGCCTCATCTAATCTAGGGCCGCCAGTAAGCAACGCCAGTGAGACCATTTGCCATGATGGGATTGAGACTGTAAGCAGGCGTCAGGGCAGTGATCAACTCAAGATTTTATCCGGTATCTGCCCGTCGCAGGGGGGGGGCTATAGCACCATGATTCTGCCGGTGGGCGGTTTGCGTCATAAAGGGTACTTGCAGCTGGTATACGACCCCTATTACGCGCTGAAATCACTGGAAAAGAGTCTGGCAATGCCACTGGCCATCATCTCCGTGACGGATGATGTCATCTATCGCTCCTCTTCATGGCGGGCCACGAGTGATAGCAAAGACGTAGTGGTGGCAGGCGTCTGGTTGAGAGATATTAATGGTCTGCCCATCTCCAGACTTCAGGTTCAGCAGGATCTACGTGATCTCATGGGCCGGGCCGCTGATGCTCGTAATCGTCTACTGCTGCTGGCGGGGGGGGTGACGCTGCTGATGCTGATTTTGGCACTGTGGGGTTTGCAGATGACCACGGTAAAACCGATTCGTGAACTTATTGATCAGCTCAATTTGGTACGCAAGGATCGTCACCATCTACGTTCGCCGTTAACACTGAGTGGTAATACCGAAGTAAAGGAATTGCTACAAGTCTTTAACAATATGTCTGCCGATCTGTCTAGACTTTACGACGAGTATGAAGAGGCTGCTTTTATCGATCAGCTCACCTCACTACCCAATCGCACATTGTTTCTGGATCGGCTGCGGCAGATGATCCTGCTCAGCAAACGCAAAGGTGAGCATTTTGGAATCATGTTGCTCGATCTGGACGGCTTTAAAGAGATCAACGACGCCTTGGGGCATCAGGTTGGCGATAAACTTTTACAGCAGATTGCTGAGCGGTTAAAAATGACGATTCGTGCCTCATCCACCATCGCTCGAGTGGTTGAAGAGGTCACTGTAGATGGGTTTACATCGCAGGCGGTAAGACAGAGTGAATTGACGTTGGCACGTCTGGGCGGCGACGAATTTGCCATTTTGTTGCCAAACCTACAGGGGGTTGAGGGGGCTGTCACCGTGGCCAAACGGATCGCTGATGCACTAGTGCCACATGCGGAGATCGATGGTAATAGCATTGTGGTGGCAGGTACTCTTGGCATAGCCATGTTTCCTGAACATGGTGAAGATGCCGAGGCGCTGTTACGCCGTGCCGATATCGCCCTATATGTGGCCAAACATATCCACAGTGATTTTTCTATTTATGATGTTGCCTATGATACCCATAGCGTCGAACAGCTTGCGCTCAAGGCTGAGCTGCGAGCAGCCATTGAAGAGGACCAGATGGTGCTTTTCTACCAGCCCAAACTCGATTATAAAAAAGGGTGTGTGGCCAGTGTTGAGGCGTTGATTCGTTGGCAGCATCCGACCCGCGGCATGATTCCTCCCGATTACTTTATCCCACTCTCCGAGCAGCGCGGTCTGATTGGACCGCTCACCGAGTGGGTTATTAAAAGGGCGTTGTTGCAACACAATCAGTGGCGGAAGCAAGGCGTTCATCTCCAGATTGCAGTCAACCTCTCATCGCGAGTACTGTTTGATCTATCCCTTCCCAACAAGATTGAGCAGCTGCTGATAGAGGCAGAGCTGCCTGCCTCGGCGATCAGCTTTGAGATCACCGAAGATGCCACCATGATCGATCCACATCGCGCCCTCGATATCATGAATCGCCTGAATGAGATGGGGTTGCAGCTCTCCATCGACGATTTTGGTACGGGTTATTCATCACTTGGTTATCTCAAGCGGCTGCCGGTCGATGAGATCAAGATCGATCGTAGCTTTGTGATGGACATGGAGACGTCCGAGAACGATGCCAAGATCGTACACGCCACAATCGATCTTGCCCACAACCTCGGTTTGAAGGTGGTGGCCGAAGGGGTCGAGACCGAATACGCCCTGAATCTGCTCAACTCCCTCAACTGTGATTACGCCCAAGGGTATTACCTGAGCCGACCCATCCCGGCGGACGAGCTGGTAACATGGCTCGCCGCATCGGCCTGGTCTTGTAAAGCAGAATAGAAGGGCGTGTATGTCACAAACAAAAGTAGTAACAATGCTGATTGCCGGCGTTGATGAGGTTGGTCGCGGCCCACTCGCCGGCCCCGTGGTCACCGCCGCTGTCATCCTCGATCCCAACAACCCTGTTGCTGGTTTGATGGATTCCAAAGCACTGACCGAAGCCAAACGCGAAGCACTCTTCCCCGAAATTCAGCAGAAGGCACTGGCCTGGGCCATCGGCCGTTGTGAGGTGGAGGAGATAGATGAACACAACATCCTCCAGGCCACCATGATTGCCATGCAACGTGCTGTTGCTGGTTTGAAGATCACGCCGCACAAAGTATTGGTGGATGGTAATCGTGCCCCTGATTTTGGCATCCCCGCCGAGGCGATCGTCAAGGGTGACCAGAGCGAAGCCGCCATCAGCGCTGCCTCCATCATTGCCAAAGTCACCCGTGATCGTGAGATGGTGGCGATGGACCTTATCTATCCTGGTTATGGTTTGGCCAAACACAAAGGTTATCCCACCAAAGATCACATTGCCGCGCTGGAACAGCTAGGTGTCACTGAAATTCACCGGCGCAGTTTTGGGCCGGTGAAGCGGTTGCTGGCAGCAACTCAGTAGCTATTAACGCTCTGGTTTCGGATTGATGGCGCTACGGGTAGTTTGCAAAGGGATTTGGAGTGCCTGTACCAGGATTGCTCGCCTCTTCACAGCTTTGCCCTAAAGACACAGTCCAATCAGGCGCCATCTGCGCGCCGCCAGGTGTGGTCCAGACCCCTGCATAGAGTGGCGTGGAGGTGGTGGTATCACGGATCACAAACATGAAGGGGTGCAGTAGCGCCGGGTAATAACAGGGAGTCGATGTTAAGTTGTTGTAGGAGTTGAAGCCAAAAGTCTGGCCGACAGTCGAATTCAGATCCTGGCCAACCCATATAGCGCTGATGTCAGATGGAGCATTAGGTGCGTTGATGAGTGGCGTGTCTGTTGTATTTAGAATGTTTACACCACCGGCTCTGGATATCATGCCCGACTCCATCACTTCGACTGTTGCCATCTGCGCCATCTGTTTCAGATAGAGATGGCCCTGACCATTCACCGCAGAGAAATCGGCAAACGCCTTGTCGCTGGCGGAAGGGATATTGACCTCCTGGATGGTGGCAATGGCGAAGCGTGGCAGGTGCAGGGTGGTACTGGTGGGGCGTAGTTCTGCAATGATCTGCTCCAGGAGTGGTGATGTGTCGAGTTGGGTTTGAATGGCCGCGAACTGTCCCACCTTGGGCATGATTACCAGCATGGCCAGCGTGCTGTTTTGGATGGGCAGCTGAAACGCCATGTATTGATCGCTTGCGGCAATATCAAAGGTGCCGGTGCTGTGCATGGTGGGCACCAGCTTCATTGTGCCATCCAGCATCTTAAAACGTTCATCGGTTGTCTGTGTGGCATCGAAGAGTTCGGGCCATGGCGCGCTCACGGCTTCACTATTGAGTGTGACAAGACCGGTCTGTTCGTTGATCTGATTGCCGCTGAAGCTCAAGAGTGGTGTGAGCCTGTCTTGCGAGACGGCATTGAGCCAGGTAGCGATAAATTGCCCGCTGCCATACATGTCGTTCCTGAAGTCCAGTCCCACTATCTCTGGCGCATAGTAGCGGATCTGGGTGTCGAGAAAGCTGTTAAGGACGGGGTATTCCGCCTGAACCCAAAGCGCGTTGCTGCGCTGCCAATCAACAGCGACGTTCTGCTGCAGCAGTTTTTGATCCCAACTGTCGAGGAGCTTATGCAGATGTTCCATGCCGTCTGGCGTGGCGTAGGTGCTGCCGATGATCGCCTGTAAGGTGTTGGGATCGATAACAGTGCCGTCCTCCTTGACGATTAGATAAGGGGCATCAGTTGTAGGTCCCGTGCCAGCGCCCGCTGCCAGCATGGCAAAGGTGTGTCCGTACTGGTAGATGGACTCAATGTGATTATCTTTATGCGTGGCGATAACCGTTGCACTGTAGTCAGTCCAGAGTTTGTTGATCTGTGCTATCTCATCGTCATAACTGGGTATAGCCGCTGGAGTGGGTAGTGCGTCCGGTATGGCTTCGATGTTGGGATCGGTGACAACATTGTTGGGCAGCTCTTCATTATGGTTTTCTGCCACCAGAATGGGCTGTGTAGTTAGGTCAGTTTCGGCTGTTGGGTTGGCGATTAGATTGTCGAGAATAACTACGGTGTTCTGCGATTTGTCATCAACACCACTCCCGGCGGTGGTTACAACGGTATCACCCGCAATAACGGTATCGTTATTGACGAGGATTTCATTGGTAGTGATGCTTTGATCATCACACGCAGCAAACAACGCCGTCGCCCCGCGGGAACAGCTCTGTACATCAGGAACCAAGGTGGTTTTGTTGTCGGTGGCATTTTCGCTGTTGCAGGCAGCCAGCAGCCCCACACCAAGAGTGAGCGACAAACGCCAAAGAGTTTGAGTGGTGAAGTTAGGTAATGCCATATGACCCCCACACGGTGACGCAGATTGTTATTGTTGTTATGCCAGTTGACGGGGCACAGAGTCCCGTGGCAAATGGCGGGCCATTATCGCCGAACCCTCTTTGGGCCGCCAGTTCAATCCGTCATCGCCACTGCTTTCTGAAACAGCCAGTTCTAACTGGCTTGTCAATAGCTAATCAGCTGTTTTTATCCCCTTTTTCATGTCGCCAGCACCGCCCCATCAGGCTAAAATGGCGCCCATGTCTACACCCACCTTTATCCACCTGCGCGTCCACAGTGAGTACTCCCTTGTCAACGGGGTTGTCCGGATCAA
>CAMTXZ010000049.1:0-10754 GCA_947085765.1 uncultured Chromatiaceae bacterium | reverse complement strand
GTTGTTCCATCCTGTAACGCCCCCATATAAGCGCCTGAGGAGCGGATACCCCAGAGGTCGGTCGATGCTGGCGGGATCGGCATGGTGTCGTAACTGGACGAGCTTCGGTGTGTGACCAGGATCGGTTGATCTGATGTAATTATGGCCGAGACCGTGTTATCCGCCCCCGCGTTCACCGTCACCACCTGCCCTTGCGGCACGCTGACGCTGCCATTAAAACCGGTGCCGGCATTGATCCGCACCACGGCATTGCCGTTCAGGCTTCGGAGGTCATAATAATGTGTGTTACGAAACTGCGGCACCACAAAGGCGGTGCCGGCAAACTCGCTTGGCACGGGCAGGTCGGTTGCATTAACAGCACTGCCGAGCGTGAATGCCCCTGTGCCACTAATCGCCATGCCCTGGCTCACGCTTGCAGCCGGTATCGTGCCTAGCTCATTCACATTCAGCCGCAACGTTGTTGCACCCGCCGTGATGGTATTGTTATTCACCAGGCTGACAACATTGATTGCTCCTGCAGCAAGCAGTGGGTTAAGCACATAGTATTGGCTTGCAGCGGTCTGAGAACCCGAATCAAGCGGCGAGGCATCATCCGCATCAGACATCCCATCACCATCGGTATCCACGAGGGTAGGATCGGTGCCCATCCTGAATTCAGCCAGGGCCGACAAGCCATCAGCATCATAGTCGGATAGTGCGTCCAGAAGATTCAGCGGATCAAGGCCATGATCAATCTCCCAACCATCGGCCATGCCGTCGCCATCACTGTCACTATTAATGTCGCCACTGACGGCGATAAGGGTGCTGTTGAATTGATACGCCAACACAAATCTGCCTTGATCATCACTCATAATGACGTTACTGAGATTGAGCATTTGAGACGATGTGGTAGCAGCACTTAAGGTAAAGGGTAACGCTGCAGCCATGCCTGAATTGATCGCGGTATTATTCAACGGTGGTGTGAGCACAACACGCAATGTGCCGGGGCTAACAATGGCCGCAGAGGCGCCATGGCCAGTCGCCGTGAGGGAGCTGCTGCTTAACACAGTGCCGGGGGAGAGCTGAGTCGCATCATAGTGAACATCAAATTGCAGGCTGGCGACGCTGCCACTGTTGGTAAAACTAAGCGGCACATTGACGCTGCTGCCCGGCTGGCCATTAAGAGAAAAGCCGAGGCTGAGGCCAGGCACCGCATTGGCGCTACTGGCAGCGAAACACCAGAAGCCAGCCGACAATACCAACCACAACCTGATCAGGTTGCTCTGTTTGATATTCATTATTTTCATCGATTCACCTCTGCCTCACCCGCTGGTGGGTCTTTGTAAAACGTTGCGCTTGTTGCCCGGTGGCGCGCGCATTACCGCATCTGTCACGAAGGGATATAGGTAGGGAGTAATAAGCAGAGCGCATTACGCCAAACCGAAGGCAAATCCAACGCCATCATTTCAATTCATGGTGCAATGAAAATGTGTTTATTGCACCTTACGATTTATTACGCCGTACGGCCGTAGAAAAAACAAGGCTGATAGAAGCACTAGTGTTTTTATATTTAAAGGAAGAAAAGTTAAAATATGATCGCTAAACTCTGGGTATAGATTAACAATTAAAACCAAGAAATAAAGGCTCATGACTACCAGCAAACTGCCTATTACAGAAAACATAATTCGCCTGTAAGAAAACAGCTCCTGCTTTACTAAGCAAACAATTATCCATCCCACACCCCATAGATTAATAGTAACTAACACATAAATTAACCCTTGTAGACCTAAAGGAAAACCTTCCAACGGAAGCACGTAATAATGTGCAAAAAAGAAAAACAAATCATCAGACAAGATGTACGCAGAGAAAGCCAGCAATGCAACACGTATAGCAGTTGTAAACTTTGAGGTACTCATAATTTAGTCCCCATTTGGTACGACAGGAGGTTTAATTAACTTTTTCTTACCCATGATCTGCCAGAAACAATCAGTCCTACAGTTCAGATTTTGTCGAGTATTTCCATCTTGACACTGTTCATTTGTAGCTTCACATGCTTCAACGCAAGCATTGAACTTCTGAAATTTATACCAAGTGAACCCACCACCAATAACGATAGGGGCACCCCATATCACAGCAGACTTACCTTCCGGGTCTACATAACTCAATGGATTTGCATTTGCGTATAAGTAGGTGTTCAAGCCTCCATCAATCCCAATCGGATCACTCTGCACATACCGCCCCGTCCCCGGATCGTAGTCCCGAAAGTAGTTGTAATGCAGCCCAGTCTCTTTATCGAGGTACTGCCCAGGGAATCTCAAGTTGTAACTGAACTTGGTTCCATCGCCATCCACATCTTCATTCGCGGCTGTTGTACCAAAGGCATCACTCTGCCAGCGCCACACTACTTTGTTGGTGGTGTCTGCTATCGCTCTGGGGGTGTTGAGGTGGTCGGCGTAGAGGCGGTAGAGGGTGCCTTGTTTGATGACGACGATGGGTAAGTTGCCGAGGTAGATTGTCTCTTGGATCGATGTGCCGTTCTGGTCGTATTCGCCGATCAGTTGGCCTTGTTCGTCGTAGGCGAAGTGGGTGGTGCTTGCGGATGTTTGCAGGCTAGGGTTGATTTTGATGTTGATGCAGACGAGGTCTTGTACGTTGACCTGGCCATCCTGGTTGCAGTCGGCGTTGTGGCTGGCGGGGGTGCCGAGGATCTGGTTGAGGATGGCGCTGTAGTCTTGGGCGTTTATTGTGCCGTCGCCGTTGGCGTCACCGACGCTGGTGTTGCTGGTGTTGATGGCGGGTACGGTTTTGCGCGTGCGTTGGCCGAGGCCGTTGTGGCTGTAGCGGATGCTGGCATCGACGCTGGTGAGGCGGTTGCGGGCGTCGTAGCCGTAGCTGTGCAGGCCGTCGTTGATGCGGTTGCCGTTGTTGTCATGGCCGTAGGTGTTGGCGTTGGCGCCGCTGATGCTTTGCAGGCGGTTGTTGCTGGCGGCGTGGGTGTAGTTGTCGCTGCTGATGTTGCCATTGATATTGGCGGTGGCGCTGAGGCGGTTGCCGTTGGCGTCGTAGCCATAACCTTGAGTGCCGAGCGGGCCGCTGGCGCTGATGAGGCGATTGAGTGGGTCGTAGCCGTAGCTTTGGTTGTTGGCGGGGTTGCCTATGTCGGTGATGGTGGTGAGGTTGCCGCTGTTGGCGTAGTTGAGTTGCTGGGTGGTGCCGGCGAGGGTGTAGCTGCTCAGTTGGCCGTCGAGGTCGTAGACACGTCTGACCTCTTGATAGGGGGCGGCGGTGCTGTTGCCCCAGCGCCAGCCGGTGACGGGGCCGAAGGGGTCAACGCTGATGTTGCTGAGCAGCGGTTGGCCGTTGCGGCTGATGGAGGTGAGTTTGCCGGTGGTGTAGCTGTAACCGATCACGTCGCCGCTGGGGTAGGTGTTCTGGTCGAGCTGGCCTTGAGGGTTGTAACGGTAGGCGGTGCTGAGGCTGAGGCTGTTGCCATTGTTGGTGCTGGTTTGGGTTTTGTTTGTGATGCGGCCGTGTTGGTCGTATTGATAGGCGATGGTGCTGCCGGTGTCTGTCACGGCATTGAGGCGGCCAATGCTGTTGCTGCCCTGGTCGTAGCTGTAAACCGTGGTGCTGTTGTCGGCGTAGGTGATCTGGCTGAGGCGGTTGAGTGCGTCGTATTGGTATTGGGTGGTCTGGCCGTTGGCGTCAGTCTGTGAGCGCAGATTGCCGGCAGCATCAAATGCGGTGTAGTGGGTGGTGCCGGTGTCGGGGCTGATCAGTTGGGTGAGGTTGCCGAGGCCGTCGTAAAGATAAGTGGTGATGTTGCCACGCGGATCGGTGACGCGGCTGAGGTTGCCTTGGCCGTCGTAGCTGTACGCGGTGGCGCCGTTGAGCGCGTCGAGTGTGGTGGTGAGACGGTTGAAGGCGTCATAGCCGTATTGGGTGGTGTTGCCCTGGGCGTCGCGCTGCTTTTTAAGATTGCCGTTGGCGTCATACTCGTCGTAGTAGGTGATCTGGGTATCGGTCCCTTTATCCGCACCGATGCTCTGGCTGAGTTGGTTGAGGATGTTGTAGACATTGCGGTGAGTGCGCTTGAGTGTGCCGCTGGGGTCTTTGACGGCGGTGGCGGTGCGGTTGCCCATCAGGTCGAGTGTGTAGTGAATGGTATTGCCTTGTACATCGCTGATGCCGGTGAGGCGATGGGCGGCATCGTAGGTGTAGTTGAGGTAACTGCCATCGGGCAGCGTGGCTTTGATGAGCTGGCCGACGCCGTCGTAATCGAGGTCGGTGGTCTCATAGACGGTGTCGGTACCGACCTTGATGATATCGGTCCAGCCGCGGGGGGTGTAGCTAAGCTGGGTGACCAGACCATTCGCATCAACCGTGCGCAACGGGCGACCGCTGGCGTCGTGGCGGGTGATCTGCGTGACGTGATTGAGCGCGTTGGTGATGGTTTGCAGGTTGCCGTTGACGGGGTCATGCACGTAGCGGGTGATGTCATTGACGTCGGTGCGCGGGCCATCGATAGTGGCGACCTGGCGCTTGGCGTTGTAGCTGTAACTCCAGATGCGTGGTGTACCCACCGCTGTGGCAGCAAGACCCAAACTACCATTGGCGTCGGTCGTGGCCTGCTCGGTTTTGCTCAGCAGCTGACCATTGGCATCGTAAGTATATGTTGTAATCTTTAATGGTTCAGCGATAGCGGTTGGAATTCTGAACGTCGGGTGCCATTGCGTACTGATGGTGCGCGCGTTGGTGGTACCAGAAGCTTCCGTGCGTGAGGTTTCGAGATTGCGGGTAATGTTGTAAGTATAATTAGTGACAATACCGTTGAAATCAGTTTTAGAGGTAACATTACCATTGGCGTAATCATTAGCATAGCCTGGGACATTATATGTATTGCTTGAAGTATTGGTCGTGGCCCCGCCACAACCAGAGCTTATACAAGGTTGCGTAATGATGCCTTTTTTGATTACACCCATCGTCGTGACAAAACTAAAAGTACGAACAATCCCGGCGGAGTCTGTCACTGTTGCAGACGCCCTCACTGTGCCGATGCTGTTATAAGAAACCGTTTTCTTCTCAACGCCACCAGCATGTTCAGAGGAAATCGCAAGACCTCTTGTATCATAACCCCAGGTAGCAAAGCGGCTACCATTTTCATCAATGATACCAGTGAGCGCATTCAGATAATTAGCACTGGGATAATTTGTGTTCTCATACAAATAGGTTCGTGTCTTTGTGTCGGGATAGGTAACCGTGCTCAAATTATTTTTGCCGTCATACGCGTAGGCATACACGCCGCCATTAGGGTCTGTAACGGTCGAGATACGGTTACTAGCATCGTATGTAAACGTTAAGGAGCGGCCAGAAGAATCAGTGACGCTCTGCAAATGACCCGCTGTGTCATAGCCAAGCGTCTGCGTTAAACCGGCGCGATTGGTGATCGAAAGCAATAAGCCACTGGCATCATAGTTTTCTATTTCGTCATCTTCACTCGTGTATTGCCAACCCGTCATTGTTTTGATCAGCCGGGCATCGATATCGGAATCCGGCGTACCGACACCATTACCATCCAGAACAAAATAAACTGTTTTTCCATCAGGACGGGATACGGTAGCCGAAGTCAACAGGGGCGTTGAAATATCACACCGTGGTGTCCAACCATTAATTGTGAGAGTGTAGCGATCTACGGCTGCGCAAAGCGCATCCGGCTGAAGTGGATCTTGATAGTACACTCTGCGTTCATAGTGACTGCGCCAATGCGAACCCATAGTCTCGACACCCGGCTGCATCGATGCCGCGCTGTTGTAAGCACGTCTCAACACGAGCGGGAACGGGCCCGTTCCCACATAATCCGTCTCGAACTGAAACTTGTTACCCGTCCCGAGATTGATCGGATTACCGACATAGCAGCTGTCTTTCACACATCCTTCGTTCTTTCCACCAATATAGGAGCTCGAAGAACCAATAGTTGCGGCACATATTTGCGGGTTACCTGTGATCCAAGCATTGCTATCCTGTGGCGATAGCTCCATACCAACGGGGCAATACCGTTGCCATTGAAATCTTCCATAATAAATCCCCCCACCAGGCAAAGAAGGATATGTACAGTAGACATCTACTGTGGGGTGACCATATAACTCTGTGGTTAGGGACTCAATCCTGGCAACTACTAGCGATGGTTCACAGAGATGACTAGCTAGATCGTCTGCTTTTGGAAATAAATATATATGGGAAGCATACCCCTCTGTCGTTGGCTGTGATTGTATCGCTGCGGTAGCGTGAGAAGAAAAACATGCGCCAAAAGTTACCAGCAATAGGGCATATACAATAGTCATACGGCTCGTCATGGGTGCGCTATACGCACCATTTCTACTTTCGACTAAGACAGACGTGGACACACCATTAGACATCACTACCCCCGATAGCTTTGTTATTACCTCTACGGCACAATCACAAACTGCTTATTGCCAAAGAGCAGATTATTCGTCTCATTACTTTCCTCGTTCCCACGCTCCCGCGTTGGAACGCATACCATAGTACACATTGACACATCTATCCTACGGCGCAGCAATCACAAACTACCAATTTCCAAACAGCAGATTATTCATCTCACTGCTCTCGCTGATCACTGAATACATATCCGCCCTCACAGCAATCGCGTAGGTATCCGCTGCAACTTCTGCCTTAAATTTTTACATTGCTTATTATTTTGCCGTTCCGGTCTACCGCCGATGCTGGCTTGCAGCAAATATTACACCAATTACCTAGGGCGCTGTTTTACAACGGCTGGTGTTTTGTTTTTAGGCGCGATCAGCCAGATATGTAAAACTTTCCGACAGCCAGATGGCAGACGTGGTCAGGATGAGCTGCACAACGCAACATACCAGATCAGATCAGCCGTAATGAAACAGAAAGGGGGAATTAAAAGACAATTGATTTAAAGGGCCGGGAGGGCAACAGCGGGGCACAACTACCAGCCGTCACCATAGTTGTGGGTGATCTCTGTGCCCGGTTCGATATCCGCCAGCGCCATGACGGTCAGGTCATCGTAATAACAGGCGTTGGGTTTGGCGCTGTGGTTGATGAACTTTAGCGGTCCTTCTACCTGATGACCTTCGTCTTCGCTGAGCCAGAGCACATGCGGACCATCGCTGGTGACCTGTTTTGGCTCGATGGCGCCGATCACTTCACCGGCCTGAATCTGTTCACGCGCGAACAGGCCAAAGCCATGAATGGCACTTGCTTCCACGTAGACTTTATCAACCACGGCATTACCTCGGCAGAACATGGGGGACGATGGATAGCGTAACTGATAACGGGGGGAATAGAGAAGGTGGTGGCTACGCCCTGATTCGAACAGGGGACCCCATCATTATGAGTGATGTGCTCTAACCAGCTGAGCTACGTAGCCATTGCGGTTGGGTGATTACCCACTTACAAGGAGTGCGGATTTTCCGGATTTAACGCTCTGCTGTCAAGCCTAACGTTAAATCCGCTAGCAATAATTACACGTTGAAACGGAAGTGAACTACGTCGCCATCTTTAACAATGTACTCTTTGCCTTCCAGACGCCACTTGCCGGCCTCTTTGGCGCCTTGCTCGCCTTTACCGGCGATAAAGTCATCATAGGCGGTGACTTCGGCGCGTATGAACCCTTTTTCGAAGTCAGTATGAATAACGCCGGCGGCCTGCGGTGCGGTGGCGCCAATCTTGACGGTCCAGGCGCGCACCTCTTTAACACCAGCGGTAAAGTAGGTTTGCAGCCCCAGCAATTTGTAACCAGCGAGGATGACGCGGTTCAGGCCCGGCTCTTCCAGCCCCATCTCGGCGAGGAACATCTGTTTCTCTTCGTCATCTAGCTCAGTCAGTTCAGACTCAATGGCGGCGCAGACCGGCACCACCACCGCCCCTTCAGCCTCGGCCAGGGCGCGCACCTGATCGAGATAGGGGTTGTTCTCAAAGCCGCCCTCAGAGACGTTGGCGATGTACATGGTGGGTTTGATGGTGAGCAGGTGCAGATCACGCAGTAGCAGCTGCTGCTCGGCATCCAGCTTCATGCTGTGCGCCGGCTTGCCTTGATCCAGCACCAGCTTGACCTGCTCGCAGATGGCTACCTGGGCCTTGGCCTCTTTGTCGCCGCCCTTGGCAACGCGGGCGATACGGGCGATGGCCTTGTCGACCGTCTCAAGGTCGGCCAGGCAGAGCTCGGTATTGATCACTTCGATATCATCGAGCGGACTGATCTTGCCAGCGACATGGATGACGTTGTCATCCTGGAAACAGCGCACCACATGGGCGATGGCGTCGGTCTCACGGATGTTGGCGAGAAACTTGTTGCCCAGCCCCTCACCCTTGGAGGCGCCGGCCACCAGTCCGGCGATGTCGACAAACTCCATGGTGGCGGGCAGCACCCGCTCTGGCTTGACGATCTCGGCTAGTTTGTCCTGACGCGCATCGGGCACCGGCACAATGCCGACATTGGGTTCGATGGTGCAGAAGGGGTAGTTGGCCGCCTCGATGCCCGCCTTGGTCAGGGCATTAAAAAGGGTGGACTTGCCAACATTGGGCAGGCCGACGATTCCGCATTTGATTCCCATGGTTTTATCCTGTTCTGTGCCGTAGGTGCGAATTTACTTGTGCCCTAGAGGGTATTCGCACCTACAATTGCGTTTTATTAGGATTAAGGCTGCGTATGCAGCGCATTCATCGCCTTTTGCAGCTCACCTGTCACCGCCTGCGGCAATACATTTAACGCACGCTCCAGTGACTCTTCAATCAACCGCTGCTCTTCCAGGCTGGCGCGGTGCAGTACAAAATCGGCGACCTGTTTGCTATTGCCGGGATGGCCAATGCCAACCCGCAAGCGCAAAAACTCATTGCCTCCCAGCTGCGCCACAATATCGCGCAGACCATTGTGGCCGCCATGACCACCGCCTTGTTTGAGACGGGCAGTGCCGGGCAGCAGGTCAAGCTCGTCATGAACGACAAGCGTGTTCGCCAGCGGGATTTTATAAAAATTGGCCAGCGCGGCAACCGCCTGACCACTACGATTCATGTAGGTATTGGGTTTGAGCAGCCAGACCTGCTGACCGCCGATGTTGACCTTGGCAACATCACCGAAAAATTTACCTTCGGCACGAAACGATTGCCCCTGACTGCGAGCTATCGCATCCACAAACCAAAAGCCGGCGTTGTGCCGGGTCTCCTCATATTGGGGGCCAGGATTTCCCAGCCCCACAATTAAAGCGACAACAGCAGACAACGCCGGCCTCCTTCAGCTGCAACAGGAGAGGGGCTGAAATTACTCAGCAGCACCTTCCTCGGTAGTAGCAGCATCGTCATCAGAAACGCCGCCACGGGTGGCAACGATGGTGACGACGGGCAGATCATGCTCTGGGCCGTGGCTCAGTTCGATAATTTCTACACCGGCAGGCAGTTTAATGTCTGACAGATGCAGTGAATCACCCATCTCCATCGCAGACACATCCAGCTCAATGAACTCAGGCAGGTTAGCCGCAAGGCAGCTGACATTAACACCGGTCATCTGGTGAGTGAAGACTGAACCACTTCTGATACCCGGCGCAACATCTTCACCAAGGAAGTGAATTGGCACATGCATACGGATGACAGAATTTGCATCAACACGCAGGAAGTCAATATGCATGATGAGCGGCTTGAAGGGGTGCATCTGGAGATCCTTGACCACCGCCTTCTCGCTCTTGCCTGCGACGTTGACATCGAGAACGTGAGAGAAAAATGCCTCATGCTCAATGTGCTGCAGCATGACGTTCAGCGACAGGGAGATACTCTGTGGCGCATTGCTGCCACCATAAATAACGGCTGGTACCATGCCGGTAAGACGTAGGCGGCGGCTCGCACCCTTCCCCTCGTCCTTACGCAGCTGTGCATCAACCACAAAATTTTCAACTTTCATTATCTGATCTCTCGTTACTGTTTAAGTAGCGTCGCACCCGCGACCAAGTGCGACATGGTTTTATCTCCCACGCCGCTGGTGGGCGGCCGGGGCAATAAATTTTCTATTCAATCGTTATTCAACAAACAGCGAGCTAACCGACTCTTCATTACTGATACGACGAATGGTTTCACCCAGCAGCTCTGCCAGACTCAGCTGCCGTATGCGACTACAGGCACGAGCCTCGGCTGACAAGGGAATGGTGTCGGTGACAACCAGCTCATCCAGCTGTGAGTTTTCAATATTGCTGACCGCTGGGCCAGAGAGCACTGGATGGGTACAGTAGGCCATCACTTTCTTGGCGCCACGCTCCTTCAGAGCCGCTGCGGCTTGGCAGAGGGTGCCAGCAGTATCCACGAGATCGTCGATCAAGATACAACTGCGGCCTTCGACTTCACCGATAATGTTCATGACCCGCGCCTCATTTGGCTTGGGACGTCGCTTGTCGATGATTGCCAGCTCGGCATCATCCAGGCGCTTGGCCAGGGCACGTGCACGCACCACTCCACCCACATCGGGCGAAACCACAACAATGTGGTCTTCTTTCTTATGGCGCCGCCAGATGTCACCGAGCAGGATCGGCGAGGCGTAAATATTATCCACCGGCAGATCAAAGAAGCCCTGAATCTG
Source organism: uncultured Chromatiaceae bacterium (assembly GCA_947085765.1). Classification (GTDB taxonomy): domain Bacteria; phylum Pseudomonadota; class Gammaproteobacteria; order Tenderiales; family Tenderiaceae; genus JAKFXL01. The sequence goes on along the minus strand of CAMTXZ010000049.1, from coordinate 166 downwards.
GTCTGCATGCAGATCCACGGTGAGGATTCGGTTGGCGCCACTGACGGTCAGCATATCCGCCACCACACGGGCGGTGATCGGGACACGCGCCGAACGGGTGCGGCGATCCTGACGTGAATAACCAAAGTAGGGGATGACAGCAGTGATGCGGGCGGCTGAGGCGCGG
>CAMTXZ010000048.1:0-3021 GCA_947085765.1 uncultured Chromatiaceae bacterium | reverse complement strand
GGTATGTCTGGGCAAGTATTAATCAATCCAAGGAATGTCTATCTATGTCATTTGCCTCATTAGGCTTGTGTGATGAGCTGTTGAAAGCCGTTGCAGAACAAGGTTATACAACGCCATCACCGATTCAACTTGAAGCGATTCCCGCGGTACTAGGTCACCGTGATGTTATGGCGGCAGCGCACACTGGCACCGGCAAAACGGCTAGTTTTACGCTGCCTATGGTGCAGCAATTGTCGGGTGGCCCCCGTCCACAGGCTAAACATGTGCGTGCGTTGGTCCTTACACCTACCCGCGAGCTTGCCGCACAGGTCGCCGAGAGCGTACAAAACTACAGCCGTCATATGAATATTCGCTCTGCAGCCGTGTTTGGTGGTGTGAGGATAGCGCCGCAGATATCCCAGCTACAAGGTGGTTTGGATGTGCTCGTCGCCACGCCGGGTCGTTTGCTTGATCTTTATAATCAACAGGCGATTAACTTTGATCAGCTTGAGATATTGGTCTTGGATGAGGCTGATCGCATGTTGGATATGGGGTTTATCGACGATATCCGTCGCATCCAAAAACTACTGCCTGCCAAACGTCAAACCTTGATGTTTTCAGCGACGTTCTCTAAAGGTATCAAGTCGCTTGCAAAAGGTATGTTCAATAATCCACTTTTGATTGAAGTGGCTGCCGCGAACAGCACTGCCGCTACGATTAAGCAGGTAATCCATCCTGTCGACAAAGCGCGTAAGCGTGAGGTGTTGATTCATCTAATTCAAAAGAACAATTGGCATCAGGTCTTGGTCTTTAGTCGTACCAAACACGGTGCGGATAGTTTGGTATGCCAGCTCGAAAGCGCCGGCATTAGTGCCGCAGCAATTCATGCGAATAGAACCCAGCACGCACGTACCCGTGCCTTAGATAGCTTTAGAAAAGGTAATGTCGTGGTATTGGTCGCCACTGATATTGCCGCTCGAGGTATCGATGTTAATCAACTGCCTTGCGTGGTTAACTTTGATCTTCCCGATGTACCAGAAGACTATGTGCACCGCATTGGTCGTACGGGTCGTGCTGGTACCTTTGGTCTAGCGGTTTCATTGGTCAGTGAGGATGAGTCTAAGCAGTTACAGGCTATTGAGCGACTCATTGGGCGTAAGTTTGAGCCTGAGATCATCCCTGGCTTTGCGCCCACTGAGAAGGTGCCAACAGTTTCATCGGATGATGAGGAGTATGGCAATTTTGAGGCGGATCCTACGCCCCAACGTGGAGGCCAGCCTCAGGGTCGTGGACGCCGCGGTGGTAACTCATCTAATCGAAATAGAACTTCAAGATAATAAGAGCCCGCTAGTGTGAGCATCACTGCCCCTACGAACTGGAAATAATTATCAATGAGTCAGCCCCTTGATCCACACCATAAATCGTCTGACACCACCAAACCCATCACGAGTCGTGAGATGTGCATTTTAAATTCACCCAAACAGATCAAAAACAGATTTCTGCTTCATAATCCCAGCAGGCTGTTGATTAGCAATTACACGTGCAAGTTCGACATCAAATGTTTTACAACCAGCCAAACAACCACTGTGGATGCAACACATCAAGGTATGCCATGCAATTAACCCAAAAACCTACGCTTAATCGTGCACTTTTAGTATCTATTCGCACGCCAAAAATTACAGATATCGAATCTCAGGAATCACTGGCCGAGCTTTCTCGCCTTGTTACCACCTTGGGGTTCAAGGTGGTGGGTACACAATCACAACGACAAGCATCCACACGGGCTATCTCGGTTGTCGGTGCAGGTAAAATGCAAGAGTTGGCGCAGCTTACAGGAGGTAGGGGCGCAGCCAATCACGATGAAACTAGCGAGATTGATGACCACATCCCACACTCTCTATTGAACGATCCACTCGTAGAATTGGCTGACGTTGTTGTCTTTGACTGCGACTTAAGCCCATCGCAGTTACGCAACGTTGAGAATGCGCTGGGTATTGAAGTATTCGACCGTACCGGCGTGATTATTGAAATATTCAGCCGCCATGCCCACACCCGCACGGCATGCCTGCAAGTTGAGATTGCCCGATTAAATTATTTGTCTCCCCGACTTCGCGAATCAAACAGTGGTAATAAAGAGCGTCAAATGGGCCAAGGGGCAGGTGAAAGTGCTCTTGAATTGGATCGTCGTAGAGTACGTGATCGTCTCGCTGAACTCAAACGAGAACTGGCCGACGTGCAAGAGAAAATGAAAGATCGCCGTTCACAACGTTCTGATCAGTTTTGCGTAGCACTGGTGGGGTATACCAATGCCGGTAAGTCTTCAATGATGCGCGCACTCACGGGCAGCGAGGTCTTGGTGGAAAACAAACTCTTTGCCACACTCGACACTACCGTTCGTGCTTTGCAACCAGAAACCCAGCCGCGCATATTAGTCTCAGACACGGTAGGCTTTATTAAAAAGTTACCGCATGATCTCGTTGCCTCATTTGTCTCTACGCTCGACGAAGCGCATGACGCCTCGTTGTTACTGTATGTCGTCGATGCATCTGACCCCGGCTTTCGCTCCCAACTGGCGGTGGTTAACGAGGTGCTTGATGATATTGGCGTCGAAGATTCATGCAAGCTGCTGTTACTCAATAAATCAGACCAACTCGATGACACACAGAAACAAGCGCTACAGCTTGAGTTTCCCGAAGCCATCCAATTATCGACACGAAACCCAGCCGACATTGCAGCTCTGCATGAACGCATCGTGGCATTTTCCGAGCACGACATGATCGAGGAAGAAATACTCATCCCCTACACAGCCAAAGGCATTATTGGGGAGATACGCAGCCATATGCGTGTAATCAAAGAGGAGTATGAACCCGATGGCACTCGCTTACTCGTTCGAGCGAATGAACTTGAATTTGAACGACTGAAAAAAATGCTTCAGGCGGAAAGAGAGCGCTAAAGAACAGACTGCCCGGGGTACAGTCGCGTTAGCATGTCAAATAGCGCGATATTTTTACCAACTAACAGCGTCCAGCCGTTAGCGATTAG
>CAMTXZ010000047.1:0-26455 GCA_947085765.1 uncultured Chromatiaceae bacterium | reverse complement strand
GGTTGATAGGCGTCGGTGTTGATGCCGAGGGCAATCGGTTGTGGTTGATAGTTGCGTTTGCCCAGCTCTTCACGCAAGAGCGTGGCGGCGTCGGGTTTATAAAAGAGTTTGGTTTCAAAATCCAGCCCCGGTGATAAGCCAAGGTAGGCGTGGGTGGGGCGGGCGAAGCAGTAGACGCAGCCGTGTTCACAGCCACGGTAGGGGTTGATGGAACGGTCAAAGGGGATGTCGGGTGACTGGTTGTAGTTGATCACCGTTTTGGCGCTGTCGATGGTGAGGGTGGTGCGGATCGGTTCGAGCGGTTGGTCGAGACTGTCCCAGCCGTCGTCGATTGACTCCCGCTGTGTTGCGTCAAAGCGGTTGTCGGGATTGCTGATGGCACCGCGTCCGTGCAGCGGGTGGGGCAGTTGTTTGCTCATGGTGGCATATCCCTCTGGAGTGGCCAGCCATTGTATAAGCCCGGCCAGAGCCTCTGCTTGAAAATAACTGTATATATCCCCAGTGCCACAAACCAGCAGATGGCGGCGGACCAGCTGTCGTGGGAGATGAAGTGGGCGCCCCGTGCCTCCTGGCCAAAGGCAAAGAGGCCGCCGACCCCCAGGCCGATGGCGAGTCCGAGCTTGGCCAGCCGGGTATTGCGTTTAAGAAAAAGGAAGTAGAGCCCGAGCAAGGCAAAGCCGCCGGAGGAGTGGCCGCCGGGGAAACATTGGGTGGCGGGCAGGTTGTTGGGGCGATCTTCAAACAGCAGGATGTGCGGGCGATCGCCGCCGTAGATGTCGAGATCCCAGGGGCAGTCGGTATTGCTGATCTTTTTGCCGCTGCTGACGATGAGCGGGGCAAAGATCAATACCAGCGCCAGGTAGGCGGCGGGGCGGCGGTAGCACTTCATGCTGGGGCGGAGATAGGTAAGCGCTAACACCACCAGGTTGATGAGGAAGATCACCACAATCAGGCGGCGGCCATATTCGTGGATCAGCTGGGATGCCCACCAGCTATCTTGGTACGGCCACTGCTGTGTGCTGAAGTTGTAGAAGTAGTTGGCGAGTGTGACATCAATCGTGGTGGTCTCGAAGATGATCACGGCAACAATAAACAGCAGCGCCGGGATCACGGCGTGGGTGGCCCAGAATCGTGACACAAATACTCTCTTTATGAATTGATGGTGGAGTTGGGGTTGTTGTTACTCATCCGCCAGTTTGATCTTGCTGGTATCAATCTGGGCGGGCGCTACCGGTTTATGTTCCATGATGGTGATGCCGGCATCGGCCATGGTGAGTGTGGTTTCAATATCGACCTCGGGCATGGGCAGGTACTCCATCACATCTTCACCGGCGTTGGCGAGGCTGATGCTGCTGATGTCGATGGCGGGTGCGGCAACTGGCGGTGTCTCATCGAGTGTCTGCCCGGCCGCTTCTACCTGATAGCGACTGGTATCGATCTGTGCGGCGGCGATGGGGGGGTGTTCCATGATGGTGATGCCGGCCTCGGCGATGGAGATGGCGCTGGTATCGATGTTGACGGGCGCGGGTGCGGGGGTGGTATCGATATCACTGCCAGTGGCCGCGATGCTGATCTCTTGTGGCGGTGTTGCTGCTGGCTGCGGGGCGGCGGCGAGTGTGGAGAGCAGACCCGCCTGTAGCAGCGCCGCCTGGTATTTGCGCGCTGTCTCCAGGTCCAGCCCCTTTTTAATGGCAAAAGGTCTGCCGCTGAACATCGGTTCGACCTTATCAACGGTGGTTTTAAAGAGCTGGGCAATGCGCGGTTTTACCTGCGCCAGCGTTGCCCCCTCGACCACGGTGCCATCGACAATCACCTGGATGTTCTGTTCACTCATTGCTCTGCTTCTCATGGGTAGGCTGTTAAATCATCGGCCCGCGACGCCGGTTTTGCCAGTGCTGTTTTTATGGCGTGTTAGTTGTACTCTGCCAGGTTCACGCTACGGGTACCGCGCAATTGCTCTGTCAGTACGGAGACCTCGACAGGTCTGCTGAAGAGGAAGCCCTGACCAGCATCACAGCCCAGGGTGGTCAAAAAGTCGAGCTGCGCCCGGGTCTCGATCCCTTCGGCCAACGCCCGCAGCCCAAGGCTATGGGCCAGATCAACCACGGAGCGGGTGATGGTGGCGTCATGGTGGTTTTCGGTGACGGACTGAATGAAGGTGCGGTCGATCTTGAGTGTGTGAATGGGGAAGCTCGAGAGATAGGCCAGCGACGAGTAACCGGTACCAAAGTCGTCAACCGCGATGTGCACCCCCATGTCACGGATGCGGTGCAGGATCTTGCTGGCCTGGGGGGCATCGCGCATCAGGATTGATTCGGTGATCTCGATCTCCAGGTAACGGGCGCAGTCGCGGTGCTCCTCTAATACTTTGCTGAGCGTCTGGATAAAGTCATGCTTCTCAAACTGATGGGCGGAGACGTTGATCGCCACGGTGGGAGGGGTGATGCCAAGATCCAGCCAACGGTTAATCTGGGCACAGGCGCTCAGCAGCACCCACTCGCCAACCGGGTTGATCAGACCACACTCCTCCAGCAACGGAATAAATTCATTGGGTCCAATCAGCCCCTGCTGGGGATGTTGCCAGCGGATCAGCGCTTCAACACTGTTAATGCACCAACTGCTGAAACAGATCTTGGGCTGATAGTGCAGAACAAACTCATTATGGTCGAGGGCATGCAGCAGGTCGGCCTCCATTTGTAACCGCTTGCTGCGGCTGGCGCTGATCTCTGCCCGATAGAACTGGAAGTGGTTGCGCTGTTGTGATTTGGCGTGAAACATCGCCGCTTCGGCATGTTTGATCAAGGTAGTGGCATCCTGGCCATCGGCGGGATAACAGCTGATGCCGATGCTGGCGGTGATATATAGCTCCTTTTTATTCATTTTAAAGGGGCGCGCGAGGGTCTCGAGGATGTTGCCAGCCGCCACGGCGGCATCTTCAGGGCGATTAAGATTGGCCACCGTGATACAAAATTTATCACCCCCGAGCCGGGCGGCGGTATCGTCGTCACGAATCACCCGCAGCAGACGGCGGGCAAGTTTCTGGAAGAGCTTGTCGCCCACGGCCGGGCCATAGGTATCATTAATGTTTTTGAACTGATCGATATTGATTGAGAGCAAGGCAAACTGTTTGGCGCTGCGTTTGCTGTTTGCCACCAGTTGGCGGGTACGGTCAATAAAGAGGGCGCGGTTGGGCAGGTTGGTGAGTGCGTCATAACAGGCCAGATATTGGATCTGCTCTTGAAAGCGTTTGCGCTCGCTGATGTCACTCAACAACACTACATAGTGGTTGATCTCGCCCTGACCATTTTTGATGGCGCTCAGGCTGGCCCAAATGGGAAAGGTAGCGCCATGTTTGCGGCGGTAGAGCATCTCGCCATGCCAGAAACCCTGCTCCTGCAATTCACGACAAACCTGTATATAAAAACTGCGGCGCTTTCTATTGACGGTCAGCAGGTGGGGATAGCTGTCGTTCACCTCTGCCAGGGTATAGCCTGTCATGCGGGTAAAGGTTTGGTTGATACTGATCGCCGCCCCGTCACTATCAGTGATGACCACCGCCTCGGCACAGTTCTCAAAGGCCTTGGCATGCAACCGGGTCTGCTCTTCCGCCTTCTGTTTTGCCTGGCGCTGCTGGATGTTGTCCAGCACTAGCGCCAGCGACGAAGCAAAGTTACAGACCAGCTGCTCATCAATATCGTTGAAGGTGGTCTGGTTCTCCTTGTTACAGAGGTAGATGTGACCTAACAGGTCGCTGCTGGTGGCGATGGGCACCACCAGCAGTGTGTTCATAACAGGGTGTTCAATGTCAGAGAGATGGGGCTCGCTAGCAGGGGTATTAAAACGTGTTGGCTGCAGCGTATGGGACATCTGGTTTAGCAGCTCGCTGGTAAAAGGTGTTGCACCAACGCAGTTGTGTTGCCCGGCAGTGATGTTATGGGTGATAACGCTTTCGATGTTGTTATCACTGAGGATGGAGATGGCTCCATAACGGGCCTGAATTAAGGTGGAGAGGGCAGAGATTCCATCGCTCAGCAGGTCATCCCTGATGCTGGTTGCTGAGAGCGCTTGGATCAGGGTATTGGTGGCCTGGAGCAACTTGTTAAGTTGGTCCAGGGAGCAGACGTTACTGTTTGAAAGATTCAAAGCTGTCATTAGTAACTACTTCAGCAAGGATTAAGTGCAGATTAAACTAACAGCTAAAACAAGGAAGTTCAATTAATTGCTCCGTTAAATAAATTGTCTGTTTTTTCATTTAGATACGCTCAGCGATAACAATCGCGCGCCGCGGCGCCGGATACCCTTCACAGGTGCGGCTGGTATCATCCGGCATCAAAAATTGTTTAAGCGATTCAAACTGCATCCAGTCACTGCTGCGCTGCTCTTCAATCGAGGTGGTGGTGAGATCAACCGTGTGAATGTTTTTGAAACCGCAACGCTTCAGCCACAGCTCCAGCGTCGCTGGTGTGGGGATAAACCAGACATTGCGCATCTTGGCGTAACGCCCCTCCGGCATCAGCACCTCCCCCAGCGGACCGTCGATCACCAGGGTCTCCAGCACCAGTTCACCGCCGGGGCGCAGTGCGGCGTGCAGCTCTAGCAGATGGTCGAGTGGTGACCGGCGATGGTAGAGCACGCCCATGGAGAAGAGCGTATCAAACGCTGCAAGCCTGGCCGGCAGATCCTCAATGCCAAGGGGTAAAACATAGACGCCTTGCTCACCGAGAAAATGGCGCAGGGCAAAATACTGCATCACGTAGAGAGTGGTGGGATCGATACCGATCACCAGTCTGGCGCCCGCGCCCGCCATACGCCAGCAGTGGTACCCGCTGCCGCAGCCGACGTCGAGCACCGTGCGCCCGGTTAATGGGGTAATGTGATCTTTGAGGCGGTCCCACTTCCAATCGGAGCGCCACTCGGTATCGATGTGAATGCCGTTGATAAAAAATGGCCCCTTGCGCCACGGGTGCAGCTGCCGCAACGCCTGCTCGATACTGCTACGCGCGGCGTCATCACAGCTGTTGCTGCTGATACTCACACTGTTGAGCAGATCGATATTATCGGCGCTCACTGTTGGCAGTGATTGCAGCGCCGTCAGCCACTTGTGGTAGTCGCCATGTTTGTCACTATTGAGGCGCTGCTCGATCACGTCGGGCAATTCGTTGCCCCACACCTCCAACGCTGTGCCGGCCAGACGTGGATAGAGCGAGCTGTAGTCGATCATTTGATGGCCAGCAGCGAGACAAAGTTAAAACATTGGAACCACTGCTGGCTGTGCCAGAAACCGGCTTCGGCCAGACGCTGCCGATGTTCGGCCACGGTATCGGCAATCAAAACGTTCTCCAGCGCCATACGCTTCTGGCTGATCTCCAGATCGCTGTAGCCGTTGGCTCGTTTGAAACTGAGATGCAGCGTGTTTTGCAGCTCCTGCTCTATCTCATCCTCAAAGGTGATCTTCTCCGACAGCAGCAGCACACCGCCAGGCACCATGCCGTCACAGATGTTGCGCAGCAGCGCCAGACGATCCTCGGGTGGCAGGAACTGCAGCGTGAAGTTGAGCACCACCAGCGAGGCGTTTTCAATGGGCTGTTCGCGAATATCACCACAGACCACATCGACCTCGATAGGTGAAAGATCTTCAGCGATGTTGTTGCGGCAGCGCTCCACCATCGCCAGCGAGTTGTCGATGGCGATGATGCGACAATCGTGATGTGATACGCGGCGGCGCATCGCCAGCGTGGTAGCGCCCAGCGATGAGCCGAGGTCATAGAGATTGGTGCCGGGCTGGGCATACTGCTCGGCCAGCAGACCAATCAGGGTGATGAGGCTGCCATAGCCTGGTACCGAACGCCGGATCATGTCGGGGAATACTCGCGCCACGTCTTCGTTAAACTCAAAATCGACGAGGTGATCACGCGGATTGGCGTAGATATTGTCTTCTAATACGGGCTTCATAGCGGGCATTCTGGCAATGGTTTAGAGTGCGCATATGATACACCATGAACCCGAGTCCACTGACCGATGCAACTGATAGACAGCCACTGCCACATTGATGTGGCCGAGTTTGACGTCGACCGTGGCGCCGTCTTGCAGCGCTGCCGCCAGGCCGGTGTTGCCGAGCTGGTGGTGCCGGCGGTGGATGTGGCGCGCTGGCCGGGATTGATTGCCCTCTGCCGTGCTGAGGCGGGACTCTATCCCGCTCTGGGATTACACCCCATCTACATAGAGCAGCATGGCGATGATGCAGTGCAGTGGCTGGAGCAGCAGCTTGCCATCACCCCAGAGGTAGTGGCCATCGGCGAGATCGGCCTCGATTTTTTTGTTGACGGGCTGGACCGCCAGCGCCAGCAATTCCTGTTTGAGGCGCAACTGCGCATCGCCCGCGACGCCCATCTGCCGGTGATCCTGCATATCCGTAAATCACACGATCAGGTACTCAGCACCCTGCGGCGGATACCGGTCAAGGGTGGTATCGCCCACGCCTTTAACGGCAGCATCGAACAGGCCAGGCGTTTCATTGAGCTGGGTTTTAAACTGGGTTTTGGCGGCACCATGACTTACCCCGGCGCCAACAGGATTCACCGTCTGGCGCGGGAGCTGCCGTTAGATGCCATCGTACTGGAGAGCGATGCCCCGGACATGGTGGGCGCCGCCCATCGTGGTCAACGCAACAGCCCCGAGTATCTGCCCGAACATCTGACGGCACTGGCGGCGCTGCGCAATGAAGCGGCGGCCGACGTGGCCGTACAGACCCGACTCAATACCTTGCAGGCGCTGGGACTCGGCTAGCCGCCCGTCGCTCCAACCAATAATCGATGGATAGTACGCCGCGATTGGTCACCAGCAGCACTGTCAGTAATATCCCCCAGTAGAGGTGGTGAGCGAGTCCCGCATCGCTCAGCTCCGTGTAGTAAGAGATGACGGCGACAAGATTGAGAATGAACAGCCCCGCTGCTGCAAACCGCCCCAACAGCCCCAATACCAGCAGCACCGGCAACCCCAGTTCCGCCCCAGTGGCCAACCAGGCCGCCAGATCAGGTGACAGCAGTGGCACCTGATAGACGTCACTGAAGAGATAGAGCGTGCTATCCCAGTTGCCGATCTTGGTGAGTCCCGATTTAAAAAATATGTTGGCCAAAAACAGCCGCAGTGCCAGATCCAGCAGCGGCGCCAGCCGCTCAGCCAGGTGCGAGCTGCGGTAATAAAAGCGCGCAAGAGGCCAGATTGGGTTCATCACTTATGCTCCGAGGGTAAATGTTGTCAGTACGTTTTTAGCTACCAGCTCCAGCAGCGTGGCCGTCAGATCAAACTGCGGATAGCGCGCCAGTGTGGCCTCCGATGCACTGCCTAATGGAGTGCCGTCGCTAAGCTGTAACAGCCAATCGCTCTGGGCCGCGCTCAATTCACAAACATCCACGACGCTTTGCACACGCACTACCAGCGCGATGCAGCCGCCACTGCTGATATCGATCTGAAAATCGTGGTTGCTGTTAGGTTGGTGGGCGCGCCAGAGGTCGGCAACGGGATACTTTGAGTGCAGCAGAGTGGCCGCCGGGTTAACCACCAGGCGCAGATCGGCGTGTTTTTCTGCTGCTACCTGCGCCAGTTTTTCAAGATCAAAGGCGGGACTCTCTTCTGCAAAATAGGCAGAGTGACAACCCCACTCAAGTGTCGCCACGTCGGCAAGGTAAGGGAGTCCAGCGGCTGGCGCAAAGTCCGCAATAAACGCCGCCATCGCCGCGCCGTAGTGATGCAGATTGCCACTGTGGGATGGCGTCTGGTTAATAAAATGATACGTCATCAATCTGAAAAACTCATCGCCCACCAGTTGCAGGACAACAGGGTAGGCGCCCGCCAGGGCATCATGCAGGTTGCCACGGTAGTTATTGCGATAGATGGCCATGGCCGTGGTGAGATCATAGTGGCCGTAGTGTGACGCCAGGTTATCCGGCACTCCCTGGCCACTGATGATCGCCTGGGCAAAACATTCCAGCTCTTCAGACCAGCGTTTCATTAAACCGTCCCATCTGTTGTTGCGCCTTTGTGGCTTCATTCAACAGCAGCGCCAGCTCAGGAATGTCGTTGTCCCATTCGATCAATGTTGGGCGTGGCCCCATCTGTTGTAGCGCAATCTCATACAGCGCCCACACCTCATTACTGACTGCCGTGCTGTGGGTATCGACCCAGCAGCCATTGTGTTTGGTGGCGCCAGCCAGGTGGTACTCCGCCACGGCATCCGCCGGCAATGTTTTGATGAACGCCAGTGCATCCACGCCCAGGTTGCACTGATTCACAAAGAGGTTGTTGACGTCAAAGAGGATGCCGCAACCGGTGCGGCGTGAGAGTGTGGCAAGAAACTCGGCCTCGCCCATCTCGCTCTGGTTGAAGCTGAGGTAGCTGGAGAGATTTTCAATCAACAGCTGTCGGCCAAGCAGCGCCTGTACCTGCTCCACCCGCTCGGCCACATGGGTGAGCGCCGCCTGGGTATAGGGGAAGGGCAGCAGATCGTTAATCACCCGACCATCAGCACTGTTCCAGCAGAGGTGTTCTGATACCGCGGCGGGTTCAATCTCATCACAGAGTTTTTTCAGTGCCGCCAGATGGCGCTGATCGAGTGGTGGCGGTGATGCCAATCCCAGCCCCACGCCATGCAGACTGATGGGGTAGTGCTCGCGCACCCTGCGCAGGGTGTTGAGCGCTGCACCACCACCAAAAAAATTTTCGCTATGCACCTCAAGCCAGCCAATGGCGGGCAGCTGCTGCAATAGCTCGTGGTAATGGACGGCCCGCAACCCAATGCCGGCGGTGCACGGTAATGCCGGGGTTGCGGGTAGAGTCACTATTTGGCCTCTAGACTGCCATTCACAATTTTGTCACAGGTACCTTTGGGGACCGCGAGAAAATCCATCGTGTCACCATCTTTGACCCCTTGTCCGGCACAGGCGTGAGCACTTTTGCTGCTGGAGCAGTCGTTTTTGCCGGCCTTGGCAATACCAAAACATTTTTCCATATTTTTGCTATCAGCCGCCTGGGCAGTACCACTAACCCCACCCAGAACCAGCAAACTACCAATGGCGAGAGAGAGAATATGACGATGGTTCATGTTGCGTTTCCTTTTTTGATTGGTCGATTGGAGTTGTCTCCAGCTCTTCGTCGCGGCAGTGTTAATTTCCTTACACTGATAAACAAAAAGGCTGCTATCGGTATAAAGTGCTGACTTGCCGAAGGGGGGACCGTGAAATATTAGCCGCTATTACTCACCATCACTTATATCTTTGATGCTGCACGTACCAAAGCAGATACTACCCGCTGGCCAGCCGCTGTTGGACTCAGGGCAATAAACGGAAACAGAGCATTATGTTGAAATATCGCGTTACCCCCGTCACCAACTACCAGCAGAACTGCTCCCTGGTCTGGTGTAGCACCACCAACAAAGCCGCGCTGATCGATCCCGGCGGCGACATTGAACTGTTGCTGGGTGTGGTCAAGGAAGAGGGGGTGGTGCTGGAGAAGATACTACTCACCCACGGCCATCTCGACCATGTTGGCGGCGCGCAACGTATTGCCGAGCAGCTCAACATCCCGATCATCGGCCCGCATCAGGCCGATACCTTCTGGTTCGAACGGTTGGCCGATCAGGCGAAGATGTTTGGTTTTGCCCACATGGAGCCGTTTATGCCGGGCCAGTGGCTTGTGCATGGTGAGCAGGTGAGTGTTGGTGACGAGCTGTTTGAGGTGCTGCACTGCCCGGGCCATACCCCCGGCCATATCGTCTTTTACAACGCTGCCAGCCAGGTCGCCTTTGTCGGTGATGTGCTGTTCCAGAACTCCGTCGGCCGTAGTGACTTCCCGATGGGTAATCACGCCGATTTGATCAGCAGCATCAAAGAGAAGCTGTTGCCACTGGGTGATGAGATTCGCTTCATCCCTGGCCATGGCCCCAGCTCAACCTTTGGTGCCGAGCGCAGGAACAACCCCTATCTGGTCTGAGGATTCGTTATATCTGGATGAGAGAGTGATCCCCCTCCAGCAAGGAGGGGGATGATGCCGTGTGGCTTACTTGGCCTTGCTGACGCGGGCCTTCTCGATCAACAGCGGATAAATGTAGCCGGCGCCAAAGTCACGGTTTACCGCCACTTCACCGGTGAGGCTAACGGTGTCACCCACGGCCGCACGGTCATCGGTGGTTACCGTCAGGTCATTGCTGCCCTCTTTACCGGTACCGTCGGTGATATGCAGGAAGTTTTTCCCCATGATCCCCTCGTTTACCTTGACTACTTTGCCCTTTACCTGGACCTGCTTACCCACAAGCTTCGCCTTCTGTGCGTAGACCTGTTCAATGGTCAGTGTGTCAGCGGCCAATAGTGAGGTGGAGGCAAGTGCCAATAGAATAGTGGTAGAAATGGCAAGGATATTACGACGCATAGTGTGACTCTCCTGTGGAAAAATACCTTGTAGCATGTTTGCAGGAGCCGGTGCAAAGTCAGCAGCTCCCGATTTAGTTCAGTCCAGCTTGATCGCGGCAAAACAGTACGGCCACCAGCGATCCACAAAGTAGGTTGAATGTTGTCACTTAACACTTTAGCAGGGAGGGCCGATAGTCGAACATGCGATTTAATATGAGTAGAGCGGCCTCTTTATCGGCGGCCTCATCCATGGTTAGCCATTACTCAGCGTCTATCATGCCCTTAAAGAGGTCAATACATGCCAGACCGTTATAAGTTGGGACTACGAGGCAAGACTACGCTGGTATTGAGCGGGCTGATATTCCTTGTACTGTTTATCACCAGTCTTACCAGTTACTGGCAGTCGCAAAGCATTGCCGAACGTAAGGTCATCGAGCTGGAACAGAGCAAACTCTCACTGCTCAAACATGAGATTGAAGGCTCCTTAAGCAATCACCATAAAAATCTGCTGTCGCTGCATGATGTGCCGCCCATCCAGGCGATCATTCGCGCCCACGCCAATAACGGCGTTGATCCGGATAGTGGTGATACGTTGCAGCAGTGGAATAACCGTCTGATCACAATTTTCAGCGCCTTTCTGAAATACCATCCTGAATATCAACAGATCAGATATATCGATGCCGGCGGTGATGAGCTGGTCAGGGTTCAAGCTGGCGCTAATGGTGATGTGATGGTGATTGGGGAGGCCGAACTGCAAAACAAGTCTGACTCACTCTATGTGAGTGAAACGCTCAAGATGAAGGCCGAAGATGCTTACTTCTCCGATGTCTCCCTGAACCAGGAGCATGGTGTCATTCAGGTGCCACATCTGCCGGTATTGCGGCTGGCCAGCCCGGTGCACAACGCCGATGGGCAGGTGGCCGCCTTGATTGTGATCAATCTGGCTACCGAGCGGTTGTTCAGTGATATCCGTTCCGAAATTAACGGCGTGCAACGTAATATCGTCGATGAAAAAGGCTACTACATCAAACATACCGATGCTGCCAAAATGTTTGGCTTGGAGCTTGGCATTGATTACCGGTTTCAGACGGCTAATCCGGAGCTGGCTGAAATCGCTGGCCGTGAAGATCACTTTATGCTGCGTAATGACAACCTGCATAAGCTGGATGGGTTTCAGAAAATCTACTTTTCACCGCAAGACCACAGCCGTTACTGGCTGCTGACACTGCATGTTCCGGAAAGCGTGGTATTTGCCGATATCACCTCGTCGCTCAATCGAATGCTAACGATCAGTCTGCTTATAGGTCTGGTCTCGCTGCTGTTTATTGTTTGGTTTGTATCAAAAAAAGTGGTCACGCCGGTGGTCGATCTGGCCACGGCGGCAAGCCGCTTGCAAGCGGGTGATCTGACGGTGCGCGTGGACACCTCATCGGCACGCGACGAATTTCGTACCCTGTATATGGCGATCAACGCCTTTGCCCAAAATCAGCAGCAGGCGACTGCGCTACTCGAGAACCAAGTTGCTACACAGACAAAGCGGCTCTCCGCCGTCATTGATAATGTGGTGGATGGCATTATTACCATGGGTGAGCGTGGCACGATTGAATCATTCAATCCGGCGGCCCGGCGGATCTTTGGTTACAGCGATGCCGAGGTGGTCGGCCAGAATGTAAAGATGCTGATGCCCGAGCCTTATCACAGCGAACATGATGGTTACCTGGAGCACCACATCACCACTGGAGAGAAAAAGGTGATCGGCGTCGGCCGTGAGGTGACCGGTCGACGTAAAGATGGCTCTACCTTCCCGATGGAGCTGGCGGTAAGTGAGGTGGTGATTGATAACGTGCGCCATTTTGTCGGCATCACCCGTGACATTACCGAACGTAAACGCAATGAGCAGATGCAGAAGGAGTTTATCTCCACCGTCAGCCATGAACTGCGCACCCCGCTGACCTCCATTCGTGGCTCTCTGGGCCTGATTCTGGGCGGCATCGCCGGTGAGATACCGGAAAAGGTGAAGAGCCTGCTGACCATCGCCAACAATAACAGTGAACGGCTGATTCATCTGATCAACGATATTCTCGATATGGAGAAGATCAGCGCCGGAAAGATGCGCTTTGATAACAAGCTGCTGAAC
Organism: uncultured Chromatiaceae bacterium; assembly: GCA_947085765.1. GTDB lineage: Bacteria > Pseudomonadota > Gammaproteobacteria > Tenderiales > Tenderiaceae > JAKFXL01. The sequence goes on along the minus strand of CAMTXZ010000047.1, from coordinate 13,915 downwards.
CTGGTCCCGGTCATTCAGAAGGCCGTCGCCTCGAACAAGGGGTATGGCGATCAGCTGCATGTCCGTTTTGAATTCAAGGCGGGCGTTACTACTGAGGTGATGGTCCGGATCGATGAAAAACGGATGGCCCAGGTAATGTCCAACCTGCTCTCCAATGCCGCCAAATACTCCCCGACCCATGGTGTGGTGGGTATTTTAATTACGACAGAAAATGATCGCGTGCGCATCTCGGTACACGACAATGGCAAAGGCATACCGGAGGCGTTCAAGTCGCGAATATTCAGCAAGTTTGCCCAGGCCGATAGCTCCGATACACGCCAAAAAGGGGGCACCGGCCTGGGCCTGAACATCACCAAGGCGATTGTCGAGAATCAGGGCGGCAGCATCGGTTTTGACAGCGTTGAGGAGCAGGGCACCACCTTCTATGTGGATCTGCCGATCTGGAATGAGCAGCGCGAGGCGGAGGCAAAAAGGGTGGAAGAGGCGGATGATGACCTGCATTCAGAGACCCCGCTGGTATTGATTGTCGAGGATGATCAGGACATTTCCAGACTGCTTAGCATGATGCTGGAAAAAGAGGGGTATCGCTTCCATCAGGCCTTCAGCTATCCCGAGGCAGTGCAGCAGATACAGCAGCATCACTACGACGCTATGACGCTGGATCTGATGATCCCCGGTGGCAGTGGGCTGGCCTTGCTGAGCGAACTGCGTGGCAATGAGGCTACCGTCAATTTGCCGGTTATTGTGGTCTCGGCCAAAGCCAATGAAGGCAAACTCGAAGTCGAAGGCGCGGCCTTCAGCATGGTGGACTGGATTGAAAAACCGATCGATGAAGAGAGATTGCTGGAGTCCATCCGTTCAAGTATGTCTCACGCGCTGGCCAAGGGCGGGCGCCTGCTGCATGTGGAGGATGACCTGGATATTGCTACCATCGTCGACACCCTGCTCGGCGATGAGTATCAGGTAGTACACGCCACCACGCTTAAACAGGCCAGGCAGTGGGTGAACGCAGAGGTGTTTGATCTGGTGCTGCTGGATATCGGCCTGCCGGATGGCTCCGGGTTGGAGCTGATCCCCACGCTTAACAGCCAGGAACGGCAGACCCCCGTGATTATCTTCTCGGCACAGGATGCCCCGCCCGCCATCGCCGCACAGGTGCGCGGGGTGCTGATTAAATCGCAGACGGATAATGAAAAGCTGATGCAGCAGATCAAGTCTGCCATCATGAAAAAGAGTTAACCGCCTGGTGGCGGCGACATGGGCGAGACAGGAACTCCCTGAGCCGGTGAAATTCAACTGACGGTTGTTTGTTCAGGTTGGTGGTTTAGGGTGTTGATTGTCGTCTGGGTTTCAACCGCGTCGACTCTTCCTCAGTCGTTTGGCTTTTGCGCCACCAGCAACGCCTCGTTGCGCAACCCTTTGCCGGTATCGCCGGTTAATCCCTCTTCGCGATAGACCAGTGGTTTTAACGCGGCAAACAGTGTCAGTAGTTCGCCATCGGCGAGGCGCCAATCACTGTTTTTGGGGCCGCTTTCAACCACGCGGGTTTGGGTGAAGGTTTGGTAAAAGAGCAGGCCGCCGGGTTTGAGGGCGGTGATGATGGCAGGCACCAAGCTGCGATCAAGGAAGTGGCTGACAACGACCACGTCGTACTCAGCGGCGGTAGGTGGCTCGGTGACCACATCGCGGGCGCAGGCCGTGACCTTGGCGCCGGTCTGTGTGGCGCGCTGGTTGACCCGTTCGGCGGCGACGGCGGAGATGTCCCATGCCGCCATCTCGATACCATGTGCGGTGATGGCAAAGCTGTTGTTGGCGAGGCCGCAGGCGAGTTCCAGACCTTTGCCTGAAGTGGGCAGCAGGTGCAGATTTTCCTCTACTACACGTACGGCGCGGCCGTGCTCTGTGCCCCGCTCGCTATAGATTCTGTCCCACTTTTCCCGGGTGGCATCGCTCATTCGGCAATCCTCTATTTGCGCCAGAAGGCGGGAGTCAGCAGCACCAGCAGGGTGAAAATTTCCAATCGTCCCAGCAGCATGGCAAAACATAAAATCCACTTGGCGACGTCGTTCACGCTTGTGTAGTTGGCGCCAACATCACCCAGGCCGGGGCCAAGGTTGTTCATGCAGGCGGCGACGGCTGAAAAGGCGGTGACAAAGTCGAGCCCCGTTGCTACCAGCAGTAGCCCCATGACGCAGAAACAGATGACGTAGAGGGAGAAGAAACCCCAGACCGCTTCGATAACACGATCAGGCACGGCCTTGTGGCCAACCTTGATGGGGATCTGGGCGCTGGGGTGGACTAGCCGCAACATCTCGCGTGCCCCTTGTTTGACGAGCATGACGACACGGATCACCTTCATGCCGCCGCCGGTGGAGCCGGCACAGCCGCCGATAAAACTCATCATCAGCAGCATCATCGGTAGAAAGCCGGGCCAATAGTGGTACTCGGCAGTGGTGAAGCCAGTGGTGGTACCGATGGAGACGGCCTGGAAGATGCCGCGTAATAGTGTCTCGTCTAAGCTCTTGAAGGTGCCAACCCAATAGAGATAGGCGACGGTGATGGTGCACGCACCCAGCAGGATGTAGCTGTAAACCTTAAATTCGGTGTCGCCGAGGTAGGGTTTGATGCTGATCGAGCGCCAGGCCAGAAAGTGCAGTGAAAAATTGATGCCCGCCAGGAGCATGAAAATGATGGCTATCACCTCGATCAACGGCTGGTTATTAAAGTGGCCCATGCTCAGATCGTGGGTGGAGAAGCCGCCGATGGAGACGGTAGAGAAGCTGTGGGCGATGGCATCAAACGGGGTCATACCCGCCGCCCAGTAGGCCAGGGCACAGCTCACCGTCAAAGTCAGGTAGATGTACCAGAGTGCCTTGGCGGTTTCGGTGATACGCGGTGTGAGTTTGTTGTCTTTCATCGGCCCCGGGGTCTCGGCGCGGTAGAGCTGCATGCCACCGATGCCGAGCATCGGCATGACCGCCACTGCCAGAACGATGATCCCCATCCCGCCCAGCCACTGGAGCTGCTGGCGGTAATAAAGAATTCCGCTGGGAAGATGATCGAGTCCCGCGATAACGGTGGCACCGGTGGTGGTGAGGCCAGACATCGATTCAAACAGCGCTTCGGTGAAGGAGAGCTGCGGCCTGTCGGTGAGCAGCAGCGGCAGGGCGCCGAAGAGCGCCAGCACCGACCAGAACATCACCACAATGACAAAACCGTCACGCAGCCGCAGTTCGGAACGGCAGCGGCGCACCGGCAGCCAGAACAGCAGACCGGTCAGGAAGGTGAGGGCAAAACCGGCGACAAAAGGGGTGGTCTCGCCATCGCCATACCACTGTGATACCGCCACGGGCGGCAGCATGGTGATGCTGAAGAGCATCAAAAAGAGGCCAAGGATGCGTTGGATGGCGGTGCGTTGCATAGGCTTAGAGGAAGATGGCCCCGACCTGGAACAGCTTCTCCACCTCGCGTATGCGCCGTTTGTCGACCAGGAAGAGGATGACATGGTCCTCCTCTTCGATGACGGTGTTGTGGTGGGCGATGATCACCTCGCCACTGCGGACGATGGCGCCGATGTTGGTGCCTGGCGGTAGTTTGATCTCCTCGACAGAGCGCCCCACCACCTTGGATGAGCGTTTGTCGCCGTGGGCAATTGCCTCGATCGCCTCGGCGGCGCCATGGCGCAGCGAGTGCACCACGGCCACATCACCACGGCGCACGTGGGCCAGCAGGCTGCCGATCATCGCCTGATGGGGCGAGATGGCGATGTCGATATCGCCCGACTCCACCAGGTGTACATAAGAGGCGCGATTGATCAGCGCCATCACCTTGCGCGCGCCGAGGCGCTTGGCCAGCATCGCCGAGAGGATGTTGGCTTCGTCATCATTGGTGACGGCACAGAAGACGTCGGTGCTGGCGATGTTCTCTTCTTGTAACAGCTCCTCGTCGGCGGCATCACCATGCAGCACGATGGTGCGCTCCAGCTCCTCCGAGATCTGCCGCGAGTTGAGCAGGTTATGGTCGATCAGTTTGACTTGGTAGTTGCTCTCCAGCGCCCGCGCTAACCCTTTGCCGATGTTGCCACCGCCAGCGATGATGATGCGTTTGTTGGGTCTATCGAGATTGCGCAGCTCACCAATCACCTTGCGGATATCCTTGCGGGCAACGATGAAGAAGACCTCATCGTCGGCCTCAATGATGGTCTCACCCTCGGGAATGATGGGGGAACCCTTACGGAAGATGGCGGCGACACGGGTCTCAACATTGGGCATGTGGTCGCGCAACTTGCGCAGTGCCTGTCCCACCAACGGTCCGCCGTAATAGGCCTTGACTGCCACCAGCTGCACGAGGCCATCGGCAAAGTCGAGTACCTGCAGGGCGCCGGGGTGGTCGATGAGTCGCACCATGTAGTCGATCACCATCTGCTCGGGGCTGAGCATGACATCGACCGGAATCGCATCGGCGCCAAACAGCTGTGGGTACTGGAGGTACTCACGGGCGCGGACGCGGGCGATCTTGGTCGGGGTGCGGAACAGGTGTTGCGCGATCTGACAGGCGAGCATGTTGGTCTCGTCGCTGTTGGTGACGGCCAGGATCATGTCGGCATCCTCGGCCCCGGCGCGTTTGAGCACGTCGGGATGGGAGCCCTGGCCATGCACGGTACGAATATCGAGGCGATCTTGCAGATCCTGCAACAGCTTGCTGTCGACATCAACCACGGTGATATCGTTGGCTTCCCTGGCGAGATTGGCGGCGACGGAGGAGCCCACTTGGCCAGCACCGAGAATAATGATCTTCATGTCTGAGGCTCAGCCATTGGAATCGAGAGCGCGCACTTTACTATATCCACAGCGGTTAATTCAGATCTTCTTTGGGATTTATGCCCAGCGACTTCATTTTGCGGTAGAGATGGGTGCGTTCGATGCCTGAACGTTTTGCCACCTGCGAGACATTGCCATCGGTCACCCGTAGCTGATACTCAAAATAGGCCTTTTCAAAGAGTTCACGGGCTTGCCGCAGCGGCAGATCGAAATCGAGTTCCAATACCTGTTCCGAGGCGGCGGGCAGATGGGTGGCCCCCAGGGCCTGCTCGACCTCGGCACTTTCGACGATGCCACTCTGCCCGAGGGTCAGAAAGCGGTGCACCAGATTGATAAATTCGCGCACATTGCCCGGCCAGCTGTGGTGCCGCAGCCGGTTTTGCGCGGCGACCGAGAAGGCGCGATAGCTCAGCCCTTCACGTTCGACAAAATAGTCGACATAGTAGGCCAGCAGCTCCAGCAGATCGTCGCGATGGTCACGCAGTGGCGGTACCGTTATCGGCACCACGTTGAGCTGATAGAAGAGCCGGGCATTGAAACGCCCCTGCTGCACCTCTGTTGCCAGTGAGCGGCTGCTGGCGGCGATCACCCGCAGGTTCAGTTTGACCGTGGCAATGCCACCGCAGCGGCGGAAATTGCCAGTATCCAGTGCCTGTGCCAGCTGCACCTGTAGCGGCGCCTCCATGCTCCACACCTCATGTAGAAACAGGCTGCCGCCGTTGGCCTGCTCCAGTAGCCCTGCCACGACAGGCTGGCCGCTATGCTCCTCGCCAAAGAGTAACGCGGCCCCCTCTGCGCCACTGAGTGTAGCCATACCCACCTCGACAAACGGGCCACCGCGACGGTTGCTACGACTGTGGATGAAGTGGGCCAGGAGACGTTTGCCAACACCCGATTCGCCGCTCAGCAGGATGGCGGCGTCACTGCCGGCGGCCTGGATCGCCTGGTCACGCAGGCGTGCCATGGGCTCGCTCTTGCCGAGTGGTTGGCTGAGGGGCTGGAGCTGGCGGCGTTGAGCGCTGCTTTCGCGGCGCAGGTTCTGGTCGTCGAGGGCGTGGCGCAGCGTGATCAGCAGCTTGGCCATGGAGAGCGGTTTTTCGAGGAAGTCATAGGCTCCCAGCCGGGTCGCCTCGACCGCTGTCTCGACCGTGCCATGGCCTGACATGATCACTACTGGCGGTACCGCCCCGCCCCCGGCCTGGGCGTTGGCCTGCCACTCTTTGAGCAGGGTGATGCCATCGACATCGGGCATCCAGATGTCGAGCAGGATCAGGTCGGGGCGGCGCGCCTGGTAGGCGCGGCGTGCTGCCGCGCCGTCGGCGGCGCTGCTGACACTGTAGTGTTCGTCTTCGAGGATCTCTTTTACCAGTTCGCGGATATCGGTCTCGTCATCCACGACCAGAATATGGGGTGCCGTCATCCAATTACCTCATTGTTATCAATCTGCTGCTGGAGCGGTGGGGGTGCCAGTTGCAGCGGCAGGCGCACGCTAAAACGGGCCCCACCGCTGCTCAGGTTTTCGGCCCAGAGCGTGCCATTATGCTCTTCAACAATCTTTTTGACGATTGCCAGCCCCAGGCCGTCGCCTTTGGGTTTGGTGCTGACATAGGGTTCAAATATTTTATCGATTAACTCATCAGGGATGCCGGGACCGCTGTCGGTCACGCTTAGCTCCACCTGCGGTATTTCGCCAGCGATCTGGTGGGTTTCGATCTTGAGATGAATGTCGCCTTCGGCCGCTTCAATGGCGTTTTTGACCAGGTTGTGGATCAGCTGACGGATGCGGCCGGCGTCGGCGTTGATCTGGCGAATTTGCGGATCGAGATTGATCTCCAGCAGTAGTGGCCGGGGTGAGCTGCGGTATAGCTCCAGCACTTCATTGACCAAGGTATTGAGGTCGAGCGGCAGCAGCTCCAGCTGCGGTGCGCGGGCGTACTCGGCAAAGGCATTGACCAGCTCCTTCATATTCTCCACCTGCTGGATGATGGTGTGGGTGGCGCGATCGAGCAGTTGCGACTCCTCCTCATTCATCGTTGGCAGATATTTATGGCGCAGCCGTTCGGCGGAGAGGCGGATCGGTGTCAGTGGGTTTTTGATCTCATGGGCGATGCGCCGCGCCACCTCGCCCCAGGCGGCGTCGCGCTGGGCCTGCAGCAGGGCGGTGACATCGTCGAATACCACCACGTATCCGGCATCCTCCTGTTTTTCCACCAGCCTGGCAGGCAGATGCACGCCGCGGCACATCAGCATCTGGCGGCCGCTGGCGCCATAGAGCGCTACCTGCTCCTGCCACCCTTCATGGGCGGCGCCGATCTGGGTCAACAGCATTTCGACAAAGGCTTGTGAATGTTCATGGGCCTGGCCGATCTCGGTCAGCGTGGTGCCGATGGAGCTGTTTAACTCTACCCCTAGGATCTGTTCAGCAGCGGCATTGGCGGTGAGCAGTCGTCCCTCGCCGTTAAAGGTCATGACGCCGGAGGAGAGGTGGCCCAGCACCGTCTCCAGATAGCCCTTCTGCCCCTCCAGGTTCTGGCGGCTGCGCTCTGCCTCTTGCTGCGCCAGGGCGATGCGCAACATCATGGTATTGAACGACTTCACCAGAAAGCCGAGTTCATCGTCAGCGGCGACGGTGGTGGGTAGTTGGCGATGGTAATCGCCCTCCGTCACTGCGCGGGTGCCGATGGCCAGGATGCGAATCGGCGCCACCAGCCGTTGCGCCAGGTAAAAGGCGACCCAGATGGCGGTGAACATACTCAGCAGCAGGACCAGTGAGAGGGTCAGGGTGAAACTGAATTTGAGCGGGCCACTGAAAAAGGCGAGCTGTTCATACTGGCTGGAGGCGTGTCGCACTCGTTCCATCAATGCGTCAATGCCCGGCGGCACCGGAAAGATCGCCTGGAGCAGACGCGGCGTTACGTTGTCGCTGGAGGCTGGAATGTTGACAACAAGCCGGGCAAAGGGCGCTTTATCCGAGCCTTTATCCGGCTCCAGGCCAACGTAGGCCAGCCCGCTTTTCAGTTGTGCCAGCACGGTGGCGTCGATGGCGCTGGGGGTGAGTTGGCGTGGATTGGCGTTGCTGAAATCGCTGATGCTGCCGTTGGGCTGCACGATAGCGACTTCCCTGGCGCCGGCCTGGGAGCGCAGTGTACTGAGCAGATTCAGCTGCTGTTGCGGCCCGGTTTCGCTGACGCTGCGTGCCATCTGTTCGGTTTGCCGCATCATGTCGCGCAGACGCCAGTCGAGGGTGGTGCGACTCAGCTCCAGGGCGTCGCTCATCACCTGCTCCACCCGCACATCAAACCAGCTGTCGATGCCGTGGCGGATAAAACCGAGGGAAAAATAGTAGAGCACCGAGACCGGTGTGACTGCCAGCACCACAAACATCACCACCAGTCGCGCCGTCAGGCGTGAGCCGGTGGCGTGATTGCGGTACTGGCGTACCAGACGCCCCAGCTTGACGCCGATCAACCCTAACAGCAGCAATAAAATCATGCCGTTAATGATTAGCAGGGGGATATAGATGCGGCCGAACTGCGCGGAGTTTTCAGTGGCGCCGCTCATGAGGTAGAGCGACCCCAGGAGCAGCGCCAGCAGCAGCACAATGGGTGCTTTACCAGAGAAGGGGCGTTTCAGCGTAGTTGTAACGGCCACTGGTACCACTCACTCTGCAGATCCCAGTCGGACGAGATATAACTCATCAGCCGCAAGGGGGCGGGCAGATTGTCACTATCAATGGTGATGCGCAGCCGGGCCAGATACTGCCGCTGGTCATGCAGCAGGTTGCGATCCATAAACGGGAAATTTTTGATATTGCCCAATATCGCCTTGACGGCGCTCAGGGTAGGCAGCTGTTGCCGCACATCGGTATTGCGATTGTGCAGCAGGTACTGTCCGGTGAGGCTGTTGAACGAGAGCAAATAACGCTGTTTGATGTGGGCAATGCTCTTGGCCCAGAGGTAGTCGCGCTCCTGCAACGCTTCGATCTCCAGCAGCAGCGGCAGTGTAACGCCGTTGTGCAGTGCCTCTGTTAGCGTGGTGCCAAAACGTAGGGCGAAGGTGGCATCAAGGCGAATCACCCCGTCAATGTCGCGGGTGGTGGCTGATAACACAGCAAAGCCGGGGGATTGCGGTTCGGTACTCTCGTCGTCGTTGTTGCCATAGGCCCACGGCACGGTTAGCCACAGCAACAGGGCGATGCAGAGGCTGGCGGGCTTGAATAAAACGCTCATCTATAGCCCACCTTTTTGCAGGCAGGCGTAGTAGAAACCATCCATCTCTGCCTGCCCCGGTAGGATCTGCCGGCCGATGCTCTGGGCCAGGCCCCACTGCGCCACGATGGGCTGCTCCTGGAGATCATGCTGTTCACGGCAGAATCTCTGGAGCTGACGGACATTCTCCTGCGGCAGCACCGAACAGGTGATGTAGAGCAGCCGGCCCCCCGGCTTCAGTAGTGGCCAGAGTGCCTTGAGGATTCGCCCCTGTAGTTCGGCGAGCTGGAGAATGTCATCGCTGCGGCGTAACAGTTTGATATCAGGGTGGCGGCGGATCACCCCCGTGGCGGAGCAGGGGGCGTCAAGCATGATGCGGTCAAACAGATGGCCATCCCACCATTGATCGGGGTCGACGGCATCGCCAGTGATGGCAGTGGCATTGAGTTGCAACCGTTGCAGATTTTCATGCAGCCGTTGCAGCCGAGCGCCATCCTGGTCGAGCGCCACCATCGTCACGCTTGGCTGTCGCTCCAGCACATGGGCGGTCTTGCCGCCGGGCGCGGCGCAGGCATCGAGAATATGTTCGCCGGGCTGGGCGTTGAGCAGCTCTGCCGCCAGTTGGGCCGCCGAATCCTGCACCGAGAGCTCGCCGTCAGCAAAGCCCGGTAGCGATTCCACATCCACTGGCCGCGCCAGGATCAGCCCATCTTCGCTATGAGGTGTTGGTTCGGACTCGATGCCCAGCGCCAACAGCCGTTGCCGATAGTTGTCACGTGTCACCTTGGCGTGGTTGATGCGCAGCACCAGTGGTGGATGTTGGTTATTGGCCTCCAGAATAGATTGCCACTGTTCAGGATAGGCAGCGCGTAGCTTCTCTATCAGCCAGTGGGGGTGGGCCCAGCGCGAGACCGGATCATCATCAAGGGCGATCAGTAGCGCCTCGCTCTGGCGCTGAAAGTTGCGCAGTACTGCATTGACCAGCCCGCGTGCCCACGGTTTTTTCAACGCGGCAGTGGCGGCCACGGTGGCGGAGACGGCGGCATGGTCGGGTACCCGCAGGTAGATCAGTTGATAGAGCCCTAGCAGAATCAAGGCGTGAACGTCGGTATCTTTGGTCTTGAAGGGTTTCTGCAGCAGCTGTGCCGCCAGGGCATCGAGGCGTGTATACCAGCGCAAAACCCCATAACAGAGCTCCTGCAGCAGGGGGCGATCCTGGGCGCTGACCTGCTCCTGCCAGCGTGGCAGCAGAGAAGTGAGGGAGTGGCCCTGGCGGATCACCTCATCCAGGGCCAGCGCTGCCGCCGTGCGTACCTCCATCTCAGGCGACTACAGTGGCTGTGGTGTCAAAACGGGCGTCCGCCTGCTTGAGTGATTTGCGGGCGTTGAGCAGATCCACCGCTGCCAGCGGCCGGCCGCCCGGCAGCTGTGCCTGTTCGATGCGCAAAACACCGTTGCCGGTGGCGACATCAATGCCCGCCTTGGTGGCGGCCACCACACTGCCGGGGGTGGCGCCGTTGGCACTCACGCCATCAAGCGCCCGTGCCTGCCAGATCCGCACTACCTCACCCGCGTAATGGGTTTGGGCGACCGGCCAGGGGTTGAAGGCGCGCACCTGCCGTTCGAGTTCGATGGCGGGGCGGTTCCACTCCAGCAGCGCCTCCTCCTTGGAGAGCTTCTGGGCATAACAGGTCTGAGTTTCATCCTGGACAACAGCCCTGGAACTGCCGTTCTGCAGCTGATCCAACGCCGTGATCACAGTGCGGGCGCCGATTTCGGCGAGGCGGTCATGCAGGGTGCTGGCGGTGTCGGCGCGGTGGATGGGGGTGGTTTCGATCACCAGCATTTTGCCGGTATCCAGTCCGACATCCATCTGCATGATGGTGACGCCGCTCTGTTCATCACCGGCGAGGGTGGCGCGTTGGATCGGAGCCGCACCGCGCCAGCGTGGCAACAGCGAGGCGTGAATATTGATGCACCCCAGCCGCGGTGTCTCGAGCACTGTCTTGGAGAGGATCAGGCCATAGGCGACCACCACCATCACATCGGCGCCAAGCTCACGCAGTTGCTGCTGTTCTGTCTCACCCTTAAGTCGCTCAGGCTGGTACACGGGAATGCCGTGGGCCTGGGCCAGCAGCTTCACCGGGCTGGCGGTCAGCTTGCGGCCGCGGCCAGCCGGCCGGTCCGGCTGGGTATAGGCGGCGATCACCTGATGCTGGGAGTCGAGCAGTGCCTGCAACGCCAGGGCGGCAAATTCTGGTGTGCCGGCGAATATCACTTTCAAACCTGCTGCTGTCATGACGCCTTTGATTTTAGTGTTGGATGGAGTTGGAGCGACATTGTCAAAGATTCTGGCGACGCTGTTTTTCCATTTTTTTGCGGATGCGTGTACGTTTCATATCGGATAGATAATCGACAAACAGCTTGCCGTCGAGATGGTCTATCTCATGCTGGATACACACTGCCTCCAGACCACTGGCCTCCATCTCGAACGGTTGGCCGTTACGATCCAGCGCCCGGACCCGAATCCAGTTGGCGCGCTCCACCGGTTCGTAGATGCCAGGCACCGACAGACACCCCTCATCCATCTCTTCAATGCCGCGGGTCTCAAGCAGCTCCGGGTTGACGAGCACCAGCGGGGTACTGCGGTCCTCGGAGATGTCGACTACAATCACCCGCTGGAATGCCGCCACCTGTGGCGCTGCCAGACCGATGCCCGGCGCCTCATACATGGTCTCGAGCATATCGTCGATCAGGGTGCGGATATTGTCGTCCACCTCGACCACGGAGGTTGAGGGGGTTCTCAGTTTGGGGTCGGGAAAGTGTAATATTGGTCTAATGGCCATAATAATCATTAATTAAAAATATAGTGTGCCGATTATACTGCTGAACTCAGTTCATCGCAGCTTGTTGTCACCATTACTTCAATTGGCTTTAAAGTTGGTGTACTTTTGGTCATTCACTGGCTTCGTACGGAAACGCTATTATAAGGATGCTCCATGTCGATCAGGAAAGCACTGTTGGCCCTCACGGTCACGCTCTGTTTCAACGGTAGTCTCATTGCCGATACTCTGGCGCTCAAACCGGACCATCCGACCCGTTACGTCGTGGTGCCTGGGGATACGCTTTGGGATATCTCCACCAAGTTCTTGCAGGATCCGTGGCGCTGGCCCGAGATCTGGCATCTCAACCCGGCCATCAAAAACCCCCATCTGATCTATCCGGGTGACACCATATCTCTGGTATTTGTCGATGGCAAGCCGGTGTTGCAGCTGGAGCGTGGCGGCTCCGAGAACATAATAAAACTCTCGCCACAGGCCCATGCTACCCAGCTTGGCGGCGCCATTCGCACCGTGCCAGCGACTGCCATCAGTCAATTTCTGTTTCAGCCCCGCATTCTCACGCCGGAGCAGCTTGATCAGGCCGGTTATGTCGCTGCGGCACAGGACGAACGGCTGATCAGTGGTGCGGGTAATACCATTTATGCGCTAAAGCTTAACCAGGAGCCAGGCATCAAGGCCTACAGTATCTACCGTATCAACCAGACCTATCGCAACCCTGAAAACGAGAACGACATTCTTGGTTATGAGGCGATCCATGTCGCCGATGCCCAGCGGACCGCTGAAGGTGAGCCCGCGACACTACGCATCACCAAGAGTTATCGTGAGACATTTATCGGTGACAAGGTGCTGGTCAGTGATGCAGAGCAGTTCGATCAGAGCTTTCTGCCCCACTCACCGGAACAGAAAGTTGCCGGGCGAATCATCTCCCTGATAGATGGCATGTCCAGCGCCGGTCAGCACCAGACGGTGGTAATCGACCTCGGCAAACAGGATGGCATTGAGGTGGGCCATGTGCTGGCGGTGAGTCAGGTGGGTGATACCATCAGAAACCCCGCCTCGACAGGGTTCTTTAAGTCCAAGATACAGCTTCCTGATGAGCGCGCCGGACTGCTGATGGTGGTCCGCAGTTTCGACCGCATCAGCTACGCCATGGTGATGAATGCCAGCCGTAACATCCGCGTCACCGACATGGTAGGCAACCCATAGGCCTGACTAAAGTGATACGCTGGCGGCAGACCTGTCGCCAGTGGCTCCTCTGATGCTTGAAAATCCATCCACCGAATTCCCTCTGAAAGATTGGCTTGCGCTGTTGCACTGCCCCGGTATCGGCGCCAAACGGTTTGCCGAGTTGTTGCTGCGTTATGGCGAGCCGGCCGCAGTCTTCAGCTACGGCGCCAAGGAGCTTGGTGGCAGCGGTCTGCCACAGGCGACGCTGGCGTGGCTGCGTGACCCTGATTGGAGTGTTATCGACAAAGATCTGGCATGGCTGGCGGCGAGTGACCACCATCACATCATCACGCTGGCGGACTCAACCTACCCCACACTGTTGCTGGAGGTTGCCGACCCGCCACCACTGCTGTTTGTAAATGGCGATCCGACCCTCCTCAATTCGCCGCAGCTGGGCATTGTGGGCAGCCGCAACCCTTCGGCCGGCGGCCAGGAGAACGCCCGCAACTTTGCCAAGAGTCTGGCCCAGGCGGGGCTTGCGATCAGCAGTGGCCTGGCGCTGGGCATCGACGCTGCTGCTCACGAGGGGGCGCTGGCGGGGGGAGGTATCACCATCGCCGTGACCGGCACCGGGCTTGATCGGGTCTACCCGGCCCGCCACCGCGAACTGGCTCACCAGATTGCCGCCAGCGGGGCGTTGATCTCTGAATTCCCTATCGGTACCCCACCGCTGGCGGACCACTTTCCACGCCGCAACCGTATCATCAGTGGTATGAGCCTGGGGACTCTGGTGGTCGAGGCGGCGCCGCGCAGCGGTTCGCTGATCACCGCACGGCTGGCAGCGGAGCAGGGGCGCGAGGTGTTTGCCATTCCCGGC
>CAMTXZ010000046.1:0-5716 GCA_947085765.1 uncultured Chromatiaceae bacterium | reverse complement strand
TTCAACATCAAATACACCGTGTACAGTGGTGACAGCAAAGGGTGTGCCAGTTGATGGGAAGTGCGATAACTCTTTATTTCCATGCGCCTAATCAAGCCACGAGCACCAACAACAGCGATAAGGATGCACCAAGGGGGAGCGGATCAAGAGATAGATGCACGGTCAATGATCAGCGCTGGCGCAGCAAACCTGTGTGATGCACGGGGGTAAAACAGAAGGTTATAACGATCACTCTTGCCCTGTTTAACTAAACCTTCACTTGCAATACATCACTCCGGTTGCCGCGGTTCGCTGGTTGTGGATTTATGCTCAGGCAAGCGGCTAGCAAGTATCTTATCGATACGTTTACCATCAAGGTCCACCACCTCCAACCGCCACTGCTGCCAGACGGCAATATCGCCGGTATGTGGCATGCGGCCGAGCAGCCACATCACCATGCCACCCAAGGTGTGGTAACGACCCCGCTCCTCTTCCGGCGCACTTTTCAACGCCAGGCGATCCTTGAGTTCGGGGATCGGAATCATGCCATCAAGCAGCCAGGAGCCATCTTCACGCTGCACCGCCCAGGAGTCTTCAATATGGTGCGGTTTAAACTCACCCGTCACCGCCTCCATCACATCGTGCAGCGTGACTATGCCTTGTACCTCGCCGTACTCATCAATTACAAAAACCATGTGGCTGCTCGAGGCACGAAACTGTTCAAGCAGCTCCATTCCTGTTAGGGATTCCGGCACGTAGATGACCGGTTGCAGTTCATGGGCAAGGTCGGCCGTGCCACCCTTGAGTGTCTGATTAAAAAGCTGCTTGGCGGTGATGATGCCAACGATGTCATTTAAGCCACTGCGACAGACGGGGAAGCGGGAGTGTTCAGCCTCTGCCATGCGCTCCAGGTTCTCCTCCAGCGGACGGTTAAGATCGAGCCAGACGATGTCGGCACGTGGCACCATCAACGTACCCAGCTGGCGGTCATCAAGACGGAAAACATTACGCACCATCTCATGCTCACTCTTCTCGATGATGCCCGACTCACTGCCCTCCTGCAGCATGGCGTGAATCTCCTCTTCCGTCACCGCCTGCGCCCCCTGGTCGCGAAAACCCAACAGCCGCAACAGCAACGAGGTAGAACGCATCAACAACCAGACAAACGGTCGCGATGCAACCGCCAGGGCATTCATCGGCCGCGCCACCAAACGGGCAATGTTTTCAGGATTCATCTGGCCAATACGTTTAGGCACCAGTTCACCGACCACAATCGAGACATAGGTAATCACCACCACCACCAGCACAGTCGCCCCGATCTCACTCGGCCGCTGTTCAAAACCCAGCCCCTGCAACCAGATTGCAAACGGCCCCGCCAGGGCCGACTCACCCACAATGCCATTAAGAATGCCAATAGAGGTGATGCCGATCTGAACCGTAGAGAGAAAGCGGGTTGGCTCCTTACCCAATTTAATAGCGATGGCGGCGGCATGATCTCCCTCATCCGCCAACCGCACCAGACGCAGACGCCGCGCCGCAATCAGCGCAATTTCAGACATTGCAAAGGCCCCGTTCAACAGAATCAGGGCGACAAGTAATAGAATTTCCATAGGATAGTTATCCGGATAAAAAACAGAGAGCACTGCTTAAGCAGGTACTCCAAGGCACCAAAGGCCATATTACACCAAGCAGCGGATGGCTGAAAAAGTCTCAAACAGAAGATTGGCTGGCAATTGTTCAATACACACCATAATCGATGCAGGAGCATTTTTAATAATCCAGAGCTGCTCTAATCAAAGTGCCTCAGATCACATCTGCACGACAGCAGATAAAACGATATCTTTTATCTCTTGTCGGTGGACTATAATGCAACCTCGTTAACTCCAGTGGACCCCATCAGCATGACTGCCATACCTACAACTGATAACTCACCGCTAAAGATTGCCGTGCTTACCGTCTCCGATACCCGCACCGACGCCAACGACCACTCTGGTAACTACCTAGCCGGCGCCGTGGTCGAGGCGGGCCACCTGCTGCATGAGAAGCTGATTCTGGTGGATAACCGATACCGGATCAGGGTGGCGTTGTCGCAGTGGATTGCCGATCCCGAGGTGCGGGTGGTAGTGATCACCGGCGGCACCGGCTTTACCGATCGCGACGTGACACCAGAGGCGGTCACGCCGTTGCTGGATAAAGAGATCCCCGGTTTTGGTGAGCTGTTCCGCCAACTCTCTTATGATGAGATCGGCAGCTCCACCATCCAGTCGCGCGCCATCGCCGGCATCGCCAATGGCACCTTTATCTTCTGCCTGCCCGGTTCATCGGGCGCCTGCCGTACCGGCTGGAACAAGATCATCAAGTTGCAGCTCGATGGCGCCAATCAGCCCTGCAACATCATCGAGATTCTGCCGCGCATTACCACCGGCTCCAAGTAACCTCAGATGATGAATAGCTGCGATACACCCGGCCTGATATCAGTCGAACAAGCCATTGCCCAGCTGCTGGACCACGCCAACACTCCACTGGATGCCGAGACGTTGCCACTCAGCGCAGCGCTGGGCCGGGTATTGGCGCAGGGGATCAATTCAACTATTAACGTGCCCCCGTTTGATTGCAGCGCCATGGATGGTTATGCCATTTGCTGCGCTGACGTGCAGCATGAAACCACCCACCTGCCACTCTCGCAACGCATTGCGGCGGGTGCCGTAGCCACACCACTGCAACCGGGCACGACCGCACGCATCTTCACCGGTGCGCCCATGCCCGCCGGGGCGGACTGTGTGGTGATGCAGGAAAACTGCACCGCCACCGATGATGGGGTCATCTTCAACACCATCGGCAGTCAGGGTGACAATATCCGTCACAGCGGCTGCCATCTGCGTATCGGACAATTGATCCTTGCGGCCGGTACACGCCTGCAACCGCAACATCTCGGTATTGCCGCCTCAGTGGGCATGGCGCAGCTGCCTCTCTTTAGCCGCATTAAGGTGGCGCTGCTCAGCACCGGCAGTGAGTTGGTAGCGCCGGGCCAACCGTTGCAGGGTGGACAGATTTATAACAGTAACCACCAGATGCTCAAGGCGTTGCTGCAGCAGTTGCAGTGTGAGGTGGTCGATCTTGGCACCATCGCCGATGATCTGGCGCTGACCACCGCGACGTTGCGCCGCGCTGCAGATGAGTGCGATCTGATCATCAGCTCTGGTGGGGTATCGGTGGGTGAAGAGGATCACATCAAGACCGCCATCACCGCGCTGGGCAAACTGGAGTTGTGGCGGCTCAACATCAAACCCGGCAAACCACTCGCCTTTGCCCACGTCGGCAAGACCCCGTTGATCGGTCTGCCTGGCAACCCAGTATCGAGCTTTGTCACCTTCTGCCTGCTGGCGCGCCCCTTTATTCTTAA
This sequence comes from uncultured Chromatiaceae bacterium, assembly GCA_947085765.1. GTDB lineage: Bacteria > Pseudomonadota > Gammaproteobacteria > Tenderiales > Tenderiaceae > JAKFXL01. The sequence goes on along the minus strand of CAMTXZ010000046.1, from coordinate 2,334 downwards.
GTTGCAAGGGGCAAGCGAACTATTGCCCAAACCGCTGCTGGTAAAGGCCGATTACACCCAACATCAAACAGGCACGCGCCGCGAATATCTGCGCGCCTCGTTACGCCAGGATGACGATGGCCAGCGCTACGCCACACCGCTGCCAAATCAGGACTCGGCAACCCTGCTCTCACTCACCAGCGCCGCGGGGCTGCTCTGCATCCCCGCTGACCGCACGATTCAGCCCGGTGATCTGCTCGAATTTTTCCCGCTTGCCTCATTAACCGCGTGACCACAGCAGCACCATTTCAACAACAGATCAGCGGCATCATCCTCGCCGGTGGCCAGGGGCAACGCTTCGGCGGCGCCGATAAGGGGCTGCTGCTGCTGAATGGAAAACCGCTGGTGGCGCATGTGGCTGAGACGATCTCGCCACAGGTGAGCAGTGTGATCATCAGCGCCAATCGTAATCTCGAACAATACCGGGCGCTGGGGCATGGTGTGATTGAAGATGGACGCGGCCCCTGGCTCGGGCCACTGGCCGGCATCGCCGCCGCACTTGCCAGCACCACTACCGAACTGGCGCTGGTAGTGCCGTGTGACACACCGTTTCTGCCTAACGATCTCTGCCCACGGCTCTACGCCGCACTACAGAAAAACCAGGCCGACATCGCCATCGCCCACGATGGCCAACGGCTGCAACAGATGTGTGTACTGATGCGCCGCACCCTGCTCGATGCGCTGAATAGCGAACTGGCTCGGGGGCATCTCAAGGTGCATACCTGGATGGTGCAACAGCGCCACTGCGTGGTGGAGTTTGTCGATCAGACCGACGCCTTCATCAACATCAACAATAGTGACGAGCTAAAAAATGCAGCCGCAAGAAGAGACCAACCACCAGGCTAGTGGTTATATAACGCGCTTAACCTTAGGTACCCATCCTTAGCTAATCCCAGCATGCGATACCTACCTATACCCCTATAAAACCAGCGACAGCTTAGTCATCACCCTCAGCAAATGAACCCTTTCGGTTGACCAACGAGACCATTCACCTTATGTTGATCCGATCACATAAAAGATCACCAAACCGACCATGCAGGTGGGGACCACATGGGCGGTACTACTCAAATAGATGACAAGGGGAGAAGTTTCATGACCAGGTTGTTCACCAGCACTATCGTTCTTATTGCCCTCATTTGCAGTGGCTGCGCCACCAGCACCACAACCAGTAAGAATGGTGTCACAGAGCGTAACAACCCCAACAAAAGTGCTGAGGGCGCACGGCCACAACCTGATTGGGTCACGGGTGAAAGCAAAAACTACTCACGTCTCGACTACATCACCAGTCACACCCAAGGTGTCAGCGCCGACGCCGCAGCAGCGCAGGCGCAGAGCCGACTAAGCAGTATGTTCATGACTGATCTGGCGCAATACGACATGTCGGAGCGTCAGGCGGCGGCGAGTGGCGGCTATGAAATCAATCGCACCTTTCAACCAGAGGATGGAATGACGGCCGCTGCACCGGAGATCGAACGCATCCTCGACATGATCGAGATCGTCGACCAGTGGTACGACAGCAGCAGCAATACCTACCACGCCCTCGCTGCCCTGCCACGCAACAGCGGCCTCGGTTATCTACGCAATCAAATTCAAATGCTCGACGCCAATACCCAAGGGTTCATCAAAACCGCTAAAGAGAGTAAGGACCCGCTCACCAAGATGGGACAAACCGCACTGGCCTGGCGCGCCCAGCAACTGCGCAGCTCCATGCAAGAGTCGATGCGCGATGTTGACCTCACCCGGCGGGGCATCGAACCACAGTGGCAACTGGAGAGCCTGCGGCAGGATATCAACAACCAGCTGGTGAACCTTAAGATCTACCCCAGCGGCGTCGTCGATGATGCCAATGCCAAATCAATCGGCAATGCACTCACCAGCGCCCTGAAGGTTGCCGATCTCAAACCTGCCACCGAGAAACAGGCCGATTATAAAATCAGCGCCACCATCAAGAGCGCCATTATCGGTGAGAAAAATGGCTGGGCCGTTGGCCAGGGCACCATCAGATTGGTGCTGTCAGACAAACAGAACAACGAGCGTGGCAATCTACAATGGGTGATCGAGGTCTCCGGCATCAATGAAGATGCTGCGCTACGCCGGGTGATGGAGAAGAGCGAATTCACACTGAAAAAAGAGATGCGCAACAGCTTGCTGGATATGGCGCTGGGTAACTAGTGTAGTGTCCTGAATATATTATACATTTTGTAATATCTCTCTAGCTCGCCCCACTTTCTCCATTATTTGACCAACATTTTTGGTCCAAACAAAAGGTTTTGGTGACTGATTATGTTGCTCGAT
>CAMTXZ010000045.1:0-4274 GCA_947085765.1 uncultured Chromatiaceae bacterium | reverse complement strand
CTACCAAAATACTCCTTTGATGCGGCGTCAATTTCTCAAGCTCTGCCGTCAAAACATGAAATTCTTCGGTTTTCATCGCAGCACCTATCTTATTGATTGGTATGACAACAGCATAGACCACTACTTAACAGTGACATAGCCATTATTTAACATAAATAATACACAGGCCAATTGGAGGGGTTTTCATTATCCCTTGTTGATGGTAAGGTTGTGCAGGGCTAATAATTTAGTGAGACCCAGGTGAGAGGTTTTCGGTTGTTGGTCTGCTTTCATCAATCCAAGGAGAGTATGAGCATGACAATGAAAAAAGCTGCGACACAAGATGATGGCCTGATTGTTGTTGCTATCCTGATTGCAACAGCTGTTTTGTTAGCTGTCGGCATGAGTCTGGCGGGATAACCGCTTGAATTAACAGACCTGTATAAAATGGAAGCCGGCTTTTATGCCGGCTTTTTTATTTTCTGCATAAGGTTCGGTTTTTAATATCGTTTTAGTAGTAGATTGTTAGTCTCTTTTGGTTTGTGATTTTTGGGGCCTTTGATGCATTACACCATTCAACCTGTCAATCCATGCGCTCACCTATATATTGTTACTTGTGAAATTTCGCTGCCTGATGCAGCTGGCCAACTGTTTTCGTTGCCAGCATGGATTCCTGGCAGTTATATGATTCGTGAGTTCGCAAAAAATATTGTAACGATTAGTGCGAGCTGCAATGGTGAATTGATTGAGCTGATCAAACTGGATAAATCGACCTGGCATGCGGCTCCATGCAGCGGGGTGCTGACGTTATCTTATGAGGTCTACGCATGGGATCTCTCTGTGCGTACTGCCCATTTGGATACTACGCATGGTTATTTTAATGGCACGAGTGTGTTTGTGATGGTTCATGGCAAAGAGAGCGATGCTGTTGCGGTTGATATTTTGCCGCCCTCTTTTAATGCTGAAAATTGGCGAGTGGCAACCTCTATGAGATCAGCGGGAGCTGAGCCATATGGTTTTGGCCGATATTGTGCGGAAAGCTACGACGAGTTGATTGACCATCCTGTTGAGATGGGCATATTTGCTCTGGCAACATTTGATGTGATGGGCGTACCGCATGATATTGCCATTACTGGCCACCATAAAGCCGACATAAAGCGACTTTGCGTTGATCTGAAAAAAATCTGTGAAACAGAGGTGCGCTTTTTTGGTGCTTTGCCGAAGATGGATCGTTACCTGTTTTTGGTAATGGTGGTTGGTGATGGTTATGGCGGTTTAGAGCACCGTGCTTCCTGTAGTCTACTGTGCAGCCGCACTGACCTACCCCTGCTTGGCTATAGTGAACAATCGGAGAGTTATAGAGGATTTCTTGGTTTATGTAGCCATGAGTATTTTCACACCTGGAACGTGAAGCAGATAAAACCGGCGGTCTTTATGCCTTACGATTTGAGGCAAGAGGCATACACTCGCCAGTTGTGGGCATTTGAGGGGATCACCTCCTACTACGATGACCTGATTCTGCTACGCAGTGGTTTGATTGGTGTGGAGGATTATTTGAATCTGCTGGCGCAAGGCATGAGTCGGGTATGGATGGGTAGTGGCCGTTTTAAGCAGTCGGTGGCTGACTCCAGTTTTGATGCGTGGACCAAGTTTTATCGTCAGGATGAGAGCTCTGTCAATTCTATCGTTAGTTATTATGCAAAAGGCAGCGTAATTGCCTTGGCGTTGGACCTGACCATCCGTCAGCATACCCAAAATGCACACTCTCTTGATGATGTGATGTTGCGGCTGTGGAGTGAGCATGGCCGAGCTGGCGTAGGTGTTGAAGAGGGTGTGATCGAAAAAGTGGCGGCCGAGGTGGCGGGTATTTCACTGGATGCGTTTTTTAAACAGTATCTTTATGGTACTGACGATCTGCCCGTTGCCGAACTGTTGGCGCTAGTTGGGGTAGAGTTTGCGTTGCGGCCAGCGCTTTCAGTTGACGATAAAGGTGGACGTGGCAGCGGTAAGGCACGATCAACGCCTCGAGTTGTTCTGGGCGCTAAAAGTGCGGCAGATCCAGCAGGGGTGAAGTTGGTAAATATATTTAGTGGTGGCGCCGCAGAACTGGCTGGGCTTGCTGCTGGCGACGTGGTTATTGCATTGGATCAACTCAAGGTGGCAAACGGTACTCTTGATGTTCTGTTGGGGCAGTATCGTGAGGGTGACCTGATAACAGTGCACGCCTTTCGGCGTGATGAGCTGATGAGTTTTGAGCTTCGCTTGCAGTCAGCCCCGGCAGATAGGGTGGAGCTTAATTTGAAAAAAGATGATATAGATGCGACCGCTCTTCAATGGCGTAATAGCTGGTTGTCTAAACGTTGATGTTTCTATTATTAATTGAACGGGTCGCAGCAGCAGGATTTGTTTGAGCTGGCGCTTAGGGTTGCGGTTAACAGGTTTTCAAGAGCCTTGCGGATGGATTGCTTGAGTTGCTTTTGTTGTTGAAAGTAGGTACTGTAGGCGGTCAGTTTTAGAACTAGTCTAGCCGGTCTATTTTCAACATACACAGGGAGATTTTATATGAGCGTACTCGTAGGACGTCCTGCACCCGATTTTACTGCCGCCGCTGTGATGGCCGATGGCACCATTAACGAAAACTTCAAGCTGTCAGATCTTAAAGGCCGCTATGTTGTTTTGTTTTTCTGGCCACTGGATTTCACCTTTGTCTGCCCGTCTGAAATCATCGCTCATGACCACCGTGTTGCTGAGCTGAAGAAGCGTGGTGTTGACGTGGTTGGTGTCTCCATCGATTCACAGTTCACCCATTTTGCCTGGCGCGAAACTCCCGTTAACAAGGGTGGTATCGGCCGCGTTCAGTTCCCTATGGTGGCTGACGTGAAGCATGAAATTCAGGAAGCGTATGACGTTGTTCACCCAGAGGCTGGTGTTGCTCTGCGCGCCTCTTTCCTGATCGACAAAGAGGGAGTGGTTCAGTCCCAGACTGTCAACAACCTGCCATTGGGTCGTAATGTTGATGAGATGGTGCGTCTGGTTGATGCCCTGCAGTTCACCGAAGAGCATGGCGAAGTCTGCCCTGCTGGTTGGAAACCTGGTGATGTTGGTATGAAGCCGACAACCGAAGGTGTTGCCGATTACCTGGGCAAACACGCCCAAACGCTCTAATTTGTACTATTGTTGTTAAAAGCCAAGGGCTGCCAAGTGCGGCCCTTGGCTTTTTTGTGGTAGGGCAAATTTATCCCGTTATGATGGACCCCCTGTTAACATCTTCCAATGGCTGCAAAAATCGAGTTGCTTAGTATTCTGGCGGATGGCCGTTTTCACTCCGGTGAGGCGCTGGGGCGGGCGATTGGTGTGAGTCGTACGATGATTTGGAAGCATATGCAGACCCTGCAAACATTGGGGATAGAGTGTTACTCGGTGAGTGGTAAGGGGTATCGTTTGGCGATGGCTGTTGAGCTGTTGGAACAACATCTTATCGAGGCGGCGATGGATGAGGTGAGTCGTTCACGGCTAACGGCGCTTGAACTTCATCCTGAGATTCACTCTACTAATCGTCATCTGCTGGAACAGCTCGGGAGTCTCAGTAGTGGTCATGCCTGTTTTGCCGAGCGGCAGACGGCTGGGCGTGGTCGGCGCGGCCGTGAGTGGGTGTCGCCCTTTGCGCGTAATATTTATCTCTCCCTCTATTGGCGTTTTGAGATGAGTCCGGCGCTGCTCTCCGGCCTGGGGCTGGCGATTGGTGTGGCGCTTATCCGCGCCTTGCGGCAGCTCGGCATCAACGATGCGGAGTTGAAATGGCCCAATGACGTTTTGTGGCAGGGGCGCAAGTTGGCCGGGATTCTATTGGAGATGAGCGGTGAGAGTGGTGGTCCCTATCACGTGGTGATCGGTATTGGTATGAATGTAAACATGGTTAATGATGGTGTTGCCATTGATCAGCCGTGGGTGGCGCTCAACGACATCGTGGTGCCGCCGTTGTCACGCAATCGTGTCGCCGGCGTTGTGTTGCACCATCTGTTGCTATCTATCCACCAGTTTCAGGCCGGCGGTTTGGAATCATTCATCCCCGAGTGGCTAGAAGCCGATGCCTATGTTGGGCAGTCGGTGGTTATTCTACATGGCGACAAGGCGATAATGGGGCAAGCCCAAGGGATTGATCCGAGTGGCGCTATTATAGTTGAGGTGGATGGAGTGGCGCGTCGTTTTCATTCCGGTGAAGTAAGCCTGAGACCGGCGGTGTAACCAGATGAATCTACTTTTGGATATCGGCAACAGTCGCATCAAGTGGGCCT
>CAMTXZ010000044.1:0-1107 GCA_947085765.1 uncultured Chromatiaceae bacterium | reverse complement strand
CTATGGCCTGGCCAATGGCAGTGAAAAGCGGATAGATTTAAACAGATATGAACCAAAAATAGAGGAGCAGCGCGCCAGCTTTGTCACACTTTATCTGTATGGTGAACTGCGCGGCTGCATCGGCACGCTTGAAGCCTGCCAACCACTAATCATAGATGTTGCACACAACGCCTATGCCGCCGCATTCTCCGACCCACGTTTTGCACCACTCACGGCTACTGAATTCAAAAACATCGAAATAGACATCTCCATCCTAAACCCAACTGAAGAGATGAATTTTAACTCTGAAAAAGAGCTGCTCGCGCAACTACGCCCCAACATTGATGGACTCATATTAAGTGACGGCCCGGCACAGGCCACATTCCTACCGAGCGTGTGGCAACAAATTCCAGAACCAATCGACTTCATCACCCACCTAAAACTCAAGGCAGGACTCTCTGCCCACTACTGGTCTGACACAATAAAGATGGAACGCTATACCACCACAAAGTTTCATTTAATTTACGCTCACAAAATCACCTTAAGATGAAAATTTAATCGGTTTAATCGGTTTAAACTCATACTCAAAGTACATATTTACAAATCACACCTAATCGTCAAATAATGCCCTTGAAATTTTTACACGGATGTTGATTTGATCATGGAATGATCACCTATTCAGCAGCGATACGGCATCACCGTATCGCTGCTTTTTTTCACCTGCCTGACGAATATCGCGCATGCAGGTCTGACTCTCACCATTGAAGACCTGCTCACCGCTGAAAAACGCTGGCGCGCCGATGTAAATCTTGTCTATGCCAATAGTGATCGACGCAACGTCGACTCCCGCTATGGCACGATTCAAATCGGTCCCGGCCAATTTATCTCCGTACCTGTCGCTGTAGGCCAAGCCCGGCAAAACTTAGATTTGCTCGCACTCTCGTCCGGCGTACGTTACGGCATGAGCCTGGACACAGAACTATTCGCCCGCCTCGGCGCAGTCGCACAGAGTACACGCACGCTCGATGCCGACGGCCCCACCGCCAACAGCAGTGAAAAGTTTTCCGACGCCTGGATCGGCATCAACCACCGTTTTTCAAACGACAACACAACCCCCGCCCTGCTCAT
>CAMTXZ010000043.1:0-26432 GCA_947085765.1 uncultured Chromatiaceae bacterium | reverse complement strand
ATGGCGCAGATGGTGGCGCTGACAAAGTTGGTGAAGGGGGTAAGAAAACGTGTCGCTGTAGCCGGCAGCAGTTTCGAGAGCAGGTCGATCTTGATGTGGTTGCCGTCACGGGTTGCCGCCATGGCCCCCAACAGACCGAGCCACAGCACCAGTACTCTGAGTAGCGGATCACTCCAGTCGATCCCCGCGCCCCAGAGGTTGCGCATAAAGATCTGGGTCGTGGCGAGGATGATCATTAGTCCCAGCATTAACGCCAGCAGACTCTCCTCAATGTAAACGATGAGGCGGCCGAATTTACTGATCACTGGCATTTATTTATGGCTATTACGGTATTCGTTGAGGGTGCCTTGCAGGGACTGAGCCATCTCTTTGCTAATGAGGTTTTTGGTGACCATTGCCTTCGTGGCGTTAGCGACTGCGTTCTGCCACTGCTGCTGTTCGTCAGCGCTCGGCTCTACAAACTGGATGCCTTGTTGTTTGAGTGCTTGTAGCGCTTGCTCATTATCCTTGCGATTGATCTTGTCAAGGCGGGCAAAGGTGGCCTGCAGAAGGGTGGTGACTGTGGTCTGATCTTGTGCGCTGAGCTCTTCAAAGGCCTTGCGCTGGATGATCAGCGTGCCAAAAAGGTAGGAGAGCGGTGTGGTATTCAGATGTTTAACTTTAGAGTGCCACTGCAGAGCGATAGCGCCCATGGAGGAGGCAGCGACAGTATCGATCATGCCGGTTTGCAGTCCAGTAAGGACGTCGGTGAGTGGTAGCGGGATCGGCGAGATGCCTATCGCAGCAAAGGCGGCGCGGCTGAACTCATCCCCTTCCGGTGACCAGACCTTGTACTGCTTCAGATCGTTAATTTTGTTCAATGGTTTGGCTGACATCAGATAGGCAAAGCCGCCCTCGCCAAGGCCAAAGCTGATGTAGCCGCTATCACTCAGGCCATTGATGATCTTTTTATCCATCCGTTGGCGCACATAATCGACCTCCTCGTAAGAGCGGAAGGCAAGCGGCAGACCGTAGACCTGGGCATCCGGGTAGATCTCTGCCAGACCACCGCCAGTGATGGCGCCGCCTTGCAGCTGGCCGATGCGCATCTTGCGCAGCACACTTTTGTCATTGCCCATTACGCCGCCGGGGTAGAAACGAAAAGTGACCCGTCCCTGAGTACTCTTTTCGATCTCTTTGGCGGTACCCTTCAACTCTTCCATCCAGCGGGTGCCATCGGGGGCAACGGTGGCGATTTTAAAGTTTTTGGCTTGCGCCGGTTGCAATGCCAGTAGCAGCAGACAGAGGGTGAGCGAAAGCAGCTTGTACATCGGATTACTCCTCAAAATATTCGGCGGATGTGGCCAGCAGTTCGCTGGCGGCTTCTCTGGCTAACGTATTGCTGAGTGTCAGCGCGCTGATAGTGGTCGGGGTAGTGAGAACTTCATTAAGCAGCTGGTCGTGAAGTGTTTTGTCGAACACCAGCCGGGCGTAGTTGCGCGCCAGCTCAACCTTGGCAATCAGATCCTGGCCGCCAGAGAGGGCAATCGCCTTTTCGAAGTGGACGCGCCCCTTCTCTGGTTGCCCTCCCAGCGTGGCTGGTAGCTGACTGTTGATGACGCCGAGATAGAGATGGGCGCGGCCCCATTCGTAACTCTCGTCGATCGCAACAATACGCATCATGATGGCCTCAACCCTGGGCAGGTCGGCGACGGCGTTCCAGTCACCCTTGTTGGCCTGTATCCAGGTGGCCCAGGCGCTGCCGTAGGTATACAGATAGGCGATATCCTTGGTGTTCACTTTAGCGAGGCTGGTTTGAAATTCGCCAAGTGCTCCATCATCGTGATCACAGATGGCCGGCTGACGTTCGCAGAGCGCCTTCCTGCTCTGTTGTCGCGCTTTGTTCGAAAGCCGTTTGGCCTGAAGTGGGTTCTGGGCAAAAAGTCCGGCGTAGGCGCTGTGGAGTGAGGCGCTGGCCTGGAGTATGGCAGCGTCGTTTGGACTCTGTAACACCAGGCTGTCGAGCATAATCAGATAGGCAGGCACCCCCTGACGTACCGTTTCCGGATCATCCTGGGCCAGAATGGCAGCGCCAAGATTGTCGGCAAAACGTCCGGCAATCATGTTAGTGCAGCCGCCGCTGATGGCGAGCAGAAGGAGCATAATCCAGATGCGAATAGTCATGTCAGAAAGGAGGATATAACGTTATATTTAGCGATCTGGCCATCATAACAGCTTAATTTTATGGTGTTATATATTTTTAGCCAGCAATGTCACTATTGCTGTTTTGCACGCATTTTGTAACTGTAATTAAACTGTGCCAACATAAGGCGCTTTATTAACTATTTCAGAGAGACTTTCATGAAAAAATTGACGGTAGCAACAGTCGTATTGTTTGCAGGGATGAGCCAGGCTCAGGCTGTCGAAGGACTGGATACGGATCAGAAACGCCTCAGTTACTTCCTTGGTATGCAGGTGGCGCAACAGATCAAAGGTGAAGGGGTGGCGCTGGAGGAGCCTGCGTTTCTGATGGGTTTCCGTGATCTCTACAGCGGTGCAAGTCCGAAGCTGTCACAAGAGGAGATTCAGGGGACCCTAACCCGCATACAGCAACAACGTATGGAAGAGGGCAAGAAAGTTTCCGCAACTAACAAGAGTGATGGGGCCAAGTTCCTGGCGGCCAACGCTAAAAAGAGTGGAGTAAAACAGACAGCCAGTGGCCTGCAATATAAAGTTATTACTGCGGGCAAGGGTAAGTCCCCTAAACTGACTGATACTGTTGAGGTTCATTACCGCGGTACGTTGGTTGATGGTACTGAATTTGACAGCTCTATCAAACGTGGCCAGCCTGCCACCTTCCCGGTTAACGGTGTGATTCAGGGGTGGCAGGAGGTATTGCCGATGATGAAGGAAGGGGCCAAGTGGCAGGTTGTTGTGCCAGCAAATATCGCTTACGGTGAGCGTGGCGCTGGCGCCATGATCGGTCCTGATGCAACGCTGGTTTTTGATATTGAATTGTTAAAAATAAAACCTAGTACCCCTCAGTAACCAACCAGTCGTTGCTGGCGCTACGGAGTGTAGTCTGCTCCGTGGCGCAGCGATAAAACACCTTGAGCGCATAACTGTGAGGGGTCTCCTGCCAGAAGTAGGCGTCCCAAATGGTGTTGAGCATGGCTTTGGAATAGACCACGCCGTTTGACATGGCGGGTGAACGGGTCATTGCCGCCAGATTTAGGGCATGTTCAGCGGGTACACCGAGGCGCGAGTTGATAACCGAGTCAAAACCGATCATGGCGCGACCATAACAGAGCGTTTCATGTGGGGTAGCTGGGGTCTGTTCATAAGCTGCCCCGTAGGCGGGCAGGATCAGAAGCAATATCACTAATAGTCTGTTAACACACGTTTTCATGGAGCACCTCCACGTTACCGTCCCCATCGCTAGCGTTAAACTTCGGGGTTGTTAAATAAGTTATCGGCCCGCCACACAATTAGCTGACCTGCGGCGCAAAAGGGTTCAGCTGCGATCTGCGTTCATGGGGCTTAATGGAGGAAGAGATGAGTAAACTGAAGATATTTTCCGCTACCAATCAGCAGCGTCTGGAGGATCTCCAGAATCATGACGAGATTGCCAGCCGACTCAGTAGTATTGGCATCCGTTTTGAGCGCTGGCAGGCGCATCAACCGTTGTCTGTTGCAGCGACTCAGGCAGAGGTGATTGAGTGCTATAGAGCCTCAGTCGATGCGTTGATGAGTGAGTATGGTTTTCAATCTGTCGACGTCATCGCGTTACGTCCCGACCACCCTGAGCGCCAGGCGCTACGTCAAAAATTTCTCGATGAGCATATTCACAGCGACTTTGAAGTGCGCTTTTTTGTTGCAGGCAAGGGGCTCTTTTATATTCATGCCGGGGATAAGGTTTACGGCGTGATGTGTGAACAGGGCGATCTGATCAGTGTGCCTGCGGCTACCAAACACTGGTTTGATATGGGTGCCGAACCTGACTTTAAATGTATTCGACTATTTACCTCGCCAGAGGGGTGGGTGGCGAATTATAGCGGCGATGCCATTGCCAAATCCTATCCCACCTTTGAGGCATTTTTGCAGTCATGATCAAGGCAATCCTCACTGATATTGAGGGGACAACCTCCTCGATCTCCTTTGTAAAAGAGCTGCTCTTTCCTTATGCCCGCGATCATATTGCGGAATTTGTTGCTACCCATGCTGAGGAGCCGCAGGTGGCTGCGCTGCTTGATGAGGTTCGGATAGTGGTTGGTGAGCCGCTTGAGCTGGAGGCGTTGATCAAGCAGTTGTTGCTCTGGATTGATGAGGATCAAAAGTTCACTGCACTCAAGGCGTTGCAGGGCATGATCTGGGCGGCGGGCTACAAAAACGGTGATTTTACCGGCCATGTTTACGAAGATGCCGCCCGTAATTTGCGCAGCTGGCATGAGCACGGGATCAAGCTTTATATCTTCTCATCGGGATCGGTGCAGGCGCAGAAGCTGATTTTTGGCTACAGTGATTTTGGTGACCTGACACCGCTCTTCAGCGGTTATTTTGATACCACCATCGGCAACAAACGTGAGGTGGATGCCTATTTTAATATCGTTGAGCAGATCGGTTTGCCGGCAGACGCTATTCTTTTCCTGTCGGATATCTCTGAGGAGTTGAATGCCGCCCGGGTGGCCGGCATGCAGACGCTGCAACTGATTCGTGATGAGTCGGTGAATGTCTCGGATCACCACGCCATCTCAAATTTTGATCAGGTCAATCTTTGAGGTTTTGCCAGTAGTTTAGTTTGCAAGGCCACAGCCATGAGGGGTGTGGCTTTGCTGTTTTATTAGCCGAAGTAATCGGGTTCTTGTCCCGGCTTCCATTTGATATTGCAGCCCATGCTCGGTTTTTGATCGGCGGTGATCGGGTGGTTGGCCAGCAGTGCATCGACGGCGCTGCGTAGATCCCTGCCGGTGACAGGCACGTCGCTTTTGGGGCGGCTGTCGTCGAACTGGCCACGATAGGCTAGTTTCATGTCGCCGTGCCCACTGTTTTCAAAAAGGAAAAAATCCGGGGTGCAGGCGGCCTGATAGGCCTTGGCCACCGCTTGTGTTTCATCAAAGAGGTAGGGAAAGGTATAACCAGCGTCTGCCGCCTCGACTGCCATCTTCTCTGGGGAGTCGTCGGGGTAATTGGCAGCATCGTTACTGTTGATGCCGACTATCGCCAGCCCCTTGGGTTGATATTCCAGGGCAAAGGCGGCCAATGCCTGGCGCAGGTGGATGACGTAGGGGCAGTGGTTGCACATAAAGATCACCAGCAGCCCTTTGTCATCTTTAAAATCATCACGGCTGATCAGTTTGCCGTGTGTGTCCGGCAGGCGGAACGGTGGGGCGCTGGTGCCCAGCTCCAGCATGGTTGAAAGGGTACGTGCCATTTCTCTCTCCTTGAACTCTTGATATGAAATATTGCCTCATTCTACAGCGCTAACTCTGTTGAATAAACGGGTGATATGAAGGTGCATCTGTGGGTTAGGCAGGGGTGGATGTGAATAGTTTGCTAGAATCGTTGGCATTATTTTTAGTTGGGCAAAGGAGTGACAGTGAGATTGAAGATGATAGTGAGTGGGTTGCTGGCCGGTCTGGTCTGGATGAACACGGCGGCGCTGGCCGCTGAGACGCCAAGTTTTGAACAATGGGTGGCCGGGGTTAAGAGTGAGGCGTTGACAAAGGGCATATCCGCCCAGACGCTGGAGCGTGCCTTTGCCGGGGTGGAACCGATTGCACGGGTGGTTGAACTCGACCGTAAACAGCCGGAGTTCTCGCTGACACTGGACCAATACCTTAAAAACGCCATCTCGCAACGCCGTATCGATCTGGGACGCCAGAAGCTGGAAGAGAATGCCGAGCTACTGGCAAAGGTCTACCAGAAATATGGTGTGCCGCCTAACTATCTGGTGGCCTTCTGGGGTATCGAAACCGATTATGGCCGTTTTACAGGGGGCAATAATGTCATCGCTGCCCTCTCCACGCTGGCCTACGATGGCCGCCGTAGTGCCTTTTTCCGCAGCCAGCTTTTTGATGCGCTGAAGATTCTTGAAGATGGCAACATTGAAGCGGAAAACATGAAGGGTTCCTGGGCGGGTGCGATGGGTCAGGCGCAGTTTATGCCTTCCACCTTCCGTAAGTATGCCGTCGATTTTGATGGTGATGGCCGTATTGATCTGTGGAACTCCAAGGCCGATGTCTTTGCCTCGGCGGCGCATTACCTCTCCTCGGTGGGCTGGTCCGATAAACAGATTTGGGGACGTGAGGTGCAGCTACCCGGTGAGTTTGATGGCAAACTTTTTTCGCTTGATATTAAAAAGTCATTGGCCGACTGGAACGCCATGGGCGTGAGACGCCTGAATGACTCTGATCTGCCGCTGGTCGATATCGAAGCATCGCTGGTGCGCCCTGATGATGCAGATGATGCCCGCGTCTTTCTGGTCTATGACAACTTCCGCACTATTCTTGATTGGAATCGCTCCAGCCGTTACGCCATCGCGGTGGGCACGCTGGCTGACGCGCTTGCGCATCCCCTGGTGAAATAGATATGACTAGCACAACATTGAAGACGATTTATCTCAAGGAATATACGGCACCTCCCTTTGTGATTGATAAGGTAAAGCTGCACTTTGAGCTGGACGAGCAGCAGACGATCGTCACCACGGCCATGAACATGCGACGTGATGGGGTGGGTGATGGGCCTCTACGGCTGGATGGTCGTAATCTGGTGTTGGCGCTGGTCAAACTTGATGGCCGGGTGCTGACGGAGGAGCAGTACGAGGTCGATGAAGAGTCGCTGACGATTCCCGAAGTTGCGGATGTTTTTGTACTGGAGATCCAGACCATCATCAAGCCACAGGAGAACACCTCGCTTGATGGTCTTTATAAGTCGAGCGGTAACTTCTGCACCCAGTGCGAGGCACAGGGGTTCCGCAAGATTACCTATTACCTTGATCGCCCGGATGTGATGACACTCTTCACCACCACCATCGTTGCTGATAAGGCCAGATATCCGGTGCTGCTCTCCAACGGTAATCTGGTGGCCCAGGCCGAGTTGGGTGATGGTCGCCACAGCGCCACCTGGCAGGATCCGTTCAAAAAACCGTGTTACCTGTTTGCATTGGTGGCGGGGCGGCTGGAGTTTATAGAGTCCGAGTTCACTACCATGAGTGGTCGTGAGGTTGAGCTGCGGATCTATGTTGAGAGCCATAACCTCGACAAGTGTGACCATGCCATGCAGTCACTTAAACGCGCCATGCGGTGGGATGAACAGGTCTATGGCCGGGAATATGATCTTGATATTTACATGGTTGTGGCGGTGGATGACTTCAACATGGGGGCGATGGAGAACAAGGGGCTTAACGTCTTTAACTCCAAGTATGTGCTGGCGCGTCCTGATACCGCTACCGACGCCGACTTCATCGGCATTGAGAGTGTCATCGCCCACGAATATTTTCACAACTGGTCGGGCAACCGTGTCACCTGCCGCGACTGGTTTCAGTTGAGCCTTAAGGAGGGTTTTACGGTCTTTCGCGATCAGGAGTTCACCTCTGACCTCTTTTCGCGGGCGGTGAAACGCATCGACGATGTCAACCGGTTGCGCAGCTACCAGTTTGCCGAGGATGGCGGGCCAATGTCGCACCCGGTGCGGCCCGAGTCCTATGTCGAGATCAACAACTTTTACACCCTCACTGTTTATGAAAAGGGCGCCGAGGTGGTACGCATGATCTCCCACCTGGTGGGGGCGGTGGGTTTCCGCAAGGGCAGTGATCTCTACTTTGAACGCCATGATGGCCAGGCAGTGACCACAGAGGATTTTGTCCGCGCCATGGAAGATGCCAACGGCATTGATCTGACCCAGTTCAAACGTTGGTACAGCCAGTCCGGTACACCTGTGCTTGACTGCTCGTCCCAATATGATGCCGCAGCCCAGAGCTTGACCCTGACGGTTCGCCAGAGCTGCCCTCCAACTCCGGGGCAGGAGAGCAAGCTGCCGTTCCACATTCCTGTTGCGGTGGGGTTGCTTGCGCCAGATGGTTCTGACTGCCCGTTGCAGCTGGAGGGGGAGTCAAAGGCAGTGGGCTCATCGCGGGTACTGGAGTGCAACGCAGAAGAGCAGAGTTTCCGTTTCATCAACCTCCCACAAAAACCGCTGCCATCGCTGCTGCGTCAGTTCTCGGCGCCGGTGAAGCTCCACTACAGCTACAGCAGTGAAGAGCTGGCCTTCCTGATGGCCCGTGACAGTGACTCCTTTAATCGCTGGAATGCCAACCAGCAGCTGGCGCTGGCGCTGCTGCATGGTCTGATCGCGCAGCGGGCCAATGGCGGTGAGTTTGATCTGACGGCGCTGGGCGAGAGTTATACCCATTACTCCAGCGCCTTTGGCAAGATCCTGGCAGAGCAGGAGGGCGACCTCAATCTCAAGGCCACGGCCTTGATCCTGCCGACCGAGAACTACATCTCCGAAACCATGCTGGTGGTTGATCCGATTGCGGTACACGAGGCGCGCTGGCTGCTGCGCAGTGCGTTGACCCACGACCACGAGGCGCTGTTGTGCCAGAACTATGAGGATCATCTGGAGCAGGGCAACTATAACGTCAAGGCCGAGAGCATCGGCCGTCGCGCGGTGAAAAACGCCTGCCTCGCTCTACTCGCCACCAGCGAAAATCCGGCGGTAGTCGAACTCTGTTATGCCCAGTTCAGCAGCGCCAAGAATATGACCGATGTGATGGCGGCGTTGCGCTGCCTTACCGACATCGATTGTGACAAACGTCTACATGCGCTGGAGCGTTTTTATGACAAGTGGCAGGGTGAGCCGCTGGTGGTCGACAAGTGGTTGGGGTTGCAGGCGATGTCGCGACTGCCCAAAACGCTCGCCGACATCCAGGCGCTGATGCAGCATCCGGCCTTCACCCTCAAAAACCCCAACAAGGTGCGGGCGCTGATCTCCACCTTTGTCAACGGCAATCCTTACCGTTTTCACACGGCGGAGGGCTACACCTTTCTTGCCGATCAGGTGATGGTGCTGGATAGCATGAATCCGCAGGTGGCGGCACGGCTGGTGGCGCCGCTGATTCAGTGGCGTCGTTTTGATCAGCAGCGTCAGCAGCTGATGTGTGCCGAGTTGAGCCGGATTCTGGAGCTGCCCAAACTCTCCAGAGATACCCGCGAGGTGGTCTCAAAAGGGTTGGCCTGATGATCCGCGGCAATCTGCGCAAGATGGTGACACGCCTCGGCCCGCCGGTGGAGTATCTGCTGCGCCTTGGTGATCAGCAGGTGGCGCTGAATCAATATGTCGGCCGCTCGATACAGCTGCGTTACTGTGGTGAGATTCACTGCGTACATTGTGGCCGCAAGAGCAGCAAGAGCTTTGGTCAGGGTTACTGCTACCCCTGTTTCCGCGATCTGCCGGAGTGTGACAGCTGCATCGTCAAACCTGAGACCTGTCACTACGAGGCGGGTACCTGCCGCGACCCTGAGTGGGGGCAGCGCAACTGTTTTCAGGAACACTATGTCTACCTTGCCAACTCCTCGGGCATCAAAGTTGGCATCACCCGTGGCAGCCAGATCCCAACCCGCTGGATGGATCAGGGGGCGACCGAGGCATTGCCGATCCTGCGGGTGGCTAACCGCCTTCAGTCAGGGTTGGTGGAGGTGGCGCTGAAGCAGCATGTGGCCGATCGCACCGACTGGCGCAAGATGCTCAAAGGCGCGGCGGAGAGTGTGGCGCTGGAGCAGGTGCGCGATGAGTTGCTGGCCAGCTGTGCCGTGGAGATCAAAGAGTTGAAGGGACGTTTTGGTGACGCGGCGATTGCCATACTGGGTGATGAGGCGCAGCAACAGATTGAGTATCCGGTGACAACCTATCCCGTCAAGGTCGCCTCACTCAGTTTTGATAAAAACGCGGTGGTGACAGGACGTCTTGATGGCATCAAAGGGCAGTACCTGATCTTCGATAGCGGTGTGATCAATATCCGTAAGTTTGGTGGTTATCTGGTGGAGTTTGCAGAGGTGGAACAATGAAAGGTGAGTTTTGGCTGGAGCGTTGGCAGCGTGGCGAGATTGGTTTTCACCAGCCGCAGTTCAATAACTATCTGACCGAGCAGTGGCAGCAGCTCGGTTTGACGGGCAGCGAATCGGTCTTTGTGCCACTTTGCGGCAAGAGCCTCGATCTGCTCTGGTTGCGCCAGCAGGGGCACACCGTTGTCGGCATTGAACTCAGTGACCAGGCGGTATTGGCATTCTGGGAAGAGAATGGTCTGGAGTGTCTCTGCCTGCCTGCCGGCCCGTTCATCAACTTTCAGGGCGACGGTATCAGCCTGCTGGTGGGCGACTACTTTCAGCTCACCCAGGCGATTCTGAAAGGGGTGACGGCAGTGTTCGATCGTGCCGCCCTTATCGCCCTGCCGCCAGAGATGCGCTCCGCCTATGTGGCACAGATGGCGGAGTTGCTACCGAGTGGCGCGCAGATACTGTTGGTGACCATGGAGTACCCGCAGTATGAGATGCCGGGGCCACCGTTCAGTGTCCCAGAGGCCGAGGTGATGGCCCTTTATGGCCCCCATTTTGAGGTGCAGCAGTTGGCCTCGTTGCCAACGCTTGATGATAATCTCCGTTTCCGTCAGCGCGGTCTGACGGCGTTGGCGGAGACGGTTTGGCAGATGCGACGGCATTAGTGAGATGTCCAGATAATCAGAAAATTGCCTTTCTTTTTAGGGGGTTAAGACTGTAATGGTTCACTTTTTGCCTACCTGTTTTTTTCAACTAGTTGATTTTTAAGGAATAAATATCCATCAATAATTTGTGTTAAAATGCCGCTACGGTTAATAAGGCATCTGCCTAATACCGTGATTTGTCCCCCCGGCTAGATGGTGGATATCCCAATACGTTGGCCAAGGTAGGCAACAGCTAATTACTGTGAGGTGCCTGTATGGCTATATCGAAGACAAATAAAATATTCCCTTTGCGACATTTAAAATCAATATTTTTAGTGGCGCTTTTTATCGCCTCCAGTGTGACGGTGATTGTTTTCAGCCAGTCAGGCATGGCGGTCAATGGTCCGGATCTGGCCCTGAGTGATGATCCCGCCGCGTGTGGCGTGGCGACTCAAGATGCCAAGGGAGTTGGTCACTACAGCCGCACCAACTTTACTGCCTCTGCGGCTCAGTTCACCCGTGACAATCCTCTTTTTTGGAACCCTCTGGGCAAAGGTTGGTTGACTCAGGAGCAGATGAGTCTGTTGCGGATGGCGTATGAGATCGGTTTTAAAGATGGTGGTCACGAACATGCCGAGCTGTTGCAGGCGATTCTGATGCAGGAGACCATCGCCGGTCTGTTGGGACGTATGGGCCACATGACGGCGCCCGTGGGTAAACGCTCGTATGGGGTCATGCAGGTGAAGGTCACCGCCTCGCGTGATGTACTTAATGAATATGATGAATTTGGTAAATTTCGCGCCGATGAAGAGCTGATCGTCAAACTGCTCTCCGATGATGAGTTCAATATCCGGATTGCCTCAAAGTTCCTGTTGCAGTTGAGCAATCGGGTGGGGCTCACTGAGCGTGCCTTAGTGGCCTACAATATTGGCTTGCGTTCGTCATATCGCATCGAGGAGCCACAATCTTTCAAATATGTGCTGCATACCAAAGATAATCTTGAAGCCGTTGTCAGACCTTTTAATCAGCGTTTTGGCGGTGATACTTTGCGGTTAGCCACCGCTAGTCAGGAGGCATCCGGCTCATAAGCCGGTCTGCTTTTTCCCGGCTGAGCCTTTTCCAGGGCAGCGGAATGAGCCCTGGAACAGATCTGATGTACTCCCTGTACTGGTCGCCATACTCATCAATCAGGCGCCGTTCCTCAAGGCGTGAGCCGATCACAAGGTAAACGCTGAGTAGGGTAGCGGTGAGCAGTTGCGCCAGATTCATGTCGTGACACCAGATCAATACCAGGGCGCAGCTATACCAGGGGTGACGTACGTAGCGGTGTGGTGGTGATATCACCAGCCGTTCCTCCGTCACATCCTTTCTGCCATCACGGCAGGTGCGCCAACCGCTGAACTCACCCAGATCATAGTAACGTAGCGTCCAGAGAAAGCAGGCGAGCGCAGCCAGACTCATCAACCCGGCCAGCCATGTCCAAGGGGGTTGCCACTGGATCACCATTTGTCCTCTATATAATGTGTGTAACCAGATCAATGGCAGCAGGGTGATCAAGGCGATCAGGTTATAGCTGAGTCGATAGCAGCGCTGCCGCGAAAATCTCCCCTTGATTGCCTGACTGGCCAATAACGAATGCAATAGAAAGTAGCCGCCCCAGCCGCCGGCGATCAAGATCAGGATAATGGCATTGCTCATCTCAATTCCCGTTGCAAAACACAGACATGAAATATTCTAGCCCACTTCAGCGTGTCACCCTGATTAAACGTTATAAACGTTTTCTGGGGGATGTCATCCTGGCGGATGGTAGTGAAATCACCGTGCACACCCCCAATACCGGCAGCATGCTGGGGTGCGCCGAGCCAGGCAGTTATGTCTGGATTCGTGATACTGCCAGCGAGACCCGTAAATACCGTTACAGCTGGGAGCTGAGTGAACTGGCCTCTGGCGGGCTGGTGGGAGTGAATACTGGCCTGGCCAACCAGCTGGCGGTGGAGGCGATCCGTGACGGCGTGGTGGCTTCACTTAGTGGTTATGCAAAGCTGCGTACCGAGGTCCCTTACGGGCAGGAGCGTAGCCGCATCGATATCCTGCTTGAGAGTGCCGATCTGCCACCCTGTTATGTCGAGGTGAAAAATGTCACGGCGCGGCGTGGTGATCTGGCGATATTTCCTGATGCGGTGACTGCCCGTGGCACCAAACATCTGCGTGAGTTGATGCAGGTGGTGAAGGAGGGCGGGCGGGGCGTGATCTTTTTTTGTGTGCAGCGTGAAGATGTGACGGGGTTCCGCCCGGCCCACGAGATCGACCCTGTTTATGCCGAGACCCTGAAACAGGCCATCGCCGCCGGGGTGGAGGCGCTGGCCTGGGCTGCTCGCCTCACTCCTGAGGCGGTGGTGTTGCGGCAGCCGCTGTCGATTCAGCTGGAGTGGTAGATGTGCCCTTCTGGTTGTTTTTGTAGTAACTGATCTTGGCTGGAGCGATGGCGCCGCCGGAGATGATAAACGTCATTGCCTCTTCCATGGTCCAGTCGGTGGAGACCAGGTTTTCCACCGGCACGATCTCCAGATAGCCCGAGGTGGGATTGGGGGTGGTGGGCACGTAGACTGCCGCCAGCTCTTGGCCCGTGTGCTCATCGATCATGACCCGGGTGACAAAACCCACGGTCTTCATGTGCTGCGATGGGAACTCAATGAGTACTACCCGGTGGAGCTTTTCTGGCTTCTGTTGCAGTACCGTGAGCAGTTTTTTGGTCGAGCCGTAGATGGTCTGTAACAGCGGGATTTTATTAATAAAGATATCCATCCACGCTAAAATTTTGAGACCGATGACACGGGTGGCAAGCCACCCCAGCAGGTAGAGTGCCGCCACGGTAATCACAACCGACAGAATGTACTGAAACCACGACTGCAGCAGCCACTGACTCAGTTCGGGCAGGTATTGGCCTATGCCATTGAAGAAGGCGCGCACCCAAGGTAGCCCGAGACGTGAGAGCTGGCGGAAGATGAAGTCGAAGACCAACCAGGTGATCAAGATCGGGATGGCGGTGATGACGCCCGCGATCAGATAGCGCTGTATGTTGGGGATCTGAGGCTTTTTCAATTGAGTGTGGGCCTATTTACTGTTTGAAGCAAAATGGAGTCAGAGGTAACCGATAATATCGGCCAATAGGATACCCGTTTTGGCCATCAGAAGATATTGATCCTGCCGGATAAAGGCCGCTGGCGCGCCTATTCAATGAGCAGATTAAGTCGCGACTACTACAAATAATGCGGAGTGACTGCGCTTGCCCCGTGGTCAGTATGTTAGCGCTTGATATTTAGGGGTATACTGCTGGCACGCTTCACGTTCGGTAGAATTGTCCTTTCATGAATTTGCTTCTTGCTGTCCTTACCCCTTTCCTGGGCGCCATTCTGGTGGCTTGGGTCTCCCGCTTCGGACGCTCCCATGCTGCGTGGGCGGCGGGCGGTGTGGCTTTGGCCTCAGTGGCTTGGCTGTTGCCGCTGCTGTCGGGGCCGTTTGCTGGCGTGACCCTTGTACAGCGTCTTGTCTGGATGCCGTCGGTAGGGCTTGATCTGGTATTCCGTCTGGATGGGCTGGGGCTGTTGTTTGCCGGGCTGATCCTGGGGATCGGCCTCTTGGTGATCCTCTACGCCCGCTATTACCTCTCGGAGCGCGACAGCATGGGCCGTCTCTATGCCTATCTGCTGCTGTTCATGGGCTCCATGCTGGGGGTGGTGCTCTCCGAGAACCTGATCCAGCTGCTGATTTTCTGGGAGTTGACCAGCCTCTCTTCATTCCTGTTGATCGCTTACTGGCGTGAGCGTGAGATGGCGCGTACCGGCGCACGCATGGCGTTGGCGGTGACGGGTGCTGGTGGTCTGGCCCTGCTGGGGGGGATTTTGTTGCTGGGCCAGATCACTGGCAGTTACGAACTATCCGTGATTCTGGCCTCGGGTGATCTCATCCGCGCCCATCCGCTCTATCTGCCAACTTTGATTCTGGTATTGCTCGGGGCGTTTACCAAATCGGCCCAGTTTCCCTTCCATTTCTGGCTGCCGCACGCCATGGCGGCACCCACCCCGGTGTCGGCCTATCTGCATTCGGCCACCATGGTGAAGGCGGGAGTGTTTCTGCTGGCACGCCTGTTTCCGGCGCTATCGGGTACGCCGGAGTGGTTCTGGTTGGTCGGTGGGGCAGGTTTGTGTACGTTCCTGTTGGGTGCGATCACGGCGTTGTTCAAACATGACCTGAAAGGTCTGTTGGCCTATTCCACTATCAGCCATCTGGGCTTGATTACTCTGCTGTTTGGCATCGGCACGCCGATGGCTGTGGTCGCCGGGGTATTCCACATTATTAATCACGCTATTTTCAAAGCCTCTCTGTTTATGGCGGCTGGCATCATCGACCATGAGACAGGAACCCGCGATATGCGCCGCATCCATGGGCTCTGGCAATTTATGCCGTTTACCGCCACTCTCGCCATGGTGGCCGCGGCCTCCATGGCCGGGGTGCCGCTGTTTAATGGCTTTTTGTCGAAGGAGATGTTTTTTGTTGAGGCTGTCGAGCTGGCATCACACCAGAGCTTTGGCTGGTTGCTGCTGGTGGCGGTGACTGTGGCGGCTATTTTCGCCGTGGCCTACTCATTACGCTTCATCCATGATGTGTTCTTTAGTGGCCCACCTACCGACTTGCCCCGGGTGCCCCATGAACCGCCACGCTGGATGAAGGTTCCCGTGGAGGTGCTGGTGGTGTTGTGTCTGCTGGTGGGGATTTTCCCGGCGCAGACCGTGGCGCCGCTTCTGTCGGTGGCGGCGGCGGGCACCCTGCAGACGGCATTGCCGGAGTATAGCCTGGCGATCTGGCACGGTTTCACCCCGGCATTGTGGATGAGTGTGATTGCCTTGGTGGGTGGTGTGCTGCTTTACAACGTCCGTCGACCGCTGCTGGTCTGGCACGACCGTTACGAGGATCGGTTTGATGCCCGCCGGGTCTACAACGCTCTGCTGCAGGGGCTGATGGCCGTTGCCCGGTGGGTCACCGGGTGGCTGGATGTCGGCTCCCTGCAACGCATGGTGTTTGTGTTTGTCGCCTTTGCCCTGATACTGGGTTGGTCCGGATGGAGTGGTAGTGGCGCGGTGCTGACGGGTTCACGTCCGCTGCTGCCGGTGGATGGTGTTAGCCTGTTGGCTGCTCTGGTCCTGATGCTGATGTCTATCGCGGTTGTAATCCTGCACCGACAGCGCTTCACCGCCCTGATACTGATTGGTGTGGTGGGGTTGGTGGTGTCGCTGATTTTTGTCAAATTCTCCGCGCCGGACCTCGCCCTGACCCAACTGTTAGTGGAAGCGGTGACAGTGGTGCTGCTGCTGCTGGCGCTCTATTTCCTGCCCCAACACTCGCCTGCTGAATCTCATCCGCTGCGCCGCAGTCGGGACGCGCTGCTTGCCCTGCTGGTTGGCGGTGGCGTGGGCGCCCTGGCCTGGGCTGTGTTGACCCGTCCCCACAACAGCATTGGCGACTTTTTCCTCGCCAATAGCGTATCGGGTGGTGGCGGTAGCAATGTGGTGAATGTGATCTTGGTGGATTTCCGTGGTTTCGATACCCTCGGTGAGATCACCGTGTTGGCGCTGGCGGGGTTGGCTGTGTATGCCTTGCTGGAGACACTGCGTCTCAACGGACCGGCTCAGGATGCTGATGGGCGTGCCTGGAACTGGGACATGCACCCGGTCATTATGGCTTCGTTCGCCCGCCTGCTGCTGCCACTGGCGCTGTTGGTCTCGGTCTTCATCCTGTTGCGCGGCCACAACCTGCCCGGCGGCGGTTTTATCGCTGGGCTGGTGACGGCAGTGGCGCTGATCATGCAGTACCTGGCCAACGGCGTGGCCTGGACCCACTCCCGTTTGCCGGTGAACATGCATCCTGTCATTGGCACGGGGCTGACCATTGCCACGCTCACCGGGGTGGGTAGTTTTGTGGTTGGCTATCCCTTCCTGACCTCGACCTTTGGTCACGTAGAGTGGCC
Source organism: uncultured Chromatiaceae bacterium (assembly GCA_947085765.1). Taxonomy (GTDB): domain Bacteria; phylum Pseudomonadota; class Gammaproteobacteria; order Tenderiales; family Tenderiaceae; genus JAKFXL01. The sequence continues at coordinate 9,732 of CAMTXZ010000043.1, read as the reverse complement.
ATTGGTGGGCGATTTTGAACTGGCTTCTGCTATGGCTTTTGATCTGGGTGTGTATCTGGTAGTGGTGGGCGCGACCTTGCTGATCCTGGTTCACCTGGGATTGATGCACGGCAAAGAGTCTGAACGTAAAACTTCTGGCCGGGATAGGGGGGTACGCTGATGGAAGCACTGCTCGCTGTTCTCATCGGTCTGCTCACCGCTTGCGGGGTCTACCTCGCCTTGCGTGGACGTACCTTCCCGGTGGTGCTGGGGCTGACTTTTCTCTCCTATGGGGTCAATCTGTTCCTGTTCAGTATGGGACGGCTCAGCATCGGCCAGCCGCCAGTGATCAACGCCAGTGCTGTCGCATATGCTGATCCGGTGCCTCAAGCTCTGGTACTTACCGCCATTGTCATCGGCTTTGCCATGACCGCCTTTGTCATTGTCCTGGCTTTGAAAGCACGGGCGGATCTGGGCAATGATCATGTAGATGGGCAGAATTAAATAATGAATCATCTTGTCATCGCGCCCCTGTTATTGCCGCTGCTGGCCGGTATCCTGCTGATATTAACCCAACGTATGGATATCCGTCTGCACCGGCTGTTGAGCATAGCCGCTGTGCTCGGCCAGATCGCCGTGGCGCTGCTTTTAACCCGAGCTGTAAGTGGCGGCGACATCCTCACCTACAACCTTGGCAATTGGTCAGGACCGTTCGGTATCGTCCTGGTAGCCGATGGATTGGCGGTCTGGATGTTGTTGATCACCGCGCTGCTGGCACTGTTTGCACTGCTTTATGCTTGCCGGGGCGGGGACGCTGGCGGGCGCCATTTCCATGCATTGTTCCAGTTGCAGCTGCTCGGTCTTAACGGCGCGTTTCTCACCGGTGACCTGTTTAACCTGTTTGTCTTTTTCGAAGTGCTGCTGCTGGCCTCCTACGGCCTGATGTTGCATGGGGGTGGCCGTGCGCGGGTGCGGGCGGGGCTGCATTATGTGGTGCTCAACCTGGCGGGCTCAGCCCTGTTTCTGATAGCGGTGGGCACACTCTACGGTGTGTTTGGTACGCTTAACATGGCTGATCTGGCGCTGAAGGCGGCGGCTACGCCAGAGCAGGATCTGGGCTTGGCGCGGGCGGCAGGTCTGTTGCTGTTTGCGGTGTTTGCCCTGAAGGCGGCGTTGCTGCCGCTCTATCTCTGGCTGCCCGCCGCCTACGCCCATACCAGCGCCCCGGTGGCGGCCCTGTTTGCCATCATGACCAAGGTCGGGGTTTACAGCATCATCCGGGTCTACAGCCTGTTATTTGGCGCCAGTGCCGGGCCGGTGGCGAACCTGATAGAGCCATGGTTGTTGCCGCTGGCCCTGGCCACCCTGATGGTGGGCATGCTGGGGGTGCTGGCGGCAACCACTTTACGGCAACAGGCGGCCTATCTGGTGGTGGCTTCGGTGGGATCGTTATTGACGGCCTTCGGTCTCAACAGTTCTGCCGGTATCGCTGCCGCCTTGTATTACCTGCCTCACTCGACCTTTGCCGCTGCGGCGCTGTTTCTGTTGGCGGATGTTATCGCCAACCGGCGTGGTGAGATTGGCGACCGTTTTGAGCCAGCTTCGGCCATTGCCTATGCGCCACTATTGGGCGGGCTGTTTTTTGTCGCGGTTCTGCAGTCGATCGGCTTGCCGCCACTCTCCGGTTTTCTCGGTAAATTTCTGATCCTGCGCGCCTCACTGGAACACTCCGCCGCGGCTTGGGTGATGACGCTAGTGCTGTTGGGTGGTTTGGTGGGCATGATTGCCATGGCGCGGAGCGGCAGTCTGCTCTTTTTCCGGACACTGCCATTGAAAGAGGGGGCAGCGTCTGCTGCCGCCCCCATCGCCTCTGCCCTGGTTCCGGTCGTTGGCTTGTTGCTGTTAGGGGTTGCGATGACCTTGTTTGCCGGGCCAATACATATCTACGTAACCAGTATCGCGGAACAGCTATTGCGGCCTGAGCTCTATATCGATGCCGTGCTGGGAGGCCATCCATGACGTTTCGTCTGTTGCCCCATCCCCTCCTGACGCCAATTTTGGCTGGCATCTGGTTGTTGCTCAACAACAGTCTGGCCCCTGGCCATATTGTGCTCGGCCTGATCCTGGGCTGGGTCATCCCGCTGTTTACCCTGCGCTTCTGGCCGGAGACGGTGCGTATAAATAAACCGTTGCTCCTGCTGCGTTTCATTGCCGTGGTGCTGCTGGATATTGTGCTGGCCAATCTGGCTGTGGCGTGGCTGATTGTGGGGCGATCACAGTCGCTGCGCCCGGCTTTTCTGGCTGTGCCGCTGGCCCTGAAAAGCGATCTCGCCATCGGTCTGTTGGCCAACACCATCTGCCTCACACCGGGTACGGTGTCGGCGCACTTGAGTGAGGATCGGCGTTTTCTGCTGGTGCATGCCCTGGATGCGGCGGATGGCGAGGCCGTGATCGCCGAGATTAAACGGCGTTACGAGGCGCCCTTAAAAGAGGTGTTCGAATCATGCTGACACAGGTCATTCCTATTGCATTTGCCTTGGTGGCCACTGCTGTGGTGCTCAACGTCTGGCGTCTGCTGCGCGGCCCGGATGCGCCAGATCGCATCCTGGCGCTGGATACGTTGTACATAAACACAATTGCGTTACTGGTGCTGCTTGGCATTCATCTCGATAGCGCACTTTATTTTGAGGCCGCACTGCTGATTGCCATGATGGGTTTTGTTGGCACTGTGGCGCTGTGTAAATATATGTTGCGCGGCGACATCATCGAATAGGGGTAAGCCATGCTGGACTATCTGTTGTCATTTCTAATCCTGACCGGGGCGCTCTTTACCTTTGTTGGCTCGTTGGGCTTGGCGCGGCTGCGCGACTTTTACACCCGTCTGCATGGCCCCACCAAGGCAAGTACTCTGGGTGTCGGTTGTTTGCTGATCGCATCCTCGGTATTTTTCAGTAACCAGGGCGATGGCATTAGTCTGCACGAGGTGCTGGTGACCCTATTTCTGTTTATCACTGCCCCTATCTCCGCCCATCTTCTGGCGAAGGCGGCACTGCATACAGGGGTGAAATCTTTGGCGCCGCCGCCGGATACGGATACTACCCGTTCCTGAGCCGATCGGAATCAGGCATGGCGACATTGTTTCCTGAAAATGTTGCACCGGAGTTTTGAGTACGCCCGGTGATTGTGGCCTTAGTCAGCTTTTTCGCTGGTCTGGCGGTTTTAGCCATCGTGGCCGCCGTTGGTGTAAAATGGCGCCCCTTATCAGCCTTTCTCGAGATACAAAAGTCCTTTATAACCAGACAATTCAGCATGGGGAACAGTTAGATGACAACGGCGGCAACAAATATCCATTGGCATACGGGTGTAGTGGGGCGTCAAGAGCGCCAGAAACTCAATGGCCACAATAGCGCCATTCTCTGGTTTACGGGTCTCTCAGGGGCAGGTAAATCGACCTTGGCCAATGCGGTCGAAGAGAGACTCTATCAGTTGGGCCACCGCACTTTTGTGCTGGATGGTGACAACATCCGCCACGGTCTGTGTAAGGATCTGGGGTTCTCTGATAAGGATCGCACCGAAAACATCCGTCGTATCGGCGAAGTGGCCAAGCTCTTTGTTGATGGTGGCATGCTGGCGCTGACCGCCTTTATCTCCCCTTTTCGTACTGATCGTGACACCGTGCGGGCGTTGATGGCGGAGGGTGATTTTATCGAGATCTACTGCAAGTGTGATCTCTCGGTGTGTGAAGAGCGTGATGTAAAGGGTCTTTATAAAAAGGCCCGCGCCGGTGAGATTCCACACTTCACCGGTATCTCTTCTCCGTATGAAGAGCCACTGAATGCCGAGATTGTGGTGAGTACCGATACGCAGCCGATCGAAGAGAGTGTCGCCCAGGTGATTGCGGCCTTGCAGGCGCGTAACATCATCCCTACTCTTTAAATCAGCCCTGGTGGGCCTGATGGTTTGATCGGGCCCACTCACAAAACTCAAAGAATCCCTTAACCAATTATGTTCGGTCTCTATCCTCTGGTCAGACCTTTACTCTTCTGCTTTGATGCAGAGCTAGCTCATCACCTTACGCTCAGAGCGCTAAAGAGTGCCTATAAATCAGGATTGCTGAAGGCGCCTGTCACCCCAGCGACACGGGGTGTTGAGGTGATGGGGTTGTCATTCCCATCGGTGGTGGGTCTGGCGGCCGGGCTGGATAAAAATGGTGATTATATTGATGCACTCGGCGCGCTCGGTTTTGGTTTTATCGAGGTGGGCACGGTGACACCACGGCCACAGCCGGGTAATCCCAAGCCACGTCTATTCCGTATCCCCGAGGCCCAGGCGATCATTAACCGCATGGGTTTTAACAATCTTGGTGTTGATCACTTGATCGATCAGGTCAACAGCTGTCATTACCAAGGCATCATCGGCATCAATATCGGTAAAAACTTTGATACGCCGATCGAACGTGCGGTGGATGATTATCTGATCGGACTCGACAAGGTCTACCCCTTTGCCAGTTATGTTACCGTCAACATCTCTTCGCCCAATACTGCCAACCTGCGTGACCTGCAATCAAAAGATCAGCTGGCGGGGTTGCTGGGGCCATTAAAAGAGCGCCAGCAGCAGCTGCAACAGCAGCACCAGAAACATGTGCCGCTGGTCTTGAAGATTGCGCCGGATATGGATGAGGCGACATTGGCAGCCATGGCGGAGACACTGTTGGCGTACGAGATCGACGGTGTCATCGCCACCAATACCACGTTGTCGCGCCAGGGGGTGGAGAAGAGTCGTCATGGCAACGAGCAGGGTGGTTTGAGTGGCGCACCGTTAACGCTACGCTCAACCGCCGTGGTCAAAGCGCTCTATCAACAACTAGGCGACAAGGTACCGATCATTGCGGCGGGTGGCATCCTGTCTGCTGCGGATGCTCAGGCCAAACTCGATGCGGGCGCCAAGCTGGTGCAGATATACAGTGGGCTCATCTATAAAGGTCCACAGTTGGTACAGGAGGTCACCAGGCATTGCCGATGATTCCAGCCATTCAGATCGATAATGTTCACAAACACTACGGCCAGGTTCACGCCCTTAAAGGGATGTCGCTGACCATCCAGCAGGGTGAGTTTTTTGGCCTGCTCGGCCCCAATGGCGCCGGCAAATCAACACTGATCAATATCATTGCCGGCCTGACCCGCAAAGAGAGTGGCCATGTCGCGGTGATGGGACACGATGTAGTGAAGGCCTATCGGCAGTCGCGTTACTTGCTTGGCGTGGTGCCGCAGGAGTTAGTCTACGATCCATTTTTCAGCGTGCGTGAGCTGTTGCGGATTCAGGCGGGTTACTTTGGCAAAGGCAGGGAGATTAATCCCTGGATTGATGAGTTGTTGGAAGGGCTCAAACTCACCGACAAGGCGGATGTCAACATGCAGGCCCTGTCCGGCGGCATGAAGCGCCGGGTGCTGATTGCCCAGGCGCTGGTGCATAAACCGCCGGTGGTGATTCTCGACGAGCCAACCGCCGGTGTTGATGTCGAGTTGCGCAATTCGTTGTGGCAGTTTGTGCAAGGGCTGCATCGCGAAGGCCATACCATTGTGCTCACCACCCACTATCTGGAGGAGGCTGAAAATCTCTGCGAGCGTATCGCCATCATCAACGATGGCGCCGTGGTGGCGCTTGATACCAAGGTGGCGCTGCTGGAGCGTGGTGTGGGTAATACCTGTAAGGTGGTCATCACGCTGGCGCAACCATTGCTGCAACTGCCGGCCACGTTGCACACCATGCTCAAAATCCAGGAGCAGAATCGTATCGAGTTTACCTTGCAGCGCGGTAGTGACTCCATCATGGCGCTGATTGATACCCTGGTAACGGCAGGGGCGGAGATCACCGATATTAAAACCGAAGATGCCGATCTTGAGGATGTCTTTATCGAACTGACACGGGCGGCAAAGCAATGAACTGGCTGGGCATGTACACCCTTTTTTATAAAGAGCTGCTGCGTTTCGCCAAGGTGATGTTGCAGACAGTGATGGCGCCAGTGGTCACTGCGTTGCTCTATCTGCTGGTCTTCTCCCATGTGCTGGATGAACATATCAGCGTCTATGAAAATGTCAGTTACACCGCCTTCCTGATTCCGGGTTTGATCATGATGTCGATCCTTCAAAACGCCTTTTCCAACAGTTCTTCGAGTCTGATACAGTCAAAAATGACCGGCAATATAATTTTTGTGCTGCTCACACCGCTCTCCTATCTGGAGTTTTATCTGGCCTTCATGATGGCGTCGATTGTGCGTGGTCTGGCAGTAGGGTTAGGCATCTATCTGGTGGCGATCTTTTTTGTTGATCTGCCACTGTATAGTCTCGGCTGGTTGCTGCTGTTTGGTTTTGCCGGCAGCGCGGTACTTGGAACGTTGGGCATTATTACAGGTGTCTGGGCAGAGAAGTATGATCACATCGCCGGCATTCAAAATTTTATTGTTGTGCCTCTCTCATTTTTGAGCGGGGTCTTCTACTCGATTCATTCACTGCCGGAGTTCTGGCAGCAGCTGTCGCGCTTTAATCCATTTTTTTACATGATTGATGGTTTTAGATATGGATTCTTTGGCGTTGCCGATGTCAGCCCAATGGTTAGCCTGTTGGTGGTGCTGGTTGCCTGGCTGGTTTTGGGCGTCGCTACGTTGATCATGCTTAAGTCAGGTTACAAGTTACGCGACTGATTCCTGCTTGATAGCGCTAAAGTTTCGGCATATCTTAATAAACGTGTGCGAAAAATAACGGTCAATCAGTGGTTCTCATCAAGGAAAGGGTGAACAACATGCGTAAATTTATCCGCCATCCATCTGATATCCCCATAGAGTTTTTGATCAAAGAGCTGGCAGTCAATGATCGCGAATATCTTAACGATATCAGCTTCGGTGGACTCTCGTTCCGCTCCCGGTTGGCGGTTGATGTGGGTGCAGTAATCCTGATAAAGATCCCCTTTCTGACCCCTGAGTTTGAGTGTCGTGCGGTGGTGAAATGGTGTCGCAAACGGGGTGACTCTTTTGATGTGGGTGTGGCATTCGATGATCAGGAGGAGGCATTTAAGACCCGCATGGTGGAGCAGGTCTGCCACATTGAACACTACAAGCGTGAGGTCTATGAGAAGGAGAAACGGGTGTTAACCGGAGAGGAGGCAGCGCTTGAGTGGATCAAACGTTATGCCGCCAGTTTCCCCACTGTTGAAGTGACAAGTTAAGCAGACTACTCCTACGGCATCTCTTCAGCAGGTGCCGCTAATGTCTCTTTAATAGCTGTTTCCAGCGTCGCCAGTTTGGCCTCGCACTGCAAAGCGCTGTGGTACTGACCTTTGTCATAGATAAACAACGCGGGCAGGTGGAAAATATTGAACTCCTCCGTCAGTGCCTGATCCTGACCAGCATCAACTTTGAAGATATGGATGTCGGAATGCAACTTGCCGTAGTGCTCCAGCAGTTGTTGCCAGTGGCGGCAGGAGAGACATTCGCGGCTGGAAAAAAAGATGATTGCTGTGCCGGGAGTTTTTTCCAGGGTATGGTGAAATTCAAACTGTTCGAGCGCACGTACGGCGGACATGGTTGGCTACTCTTTGAAAAGCTGATGAAGAGCAAGATAGTCTATTTTGTTTAAACAAGGCAAGTATTGCTGGGAGTGTAACGGGAACCTTTGTCTGTCAGAGGTTCCCGTTATTTTTCATGATTATTTTCCAGTATGGTTTGCCGCCAGGTAGTCGCCGCCAATGCTCAGAAAAATGTAGAGTGTCTGTTTTTCAGGGTCAGAAACGGCGTCATTATTGAAGACAACCACCCATTCGGAGTTGCCACCAAAACTCTTCTTTTCGACCTTTGATGCCTTAATGGCGGTCCAGCTTTTATCGATTTTCTCCTTGTCGGCAAGTCTGGCGACATTTTTGCTGGCGATGGACTCCGCCTGTGCCTGAGTGATGGCGGCGTGACCCTGTGAATGGTCGTGGCCGGAACCGGCGACGGCCGCAAATGAGCATAGATAGAGGACAGTTGTGATGGCCAGTGTGTAGATACGCATGGTTTTCTCCTGAATGGTTAATCAATGGTGTCGTGTGATGTGGGTGTGTGTGTAGTAAGCCCTGACTTCCACCCCCTTCGCGCCCTCTTGGACATGGATCTCTTTGGGCGTGGCCAAGCGTGATTTCATGATTTCAACAGGCGTGGCATGCAACGGATCGACCGCCTCGTGGGCCATGCCGGTCAACGGTGCGCCAAGAACTCCAACCAGTAAAACTACAACTGCAAATGGGTGTTTTATCATGATTCTCCTTCGATTGATTTCATGGTTGGGATCGAACGTGAAAAAAAGCCGTGCGTTCCCGTATTAGGTCGATCGCGCCGGTTTTTACGAGTGGATATAAACCAATCGCGACGGCCAGCCACAAGAGCTGTAGCGGTACCCATTGTTGTCAATATAGAAACGCTATCAAACCCGTCAGCACAATACGTCCGGCTTAGATCCAGCGCCCACGCGTCATCAGCACCCGTAGGCTCGATGCGTTTGCTTGTTCGGCTGCTGCTTCACTATTCACATTCATTGTTTGAGTTTTCATTTTTTTGTTCCGATGACGGTGAATGTGCGAGATTGCAGGGCTTCGATTAAATTTTCAGCCCCGGCGCGCTCAAAAACCAGGTGCGACCTTATCTGGGAGAAAATGCTGCACTTGGTTTTTGAGCGCGCCCCCCTGGAGAAGCACGGTTACATCCTCATTCATGGCTGTGCCCGTGGCCAGCTTGGCCGTCATTTTCCTTGGATCCGGATTGTTCACATCCAGCGAGTGTAGCCGCGAAACAGACTATCAAAAAAGTGATGGCGAGCGTTTTGAGCGTTTTTATTTGGATACTCCTTAAAGAGGTTTAACAGATCGAGTGCAGTGAAGGGCGCTGCGATACGCATCGCAGCGCCCTTCATTTACATCATTTGTTTGATTTCGGTGTAGTCACCGCGGGTGCGCAGGATGACTTTCACATTAGCGTTCCCACGATTGCGCCAGTACCAGCCATGATTACCCGTGAACGCTGCCTCCAGAACGCCTTCATCGGAGGACACCCCACGGCCCTTTTCGTAACTGATCGATTTGCCTGGGGCGTCACCATGGGTATCGAAGTTGACTTCACCGCCCTCGACTACCCAAGCGTATTGGGCCTTGGCGCCTTGAACCATTTTCAACTTGATTTCCTTCCCCTCGCCCGGCTTCAGGGTGAGCGGCATCTCGTCGCGCCATTCAATCTTGGGAGCCGCCGCTGGAGTGGGTGCCTTCGGGGCTGCGGTCACAGCAGCCACTATCGGAATTTCTGCCACGTTGGCTATACCGGTTGTGGGCGACAGCGCTGCCGGCGCGGCGGCTGCAGCATCGGCAGCGGCCTCCGCAGATAGCTGCTGTTTGATGTCACCCATTTCAGTCAGGCGCAGAACCCGACCGGCCCCGGTGGGATCGATGCCGTATTCGGCTGGAAGAACGACGGCAATCAGAAGGACCAGCGCCGCAATGACGGCCAGGATGGTGGAGCGCAAGAGCTGCTTGGAAGAAGGCAGTTCGGCGCGCAGGGGCGTATCACTGTTATACATGTTGAGTATTCCTATAGTTGTGTGTTCAGGCTACAAAGTAGCCGGTCAATTGGAGGCCCACCAGCACAAAGCCGGCGGACATCATCACGACGTTGGCGGTGTAGGCGTTGCGTAAAAAACTGGCCGTTCGCCGCCAGTAGCTCATGCCGATCAGGAT
>CAMTXZ010000042.1:0-7413 GCA_947085765.1 uncultured Chromatiaceae bacterium | reverse complement strand
TAATCATCAACCAGAAAATCATAAGGGGCGTGATCAAAATGCTGGATCACCACTTCACTGGCGATGACCAGCTTATTCGAACGCCCTTGAAAGCTGACGATTGCCAGAGAGTTATCAAACACATCACGCTGCCATTTGATGTTGTACGCCGGCGTAATATCCAACTTGGATGATTCGATACGTACATCATGCCCTTCACGTGGGCGCAACAAAAGCTGATGCGGATTGAGCGTTACAGCGGTGGGAAAAACATATTCCGTCAAATGTTTAATACGCAGTCGCTGCATCATGATTAATCCGGCGCCTTATCCAGCATCGCCACATGAACCGACATAAGACGCGGATATAAAGCGGGGCCAAATTGGTTGAAGATCGCCACATCGGCGGCGTCACGCCCATAGGCCACAGTAACGCGACCACCACACGGATAGGGCTGGGTTGCATCAAAGGTATACCAACGCCCCCCCACGTAAGCCTCAAACCAGGCATGAAAATCCATCGGCACCAGATTGTGCAGATACCCCACCACCATGCGTGCCGGAATGCACAGGCCACGACAGAGCGCTATGCCCAGATGCGCCAGATCACGGCACACACCCTCACGTTGCTGATTGACGTCTACTGCAGATAACTGATATTGAGCGGAGTCTGAATTAAAACGGATGTTGTCACGTATCCACTTTTCGATGGCTGCCACCTGATCGTAACCAGGCAAGGCGCCAGCGACAATCTCCTGCCCCAGATCAATAAATCTATCCGACTCACAATAACGTGAAGGCAAGAGATAGGTAAGCACCGTGTCAGGCAGTTTTTGCACATCGTCAAAAGGTGCGCCGGGACCGGTACTGATGCCGTCCGCCGTCAAGATGTCTGCCGAGGTGTGTATGGAAAAGACCCCAGGCGGGGCGACCAGCCGCTGACAAAGATTGCCGTAAGTGTCGGTAAATTCAACCGCCGGCACACTCGGCTTCAAGGTATACGATTCACGCGCCACCCATTGACTGAGTCCGCTGCGCGGACGCAGCATCAGGATAAACGGCGTATCAACGCTCACATCAAAGGTAATATCACATCCAGTCCGGAGCCACACAACTCTCTTCCTTTTTTGTTCAGCCATAGCCACCAGTTTCGCCTGCATCTGCAAGCACCACCGCCAGATCTAAAACAATACTAGCATCTTCATTACTGAAACATGGCGGATTAAACCAGCACAACCCAGAACTGCACACACCAGCAAAATCCTCCTTGATTATGAATCCAGTGTGGATGCAATACTCTCGATAGGTGCAGCGCGGCTACTGCCAGGGAACCAGCAAAACACCAACACCCAACACCGATTGCGAGTGGTTGTAATCGATCAGCGTCTCGCCATAGCCGTTGAAGAGCTGCACATACCCTTTGAGCGCACCAGAAATCGGGAAGGCCCAATCCAGCTGCAATGCGCCGTGTCGGCCACTCACACTATATCGCCCAAGCATTGAGTAAACATTGCCTTCATGGATGTAAGTCAGGCGTGCATCCGCCGACCCCATGTAGCGACGAATGTCGGGGTTATCATCCTTCTTGCTCTTTTCGGGCAACCTTAGCCACGGCCGCACGGCCAGTACAACCCTGTTGCGCTCCAGAGAAAACTCTCCGTAGAGCCGATTCCAACTGCGCGATAACGGCAGTTCACGGCCGTTTGACTGATGCACAAATCCAAGGTTAAGCATGCGCCAGTACCAGCCCAATATTTTGTGGTCGGTTCTCAGCGTCAGGATCACCTCTGGCTCGTAATTCATTTCACGAAATGCGGCCGAGACAAACTCATTGCCATTGTAGAGCTGCCAGTTGGACTGCTGGGTATAACCAAACCAGAGGTCGCCATTATTTTTGAACAGCGTCTCCCACACCTTAAATTTAGCGCTGAACTGGAACTTGGCCTCAGTAACGTTGAGTGGCAACCCAGTAGCAACCGTGTGATCTGGGCTTGGACTGCTAGGGGTCAGATTCATCTGATTGCTATAGCGAAACGGCAGGAAGTAGTTGGCACGATAAGGCTGTAGTTGAAATGTTCCGCGTTTGTGCTCGGCATCAAGCTCCCAGATACTGGTGAGTGATGGTTTTGTCGCTAAAGTCTGCCCTGCACTGTAGTCAGCATTGACATCGGCACGCCGGTAACACTCCAGCTGCGCGGCATCATCATCGAGCGAAAAACAGCTTGGTGCTGCATCAGCGGCGCTCGAGTGTGACGGGTATCCCAGCAGCACAAATGCAGTTGCAGTCAGCAGCACAACAATCAGATACCGCACAGCTCAGACAGCCCCAGCATTGCGATCAAGCAGCTCAAGCCAATGGGTCACAGGGGTATCGGTGCCGCCCTGCAGATAGCTGAGACAACCGATATTGGCAGTGGCGATCACCACCGGTTTACCACTCTCCAGTGCGGCCAGTTTATTGGTGCGCAGCTGCCGCGACAGCGTTGGCTGCATCAATGAATAGGTACCGGCAGAGCCGCAGCAGAGATGGGCATCCGCCACGGCGGTGAGCTGGTAACCACAGTCGCGCAGTAGCGCCTCAACCCGTCCCGGCAGCTTCTGACCATGTTGCAGACTACAGGGTGAATGAAACGCCACCGCCACCGACGCGGTGGTATTGAATTGCGCAACAACAGCCGCGCGCTCCGCCAGCAGCACCTCGACCGGATCGCGCGCCAGCTGCGCCACCCGCGCCGCCTTCTCGGCGTAGGCCGGGTCGTCGCGCAACAGATAGCCATACTCCTTCACCACCGCCCCACAACCGCTGGCAGTAATAACAATCGCCTCGGCACCCTGTTCGATCTGCGGCCACCAGGCGTCGATATTGCGCCGTGCAAATTCGAGCGTGCGCTCGTGGGCGTTTAGGTGATGGCTGACCGCACCACAGCAACCTGACTCCGCTGTCGGCAGCAACGAGATGCCAATCCGGTCAAGCAGCCGCGCCAGTGCGGCATCAATATTGGGGGCCAGCGCTGGCTGCACACAACCGCCCAGCGCTACCATGCGCCGGGCATGACGCGCCGCTGGCCAGGACTGTGGCGGCGTAGCGACCGGGATGCTGCGCTGTAACTTTGCCGGCAGCAACGGCCGCACCCTTTGGCCAAGGCGCAACAAAAACGCAAAACGGCGGGTATGCGGCAGGATGGCGATCAACAACTGATGGGCCAGGCGCTGGTGCAGTGGTCGCTGCACCCGGCGCTCCGTCTCGGCGCGGCCGATATCGACCAGACGGCCATACTCGACCCCCGACGGGCAGGTGGTTTCACAGGCGCGACAGGTGAGGCAGCGATCAAGATGGGTCTGGGTCTTGCGACTCACCTCGCTGCCCTCGAGCATCTGTTTGATCAGATAGATGCGACCACGCGGGCCATCAAGTTCATCCCCGAGCAACTGATAGGTCGGGCAGGTGGCAGTGCAAAAACCGCAGTGCACACAACTACGGATGATGCGGTCGGCCTCCTGGCCGTCGGCAGTGGCGCGAAACTGTTCAGCGATTTGGGTCTGCATCAGAGATCTCGATATAGAAGGCCGGGATTGAAGATGCCACTGGGGTCAAACGCCCGCTTGATGCGCTGCTGCAGCTGCATCACTGCTACAGCAAGCGGTTGCAGCGGTTCAGCACTGCGGTCACCCCCCCGAAACAGGCTGGCATGACCACCGGCACGTGTTGCCGCCAGACGGATCGACTCCGCCGGGCCATCACTGCGCAGCCAACGCTGGGCGCCGCCCCACTCGATCAGCCAGTCACCGGGCAGCTCAGAGAGCGGGCTGGCCGGTGGCAGCGACAGTCGCCACAGCGGGCCATCGCCCTGAAAAAATCGGTGACTTTGATCACGGCTCTCATCCCAAAAACAGTCCGCCTCTGCCACCACCTCGCCACCCAGGATCGTCTGCGCGGCGCGCAGGGCTGACTCGGCGCCGGAGAGGCGTAGCTGAAGACGGCCATCACCATACTGCATGGCCGACAGCGGCAGCGGCTGGGCCGAGAGGCGACTCATCTGGCCAATGGCGTCGCGCTGCTCCAGCGCAAAGGCCAGGGTCAACTGCTGTTCCGGCCGTGGCAACACCTTGAGCGATACCTCCAGCAGCACACCGAGGGTGCCAAAGGCACCAGCCATCAGCCGCGCCACATCAAAACCGGCGACGTTTTTCATCACCTCGCCGCCAAAGCGCAGAATCTCACCCTGGCCATTGATCAAGCGACAGCCCAGCACAAAGTCACGTGCCGCACCGGCATAGGGACGGCGTGGCCCAGAGAGACCGCAGGCAACCGCACCACCGATGGTGCCGGCGCCACCAAAACGCGGTGGCTCAAATGCCAGCATCTGGCCGTGTTCGGCCAACAAAAGCTCGATCTCGGCGAGGGGTGTACCGGCACGGGCGGTGATCACCAGCTCGGTCGGTTGATAATTGACGACGCCGCGATGGCCAGCAACATCCAGCAGAGTGGCGTCGATGGCGCGGCCATAAAACCCCTTGCTGCCACTGCCACGGATATGCAGCGGCCGCCCCTGTTCATACGCACCACGCACCTGCTGTTGCAACCCTTGGCTGAGATCGGCGTCCATCAAAACCGCTCCAGCTCAGGGAACGGCAACTTGCCACCATGTACATGCATGGCGCCCAGTTCGGCACAGCGGTGCAGGGTCGGTACCGCCTTGCCGGGGTTGAGCAGGCCATCGGGATCAAAGGCGTGTTTGAGGGCGTGAAACTGCGCCAGCTCCGGGGCGTTGAACTGGTGACACATCTGGTCGATCTTCTCCATACCCACCCCATGTTCACCGGTAATCGTGCCGCCCACGGCAATACATAATTCAAGAATCCGGCCGCCAAACTCCTCGGTACGCGCCAGCTCGCCGGGTTTGTTGGCATCATAGAGGATCAGGGGATGCAGGTTGCCATCACCGGCGTGAAAGACGTTGGCCACCACCAAACCGTACTCGCGCGACATCTCACTGATGCGTTCCAGCACCTCCGCCAGACGCCGCCGCGGGATGGTGCCATCCATGCAGTAATAGTCAGGGGCCATGCGTCCCACCGCCGGAAAGGCCGCCTTGCGCCCGGCCCAGAGCTGGAGCCGCTCTGTTTCGTCCCGCGAGGTACGCACCTCGGTGGCGCCCGCCTCGAGCAGCAGGGTGCGGACGCGGCTGATCTGTTCCGACACCTCCTCGTTACCGCCGTCGAGTTCACACAACAAAATTGCCGCGGCATCGACCGGATAGCCGGCATGGCTAAACGCCTCGGCGGCGCGGATCGCCAGGTTGTCCATCATCTCTAGCCCGGCGGGCAGGATGCCGGCGCCGATGATGCCACCCACCGCCTCACCGGCACGGCCAATATCGGCAAATGCCGCCAATACTACCTGGGCGCGCTCCGGTTTGACCAAGAGCTTCACCGTCACCTCAACGATGACACCCAACAATCCCTCGGAACCGTTGATGACCGCCAGCAGATCGTAACCGGCGTTGTCGAGCGCCGCGCCGCCGATCTCCAACAGCTCGCCCTGCATCGTCAGTAGTTTTACGCCAAGCACGTTGTGCACCGTCAGGCCGTACTTCAAACAGTGCACACCGCCGGAGTTCTCCGCCACATTGCCACCAATAGTGCAGGCGATCTGCGATGAGGGGTCGGGCGCGTAGTAGAGTCCGTACTGGGCCGCCGCCTGGGAGATGGCGAGGTTGCGCACCCCCGGTTGGAGCCGGGCGATGCGGTTATCAGGATCGATCTCGAGGATAGTTTTAAACTTGGCCAGGCTCAGCACCACGCTGTCGGGACGGGGCAACGCGCCACCCGACAACCCAGTACCCGCGCCGCGTGCAATCACCGGCACCCGCTGGGCATAACAGAGTTTAAGGATCGCCTGTACCTGCTCCACCGTATCGGGCAGGCAGACCGCCAGCGGCAACTCGCGGTAGACCGACAGGCCGTCACACTCGTAAGGGTGCAGATCCTCTTTGTCACACAGCAGGGCGTCGGCTGGCAACAATCGCCGCAGCTCCGCCAGGACGGGATGATGGTGGCGCGGCATGGTCAGGAAAAGCGCCGGCAGACCAGCGCCAGCGCCTCGTCATCGCCGACGTTGCCGGGGAAGATCACCACCGGCAAATCGGGGAAGCGTGGATGGTCGGCGGGGCAACGCACCACCGACACCCCCGCCGTCACCTGGCCGAGGATGCGCGCAGTGCGCAACGCCAGGCCGTCACTGAGCACGTCGTTGGAGGTGATGCCACCCTTGCTGATGAGAAAACCCAGCTCGCGTGGCAGCCCCTGCACCAGTGCCATCAGCAGTGCCGAGATCGCCTCACCAAAGGCGAGCCGCTGGGCGGCATCGGGGAAGGCAATCTCACCACGGCGGGTATAGATGACCGCGGTACTGCCCGCCGCAAACGCCGTCTCGACCTGCGCCAGGGCCGTGTGCAGCAGCTCGTCATGTGCCCCCGGCAGGCGGCTGACATCGATCTCGATGCCCGTCACCCCCGGCTCCTGTAACAACCGCGCCAACTGACGGCTGGACTTCTCCACATGCGAACCGACCAGCACCGCACCAGCCCGACCGCCACGGTTGAATTGGCCCATAGCCTCAGCCGCCACCGGTTGAGGTGGCAGATCGGCCAGCGCCTTGACCAGGCTGGCGGCACTGCGGAACAGGAACCGTTTGCCCTGACTAGCAGCGGCGCGTACAGCAGCAGTAAAACGGTTCAGGTCGTCGTAACCTTGGGCATCAACAACACAGCACTGATTGTGGGTGAGTGTCAGCAGGCGTGGCAATACCCCACTGTTAATAGCATCAAGGGTCAGATGCAGTACCTCACTGGCTGGGATACGGCCAGCGGTCTTCTCCGCCACATAGTCGGGCAGGTAGCTGTGGCTGTAACCAAACACCGAATCGCGGGCAAACTCGGTTTTGTGCACCGGGGTATCAACGCCATTGACCAACAGGTAGTGGATGCCATCACGGGTAGTGCGTCCACCTTCAAAAAAAGCGGGCACCAGAAAGTGGGCATCAAATGGTCCCAGCTGCTCGGCAATCACGTCGGTCTCCACCGGATAGTGGCCACGCAGGGTGGAATCGGAACGGCTCACCAGCACCGGGTTGATGTCACACCCCAGCAGCGCCTGTTTCAGGTTTCGGCACACCTCCCGTGTCACCTCGGCCGCCCGTTCCGGCGCCATGGCGCGGGTATTGGTGAGGATAAAAAAGAGCGGCGCACTGTCGGCCAGACCCGCGCGCAGGGTATTCACATCCCAGCGGGTCAGCAGCAGGCAGCCATGCACCGCCTGCGAGCCGGTCGGGTCGTCGTCGAGGACGATGATCTTGTTCTGGGTCATATCTGCCTCGTTACTCTATATAAGGTGGGTGAACACCACCGTCCGCAGCCAGCTGCAAACGGTGGCC
>CAMTXZ010000041.1:0-7531 GCA_947085765.1 uncultured Chromatiaceae bacterium | reverse complement strand
TGACCTGGGTCTGCTGCAGCATGATCTCGGAGACCCAGACACGATAAGCGGACTGCTGCTGTTGCCAGGGCAGATCTTTACGGCCATGGTTATCAAACCAGTGGAGCAGGCGGTGGCTGAAGGAGTCTGTTGGCATCACAAGATATTTTCAAAAACAAAAGGGAGCCTATTGTACTGGTTCCGGGCGTTTGGGGTGCGTTGAGCGGCGCTGGAGAGTAGAATGGCTCAACCCTTGATGAAATGGCCTTGTCGCCGATACATGCTAGTCCCGCTTCTGTTTTATTGGGGCTGTTGATGAGCAGCGGCGACGGCGGAAAAATATACACCTATAAAAAACCACAGGTCCGATGAAAGCCAAACTCAAAAAACATATTGCCCGCCATCCCAACCTCATTCACTCCGAGGAGATGAAGGTTGTCTCCCACGTCCAGCGTGAAAAAGGGGAGTGGATCATCAATACACTCATGATCGAAGGTTATGACGTGCCGTTTAAATACCGACGCAAAAAACAGTATCAGGAGCTCAAGGGCGCGCGCGTCAATCTCACCTACTACCCCGACGTCGAAACGATTGCCACGATTGATATAGAAGTGATGGCGGTCGTCCAGATCAAGATTGCCTGAGCGTTAATTAGGTAAACCAATAAAATACTCTTCTGCATGCTTAAAGGCGGCGATGCCAACCTGCTCGCCGATGAGACGACCGGGGATATCATCGGCGGGTGGATGAATGCCGCCCCAGATGCGTGAGAGGCTGGTTTGATCAGCAGCGTCGCGGTAGGTGGCCCACTGCAAGGTGATATCAACGCTGGGGCCTGCCTCAAAGACAAGAAAATCATTTTTTGGCGCCTTGAATTCACCTAGCCCACCGGGGAAGTATGCGTCGCCAGTGAGCCGTGTCAGCACTTCGGCGGCAGCACGGGAAAAGGTTGAATGGCCAGAGACATAGCCGGCAAATGGCGGTGTCACAAAAGAGGGGCGCTGATAGGGCACCCACTCTTCCGCCAGAATCCAGTCAACCCCGGCAATATAGGCGGTTGGGTCAGGCACATAGTGGCTGCCACGCCAGGCGCGCGCCTTGATTTTGCCGATGTTATTGCTTCCCTCGACCATTGCCAGTGGGTCGCTTGGCAGTACAACTTCGATGAGTCCTGGGATCAGCGGCAGCCCGGCCACAGAGTAGGAGGGCTTTGATGGATCAGAACTCTGGCCGTTTTTGGCCATGGCGCGAATCGCTGAAATGGGGCGCACATAATCGTACCAGCCCTTGATGCCCCAGGCCGAAACGGCCGAGTCGTGCATGGCCCCGCCCAGAGCGAAATAGGCTTTGACATCCCATTCCAGATTTTCGACCACAGGCCCCTGGCCGCGAAAGCGCTTTTTCAGTTCAGGTTGATCGCTGACGTGGTTGAGTATCGTATACCAGTGGCCGGGTGGTGTTTCTGAGGTGGGACCATCGGCCCAGAACTCTGCCAGCACTCGGGTATAGTCACCGCGTGGAACCAGATTCGGTGCATAGGGTTTGCCGGTGTAGGGGTTAATTGGGTGGCCGGTGCCGGAGTCGCCCCCGGCAAGCTGATTATAGAAACTATGGTAATCAGCCAGTGTGGCAGGCAGCCCCAGGTTGCCCCCTTGGGCGCCGGGAGAGATGTCCCACATCACCCCATCGTTGGGGGTGAGCTGAGAGGACCAGACCAAGACCAGGGCAAAGCCCCATTTGTACTCATCGGAAAGTGCACCGCCGTTGACCACGTCGATGTAGGGTGGCGCCCCGGGATCACGATAGACCCAGTAGTCGTAACCGTTGCGTGGGTAAATCTGGCGCTCGGCGGTGGTGAGCGCAAAAGGCGCGACACGGCCCCATTCAGGGCCAACAAAGCGTGGTACGGCATCAGGGATAAGGTTTCCCGATTGATCAATAAACGCGTCCAGCTTGAGCGGCTGCCAGCGGTTGAGATCAAGAATATCCGGGTTGCCGGGCAGGGTTGGATCAAGCGGTGGGTTTGCCGGCGTGTATGAAACGCTGGCGTAGTCATTGGTCTCGTTTGATCCATCCTGCAAGCCGTAGCCGATCAAACACTCGGCAATATGGTTGCCTAGTGCAGCGGCAGAGCCGTTGGAATAGTCAGTGGATGTGAAGCCGGAGTCGTAGCCCAGTTCGGAAAACAGCTGGTCGAATCTGGCTTGTGAGGCGGCGGTGGCCGGTGAGTTCTTGAAACGGTGAGACAGCAGTCGATAGGCGGCATAGCTGATGGCCATTCGACGGCTAGACTGAATATCGGTTTGTGGGGTAATGCCGTCGAAGGCGCAGTGATAACCATTGACGGTCTGGCCCAGCAGATAAGGCTGGGCGATCTTGTCGTAGGCCGCCCAGCCATCGTACATGGCCGTAGAGGTATGAAAGAGATTACGCGAATGGACGGTCGGCCGGGCGAAATCAACCCGAATGGCAGAGAGCAGCGTCTCGTTCCACTGACGGGCCACGGATTGTTGCTCCTCCGGGCTGTTATCGTTTAAAAAGCAGCCACTTAACAACACTCCCGTGGTGAGGCAAAGGGCTGCCAGTCGGTATGCTCTGCTACGCCTCACCTGCAACTCCCCCAGCGGTTAATTCAATAGAGAGCTAAATATATCTCTATTTCTTGTCCCCATGGGTGCGCGAAAGGGTAGTGCGCCGACGCCGAACCAGAGCGCCAAGTGCGACAACACCAAAGAGTGCATCGATCAGACCAAACGCACCACCACCACCATCACTGTTCTTGGTGGCGGCTGTGTTGGTGCTGGTGGAAAGTGGGGCATTGCTACTGTCATCCTCCACCGGTGTGGTAACGATGGGTGTTTCGACGACAGGGGGTGTAACGACAGGAGGCGCAACAGCGACCAAGGGTTCAATCAAAAAGATCTCACTATTTAGATCTGCGTTGCCACCGGTCAGGTTGGAGGTGGTGCCCAGGCTGATCCGGCTGGCATCGGCGCTGATGCTGGGGCGCAGCCGGGAACCATCGGTACCGCCAAAGGTAAGCTGGGTCACGGCGGGGCGGACTTGGCTGGTCAGTTGTTCCACCACCGGGCGGCCATTGCGATCGAGAGGTGCGTTGAGGTTGATCATGGCGATTTCGTATTTTTTTGAGCCGGGTGCCAAGTCGGCCCTGGAGCGGGTGCCAAAGACAATCTTGGTGCCATCGGCGCTGATCTCGGGCCAGTGTGCGTCGTCGTCGATGTTCCCCCAGCCGGAACCGGGGGCATAGGCGTTAGGATCATCACTGAAGGTGAGCTGGCGCAGCCCGGAGCCATCACGGTTGGCCATAAAGATGACATCGGGCAGGAAGGGGTTGTCGCCTAGGGTGGTTCTGGTTGGGTTGAGAATACCTTCGCCGCCGGGGTTGATGCAGGCCGAGAAGGCGACCACGCTGCCGTCATACGAGAGGCTGGGCTCAAACGAGTCTTCGGCACGGATATGAAACGGCGCATCGACGTCGGTGTCGGTGACCTGCACCGTGTAGTTGGTCAGAGTATTGAAGGTTGCGCCACGCTGGCGGTACTGGGCCAGATCAAAGACGAAGATTTCGTTGCTCCAGTCATCGTTCTTGGGCGGCAACAGATCGTTGAAAGAGTCAAAGGCGATGGTGGTGCCGTCACCGGAGATCGAGACGTTGCGTGATTCGTCGCCACGGATGTTCCGGCCGGTTGGGTAGGTGCCACCATTGGTGATCTGCGTCAGGCCCGAGCCATCGGCATTGATGACAAAGATCTCTTTGGTGTGGTCGCTATTTTGTCCGGCGATCAGATCCTGAGTCGATTCAAAGGCAATAATGCGGCCGTTATCGGAGATGCGTGGCTTGATAGCGTGCCCGCCTGTGCCACGGGTCAGCTGTCGCAGATTGGTGCCGTCACTGTTCATGATAAAGAGCTGGTAGTTGGGCAGGTAGTAGGCGTAGTCGGGATAGTCCGGGTCAGCAATGTATTCAGGTGGATTATTACCGGTCAGGTCAAAGTAGGAGGCAAAGACCACTACCTTACCATCGGCCGAGACACGTGCCGGGGTGCTGGTGGTGTAATAGGAAGTGCTTGCCACGGGGGTGGTGGGGATGGTGGCGGCGGTGAGCTGACGCAGGCCCGAACCGTCACTATTCATAATAAAGATGTTGTCGAGGTGGTTCGGATTGAGACCGGTGACCAGATCGGCATTCGAGGTGAAGACGATGGTCGAACCATCTTGGGAGATGGAGGGGTCCGTTGAACCACGCTGAATGGTGGTGGGAGAGACATGGTCCGTCAGCTGTTTAATGATGCTGGTAGGGGTGGTGGCGCTGGTGACAAGCGCCTGTGCCGGATTGGCCAGCAGTCCTAGCGCAACCAGGCAGGCGATGGATGAAGAGGTTTTATGACTCATGTGTATCATCTCTCTTAAAGTGTTAACTGGGTGTCATGCCGCATGATTGAGTCTTCCACTACCAGTTCAAGCGATGGTGATTCTAGATTGTGTTGGGGGGGTACCCGCTCAATTCTTTCCGTCAGGGCCGTAGAGGTGGCAAGTGCCTGACGACGGACGATCTTGGTCGCTGGAGCATGAAGACGTTGGGTTCTGCGCGGGGTTACGCCACTCTTTCCACATCTCGGTCCAAACGTTGAAGTGAGCGCCTGTTTCGGGAATGTACTCATTTTCAAAAGGGCCGCCGGTCATTGAGGTGGTATATTTTTTGACATATTTGTATTTGCCGCCAGTGATATTGACAGTGCTTCTGCCGCCTGTAGGTATGTTCTTAATGTCAAAGTCACTGATGAAGTCGCCATCGGTGATACGCATCTGATTTTTGTTCAGAATGCCGGCGATGTTGGACTGATCAAAGGTGCTGTTACTCATGTCCATATCGAACTGATGGCTCAGGGCGCCGGCATTGATAGTCTCGATGATGCGGTGTTTTTTATTGAAGCTGGCCTTGGTAACGTCCTGCATGAGTCCGCCACTGTTGATCACCTGGCGAAACTGGGTGCTCTTGGGGTTGGCGGTGCCGCTGCCGGAGAATCTGGCCGGACCGAGTGGGTCATAGGCGTTGTCGCGGAACTTCGTAATGTCTCTCCAGTCGCCAAGGCTGTCGGAGATCGGCCCGAGATCGTCCACTTTTGTCTGAGGTGTGGTAGTAAAGTCGCCGCCATCCTTGTTCATGTAGCGAACAATCTTGATGTAGGCCTCCTGAACAAAGTCATCGCCCGGTAGGCCGATGATGGTGTGGTAGTACTGCTCGCCGGTGGCTGGATCCCGGACGCGTTCCATTAAAAATGGAGTGGTGTCGCGGCCGTTGTTGTCGCGGAATTCGTCGTTTTTGTCACAACTCTCAAAACCGCTGCCGGGCGCGCGGGGGCGGTTGCAGTTGAAGTTGAGCCACTCCGGGTCACCCAGCCGGGTGAGCTGAGGCTGGAAATTGAGTGAGAATTCGGCCTGGGCAGCCGTTGGAAACAATAGCAACAGGGCTAGCAGTGCTATTGGCTGGCGATGGTTGAGTGACGCGTGTCGCATGATTTTTATACCTTTAAGCCTCGGGTGGTAATTTTCTTGCGCCGTACAAACTTATTTATGACCTTTCCATCGCCTTGCCAACGGATGCTCCCCCTAGGTGCTGACGTATACACAGCATGCACCGCGTGGCCTGTGGATGAGCGCGGGGGATTGTCGAATATTAAGTAAGTATTACGCAAATATTAAGGCAGCATTAAGCTTTTATCAAGATGGCCCGATAGCCAATTGCTATGAAGTGGTATTGCGAAGTGTTGTAACTGTCGTGAAAATGGACACGCTAAGGCCTTCGGCCGGGGGGTTAGAGACGTTGTCCGTTCTGTTTGAAAGCAGGGTAGACGGAAAAGACGGGCGCCTAGGGCTGCTGTTTTAACGCCAGCAGTTTGCGCTCCACCTCATCCAGTGCTGCCGCAGCACCATAGAGAATCAGGGTATCACCGCTCTCCAGCAGGGTGTTTTCGGCTGGATGGGGGGTGCGTTTGCCCTTGCGCTGCATGGCGATGATGTTGACCTCCTGCCCCTCCAGCCCCAGTTCACTGATATGTTTTGCCGTTGCCCAGGCGCCACTAGTTAGCTCGATGGCGTGCAGTTCGGCGCCGGTTTCGCCATCCGTCATCAAGTTATCTTCGAACCCCGGAAAAAGTTGGTGCATCAGCTCATAACGGCCGCGCTGCACCTGACGAATCTTGTTGAAGATGCGGGTCGGCGGTACCTTGAGCAGGAATAGCAGATGTGAAGCCATCATCAGACTGGCCTCGAGGATTTCTGGAATCACTTCGGTAGCGCCAGCGTCGAGCAGCTGTTGTAGCTCGCTGTCGTCATGGGTGCGGACCACAATGTGGATCTTGGTATTGATGCCACGCACGTTGTGCAGAATCTTGAAGGCGGGGCCGGTGCCGTCGGTGCAGACCATGATGGCGGCGGCCCGTTCGAGGCCGGCGGCCTTGAGCAGATCAAGGCTGGAGGAGTCGCCATAGGTGACCGGCTCCTTGGCCTTGACCGCGTTCTGTACCAGCACCGGGTCCAGATCCATGGCGACAAAGTTGATGCCTTCATCTTCCAGGAAACGGGCGATAGTCTGCCCGAGGCGGCCATAACCGCAGATGATGACGTGGCCGGAGAGGCCGTGGGCGGTCTCCTCCACATGTTCACGAATTACATCCTTGCTGAGGGTGACCGCCTTGGGCAACAACCGTGCAGCGATGCGGCCATTGGCGCGGATCAGCAGCGGTGACAGCGCCATGCTGATCAGCAGCGCCGCCAGCACCACCTGGCCGTAACGCTGTTCGATGTTGCCACCACTGATGGCGAGGGTGAGGATGGCAAAGCCAAATTCACCGCCATGGGCCAGCACCAGACCGGTGCGCAACGCCACGGCGTTGTTCCAGCCACCGAGCCGGCAGAGCACGGCGATGACAATCACCTTGAAGAGGATCAGTGCCGTCAGTAACAACAGAATCCAGGCCCAGTAAGTGGGCAGAATATTGATATCGAGCAGCATGCCGACGGTGATGAAAAACAGCCCCAGCAGCACGTCACGGAAGGGACGCACCTCGGCCTCGACCTGGTGGCGGAACTCGGTTTCGCCCATCATCATGCCCGCCACAAAAGCACCCAACGCCAGCGACAGCCCCAGTTGATTGGTGAGCCAGGCAGAGCCGAGCGTGATCAGCAGCACTGTCAGTGTGAATAGCTCGGTAGAGCGAAACTGCGCCACCCCGTGGAAAAGCGGGCGCAGCACCCAGCGTCCCAAGGCCCAGATCAGCCCCAGCGCCAACGCCCCTTTGGCGACGGCGCTGATGACGGCCAGGGTCGACGGGGTCTCATCACTGATCGAGGTAGAGGCCAGGATCAGGAAGGGGATGACCATTATGTCCTGGAACAGCAGGATGCCCACAGCATTGCGGCCGTGGCGGGTATGCAGCTCGATCTGGTCGGTGAGCTGTTTGATCACCAGTGCGGTGGATGACATGGCAACAACACCGCCGAGGATCAGCGCCCCCTCCAGTGACATGCC
>CAMTXZ010000040.1:0-2592 GCA_947085765.1 uncultured Chromatiaceae bacterium | reverse complement strand
CGGTGATATGCCTGACACGGGCCTTGAAATCCTGAATCAGGATGGAGATAGCATCGAGGTTGCCCTCGCCAAGCAGTTGGTGGCGTAAGGCTTTTTTTCAACAGATCCTACGGCGATTATGTCGTAGGATTATTTTCTTATTGCTACATGATTTTAAAAAAATCCCCGGCTTTGCTTTGGAGGGAGGCCGGGGTTGAAGTTCTTTACCTAGCTGGGGAGGCCAGGTCAAGGGATCCCCGCTCAGAGAGGAGAGCAGGTAGGCGCAAGGGGTGCGCTTACTAGGTAGATGGTTGCTCTTCCGAAAAGTTCAAGGGGTGAAGATGACTGGATGGAGCTAACCTGCAAGCTATGAGGCATCGACATAGCGAGTCAGGTTGAATGACATAGTTACTGATGCTTTACAATTAGCACAAGTGCGCCATGCTTTTGCACGCTCGGTTCCAATGACTCTGTGTTAGTAGGGTTACGCGCTATAAGACCGATAATCTGTTGTATCGTTTCCCCACTCGCATTTTTTCCCTCACAGCTCACAGGGGTGTATCCATTCTTATTGACATCTGGCACAGGTAGCGAAGGTGGAAGGGTAGCCGCATCCTTGAGTCGAGTAAGTGTTTCATGTGCTTTTAGATGGACAGTTTTCTTATCGATGCCTGCGATAGCCAAAGCCATTTCATCAATCGCAGCCTCACTTAGCCCAAGCCGTGAAGTCGAGTTTCCGCCTGCATCGCGCCCCATGTAACAGACCCCCCCTTCATATTGTAGTATCGGCAATACTAAAGGCTGCAATTTTGACTCAGTATTGAACGTGCACACTTCCACTGAAACAGCGAACGTAGCTGGCATCTGTGCAACCAAACCGACACGCCCAAGATCGGCCAGTAACTTCTGCTGCAATTCAATAACATGAGTTTCACGAAGCCGAATCAGAATTTGGTGGGTTCCGCCATCCGAAAGCATTTCATTCAATTTATCTCGTTTAAGCGTCTGGAGGTCTTTAATATCCCAGCGTATCCACATGCGACGGCCATCTGCCAAGATGATGATAGGAGTCTTGGTGCCGCTGGGCTTATATGTCCAAGCTTTGGGAGAGAGTAGCTCAAACTTTCCGCTAATCGTCAGAGCTTGACGAAAGTCAGACCGTGCAAGATCGCAGGCAGGCGTCAGTACCACGAGAACATCCGAGTCCTCAGAGGCCGGCGGAGCATCTACAGTGGCAAACAACGAAGTATTTTTGACGATAATATCTCCGAATGCTACCGGCGCACCTGACTCAGTGGCGGGTACTTCAAGCCGATTTGGATTCTGATAGATAATCTGATACACAAGCTGCTGTAAATCCGGTGAACCAGCAATGTAGGGTGGCGGATAGGAATCAGCCTGAATCTTATTTAACTCTTTCGCCGCCAGGATAGTTGCAGTATCGAACTCAATTTCATGTTGCAACATTCGATCAAATACATCTAGCACATAACTGCCAAGAGGCTGGCCTTCAAAGTTCAGGAGCAATTGAAAAATGTATACCTCGTATACATAATCGCACTCGTTGATTAGTGTTAACAGGCCCTAGATATTACAGGCGTTCTATGGACGTGTACCCATGTGCGCGACGCCGAGTAGCTATTCTGGAAAGATTGCAGAGGGCATCATCATGAGAGGTGCAGGGCGTATGTAGCACTTTTCCCAGGGGGGAGTTTCTCTGCCCCCATACGCGGGTTAGTACCCAATCACCAAACAGGTCGCGGGCCAGGTGAGCCTCGTAGTAGCGGGTGCCCCGCTCCCAGCGTAGACGATGCGAATCAATCATTTGTCAGATACCCCTTCTTTTATTGCTGGGTGACTTGAGCGACTGAAAAATAGTCTACGCCAGAGATATAGAGCTTTAATTTGCAGCAATCACAGGCGTTGAGTTTTAGATGGAGCTTTCCTCGCGTGCATCCAATTACCTCGCCAAGCGCTCCTGGCGGTAATTCGGCAACTCCATTTTTCATTGGGCGGGTCGTAATAATTTTTTTCCCAACCCAATCGCTGGCTTTTTTCATACCGTTGTAATTGCTCATCTCGATGTCTCCGTCAGTGACGATAATTACTATTTATCGTTACTCAGACTCAATCACGAATCCGCCAGATTCATAGACAACATGGTCCTCATTGTCTTCGAGGCAGACCATTACCTGCTGACCTCCGCTTCCTTCAATCATGTTGATGGTCTCGACCAATGCGACCCTGTCGCCCACGAGTCGCTGGCGCTCATTAGCGCCACCAATGCCCAGATAGGTAATACGATATGCAGTGTTTTCATCCATTTTGTGGGTTCCTCTCTTGTTTAAGTGTGCTTGAAGTCGTCTCAATCGTGCCTCGGCCTGGTCGAGCTTCTCTCTGTCCTGGTCATGGCGGGCCTTCACGTTTGCCATCTCGGCCAGCATGTTGGCGATGCGGGCATTGAGATCCACGCCTGCTGCCTCCAGGCGCTGTATCTCGCCTTGCGAGTGATCCAGACGACCCGATAATTTTGCTTTTTCTGACTCTACGTTGTGCAGCGTGTGGGCGAGGTCATCACACTTTCGACGCAGTTCAGTGATCGTTGTGTCAGCG
>CAMTXZ010000039.1:0-5466 GCA_947085765.1 uncultured Chromatiaceae bacterium | reverse complement strand
CCTGCTTGTTTCAGCGGCTTGAAAACAGAGCCCCGGTTTTGTAAAAGCATAAAGATCGTTGATCTTGGCGTGGTGGCCCGGTAACGGCCCGCGTTGCATCTGTCGTGAAGACAGGAATTTTTATATTGAGGATTGAAGTTCTATGTCTCAGCTAGCGCAGTTACCCGATATCGACACCGTAGAAACCCAGGAGTGGATTGACGCCCTTGAGGCTGTCATCGAAAAGGAAGGTGTTGAACGCGCCCACTATCTATTGGAGCAGATGATCGACAAGGCACGCCGCAGCGGCGCCAACCTGCCTTATTCGGCCAATACCGCCTACGTGAATACCATTCCACCGCACCTGGAGGCGCCGCTTCCCGGCGACCAGGCGATGGAGGACCGCATCCGCTCCTTTATTCGCTGGAACGCCATCGCCATGGTGGTGAAGGCCAATCGCAAGGCCTCAGAACTAGGTGGCCATATCGCCACGTTTGCCTCGGCGGCGGTGCTTTATGATATTGGTTACAACCACTTCTGGCGCGCTCCGTCCCATGAACATGGCGGTGATCTGATCTATTCTCAGGGTCACGCCTCGCCTGGTACCTATGCCCGTGCCTTCCTTGAGGGGCGTCTTACCGAGGAGCAGCTCGATAACTTCCGTCAGGAGGTGGATGGCAAAGGTTTGTCATCTTATCCGCATCCCTGGCTGATGCCGGACTTCTGGCAGTTCCCCACTGTATCCATGGGCCTTGGTCCGATCATGTCGATCTATCAGGCCCGTTTCATGAAGTACCTGCAGGATCGTGGTCTGGCCGATACCAAAAACCGTAAGGTCTGGGCCTTCCTTGGTGATGGCGAGACCGACGAGCCGGAATCCCTCGGCGCCATCACCCTGGCCTCGCGTGAGAAACTCGACAATCTGATCTGGGTGGTCAACTGCAACCTGCAACGCCTGGATGGTCCGGTGCGTGGCAACGGCAAGATTATTCAGGAGCTGGAGGCGAGCTTCCGTGGCGCCGGCTGGAATGTGATCAAGGTGTTGTGGGGCTCTTACTGGGATCCACTGCTGGCCAAGGATAAAAATGGTCTGTTGCAGAAGCGCATGATGGAGTGTGTGGATGGCGACTTCCAGAACTACAAATCCAAGGATGGCGCCTATGTGCGTGAGCACTTCTTTGGCAAGTATCCAGAGCTGCTGGCAATGGTCGCAAAGATGTCTGACGATGACGTCTGGCGTCTCAACCGTGGTGGTCACGATCCACACAAGGTCTACGCCGCCTACAAGGCAGCCGTTGATAGTGGCCAGCCGAGTGTCGTTCTGGCCCACACCGTCAAGGGTTACGGCATGGGCGCGGCGGGTGAAGGGCAGAACCGTACCCATTCGCAGAAAAAGTTGGCTGACGACGAGATGATCTACGTGCGTGACCGTTTCAATATCCCGATGAGTGATGAGGATGCCGCCGCCGGGACCTACTACAAACCGGCCGCTGATAGCCCCGAGATGGTCTACATGCACGCCCGCCGTAAGGAGCTGGGCGGTTACTTGCCGGCGCGCTACCACAGCGCCGCACCATTGGAGGTGCCGCCACTGTCGGACTTCGATGTGCTGTTGCAGGGCAGTGGCGACAAAGAGATGTCGACCACGATGGCCTATGTCCGTATGTTGACGCTGCTCTGCCGTGACAAAAAGATCGGCAAACATATCGTGCCGATCGTGCCTGATGAGGCACGTACCTTCGGTATGGAAGGTATGTTCCGCCAGCTCGGCATCTACTCCTCTGTTGGCCAGCTCTACACACCGCAGGATAAAGAGGAGATCATGTTCTATAAAGAGGACAAGTCCGGCCAGATCCTCGAAGAGGGGATCAACGAGGCGGGTTCCATGTCCTCCTGGATTGCGGCGGCCACCTCCTACAGTTCACACGGCGTGAATACTGTTCCTTTTTATATCTACTACTCAATGTTCGGTTTTCAGCGCATCGGCGATCTGGCCTGGGCGGCGGGCGACATGCAGGCGCGTGGATTCCTTATCGGCGCCACTGCCGGGCGTACCACCCTGGCCGGTGAAGGGCTGCAACACCAGGATGGCCACGGCCTGATCCTGGCGGGCACCATCCCCAACTGCATCAGCTACGATCCAACCTTCGGTTACGAGCTGGCGGTGATAGTGCAGGACGGCATGCGCCGCATGTACGAAAAGCAGGAGAGTGTCTTCTACTACATCACCACCATGAACGAAAATTACGTTCACCCAGCCATGCCAAAGGGTGCCGAGCCGGGCATCATCAAGGGCATGTACAAGCTGCGTACTGGCGGTAAAAAGAAAAACAAGGTGCAGCTGCTTGGCTCTGGCACCATCCTGCGTGAAGTGATGGCCGCGGCCGATCTGCTGCGTGATGAGTGGGATGTCGACGCCGACATCTGGAGCGCCACCAGCATTAACGAACTGACCCGTGAGGCGCAGGATTGTGACCGCTGGAACCGCCTGCACCCGGCAGCAACAGCAAAGGTGCCGTATGTGGCGCAATGTTTTGATGGTGTGAAAGGGCCGTTTATCGCCGCCACCGACTACATTCGCAACTACGCCGAGCAGCTCCGCAAGTGGGTCCCTGGCCGTTACGAAGTGCTCGGTACCGATGGTTTTGGTCGCAGTGATACCCGCGCCCAGCTGCGTAAACACTTTGAGGTGAACAGCTATCACGTAGTGGTCGCTGCCCTTAAGGCGCTGGCCGATGAAGGTCAGCTGCCCGCTGCCAAGGTGACCGAGGCGATTGCCAAGTACGGCATCGATGCAGAAAAAACCAACCCGCTGTTTGCGTAACCGGGACGAGAAAAATAAGATGGCAAAAGAGATATTTGTACCTGATATTGGCGACTTCAAAGAGGTTGAGGTGATTGAAGTGCTGGTCGGTGTGGGGGATACCATCGAAGTCGACCAGTCACTGATCTCGGTTGAATCCGATAAGGCGGCGATGGAGATCCCGGCCCCCGAGGCGGGTGTGATCAAAGAGATGAAGATCAAGATGGGCGATCATATCTCTAAAGGCTCACTGATCCTGTTGCTGGAGCCTGCTGCCAGCGAGGCAAGTGCGGCTTCGGTGCTCGAGGCTGCCGCGCCAAAGGTTGAGGCGGCACCTGTTGCGGCCTCTGTGCCAACACAGATACCACCAGAACCCGCTAAACCAGCCGCACCTGTTGCAGCGGCCCCCGTACGTCAATCACCCACCGCCCAGATTGATGAGGCCGGTTTTGCCAAGGCCTATGCCAGCCCCTCGGTGCGCAAATTTGCCCGTGAGCTGGGGGTTGATCTCGGCAAGGTCGATGGCAGTGGCCGCAAGGGCCGCATCATTCATGAAGATGTGCAGGGCTTTGTCAAACGCGTCCTCAGTCAGCCCGCTGCGGCGGGTGGTCTGGGTGTGGCGCCGATGCCGGATATCGATTTCAGCCAGTGGGGTGCTGTTGAAAGCAAACCGCTGACCAGGATCAATAAACTTACCGGCCAGTTCCTGCATCGCAACTGGGTTACCGTGCCGCACGTCACCCAATTCGACGAATCCGACATCACCGATATGGAGAGTTTCCGTAAGGAGATGGCGGCTGAGTACAAAGAGCGCGGCATCAAGATCACGCCGTTGGTCTTTATGATGAAGGCTGTTGTATCGGCGATGAAGCAGTACCCACGTTTCAACTCATCGCTAGATGCTACCGGCGAAAATCTGATTATGAAGAGCTACTTTAATATCGGTATCGCTGTGGATACGCCGGATGGTCTGGTGGTGCCGGTGGTGCGTGATGTGGATCGCAAAACACTGGTGGATCTGGCGGTGGAGCTGGGTGAGATCAGCGTCAAGGCGCGTGATAAAAAACTCAAACCCGGTGACATGCAGGGTGGCTGCCTGACCATCTCCAGCCTCGGCGGTATCGGCGGCACCAAGTTTACCCCGATTGTTAATGCGCCGGAAGTGGCGATCCTCGGCGTCTCGCGCGCCAAGATGCAACCGGTCTGGAATGGCAAAGAGTTTGAGCCGCGGTTGATGTTGCCGCTGTCACTCTCTTACGATCACCGCGTGATCGATGGTGCCGACGGCGCGCGTTTTACCTCGTTCCTCAGCCGTGTCTTGTCCGACACCCGTCGCCTGCTGCTGTAAAACGGAACCATCAACCCCCTCTTCCTCAGTGAGAGGGGTAGGTGCGAATTCATTCGCACAATGAGCCCCAGTGCGAATGAATTCGCATCTACAACAAAGAATCAAAGGGACAAGCCATGAGCAATATCGTTGAGATCAAGGTGCCGGACATTGGCGACTTCAAAGAGGTTGAGGTCATCGAGATACTGGTTGGGGTTGGCGACACCATTAAACCCGAGCAGTCGCTGATCTCTGTTGAGTCCGACAAGGCCGCCATGGAGATTCCGGCGCCGCAGGCCGGTGTGGTGAAAGAGCTGTTGCTCAAGATCGGTGACAAGGTCTCTGTGGGCAGCGCCATTCTCAAGCTTGAGATGGAAGAGGCTGTGGCCGCAACACCTGCACCTGCTGGAGAAAAACCTGCGTCACCTTCAGCGCCAGTCGCCGCCGCACCGCAGTCCGCCAGCTACAGTGGCAGTGTTGATGTTCAGGCTGAAATCGTGGTGCTCGGTTCCGGCCCTGGCGGTTACACAGCCGCTTTTCGCGCCGCTGATCTCGGCAAAAAAGTTGTCATGATCGAACGTTACGACATCATCGGTGGTGTCTGTTTGAATGTTGGCTGCATCCCCTCCAAGGCGTTGCTGCACACCGCTCAGGTGATCAACGAAGCGGCTGAGTTTCATGAGATTGGCGTTGAGTTCAATACACCGAAGATCGACATGAACAAGCTGCGCGCTCACAAAGACAGTGTGGTTGGCAGACTCACTGGCGGTCTCAAGCAGCTGGCCAAACAGCGCAAGGTTGAGGTTGTACACGGTTACGGCAAGTTTACCTCGCCCAATACCATCGAAGTGGTGGCCGCTGATGGCAGCAAGAAGGTCGTTGGTTTTGAAAGCTGCATCATCGCCGCTGGTTCGCGGGTTACCAAGTTGCCCTTTATTCCCTGGGCCGATGCACGGGTGATGGACTCTACCGACGCGCTGGAAATTGAGGCGGTGCCAAAGCGCCTGCTGGTGGTGGGCGGTGGCATCATCGGTCTGGAGATGGCAACGGTTTACGATGCACTTGGCGCCAAGGTCACCGTGGTGGAACTCTCGCCGGGTTTGATGCCCGGTGTCGATCGTGACATCGTGCGGCCACTCGAACGGCGCATTAAAAAGCGTTACGAAAATATCTACCTCAATACCAAAGTCACCGCTATCGAGCCGACCGATGCAGGTCTGCTCTGTTCGTTTGAAGGCAAAGGAGCACCGGCCACGGATACCTTTGATCGTGTACTGGTCTCCATCGGCCGTACCCCCAACGGCAAGTTGATCGATGCAGATAAAGCCGGCGTCACCGTAAGCGAGGCGGGGTTTAT
>CAMTXZ010000038.1:0-1962 GCA_947085765.1 uncultured Chromatiaceae bacterium | reverse complement strand
GCCCGATTGATTCTGATAGATCACGGCGCGGTAGTGGCTGGGGATCTCCTCCTCCACCACTGCACCAATACTCAGCAGTGCAGTACCCACGACCTTGAGCCGCGCCACCGCCGTGCTGCCACGATAAAAGGCGTGCTGGCCACTGATGTTGTGGGCCGCCACCGAGGCCTGCTCCAGCCCCGGTGCCACCAGCCCATAGATCTGGCCATTATGTTCAGTGCACTCACCCACAGCGTAGATGGCCGGGTTGGAGGTCTGCAACAGATCATCCACCCTGATGCCACGCCCAACCCGCAACCCTGCTTGGCGCGCCAACTCCAGATTCGGTTTGATGCCGGTGCAGAAGACCACCGTATCGCACTCGATCACACTGCCGTCACGCAGTCGCACACCCGCCACCAGACGCTCGCCGGTGATCTCTTGCACGCCACTGTTGAGATAGACCTTGATGCCAAGCGCCTGCACCGCTGCACACATCATCGCTGCGGCACGATCGTCAAGCTGTCTGCCCATCAGACGATCGCTATGTTGAACAATGGCAACGTCGGTATGGCTACGCTGCAACGCCCGCGCCGCCTCGATGCCCAACAGACCACCACCAGTCACCACTGTCCTACGGCTACCCACCCGGCGCGCCAACAGGCCATTGAGGTCAGACATATTGCGAAAGGCAAATACATTGTGCAGTTGCCTGCCAGGGATGCCAGGCACATGGGGGCGCGACCCCACCGCCAGCACCAATCTTGAGTAGGGCTGTTTGTTGCCCAACACATCGGTCACTGTTTTATTGAAACGGTCTATCGCCACCACGGCGCAGTTGTAGCGGCGCTCGACATTTTCCACTTCCGGCAGCAGCAGCGACTGAAACACCTCGGCCCAGGTGGAGTGGCCCGCCAACATCTGCGTCAGCCGCACACGGTTATAGGGTTCCCATGGTTCATCGCCGTAGATCACCAGTGGCTGTTGTGGATTGAGGCGCAACAACTCCTGGGCAATGCGAATCCCCACTGGACCGCTGCCAACAATGACAATCGGGGCCAACGCTGATTCCATCTGTGTTGTTGTCGCCGTCTCTTTCACTGCCAATCTCACCTGCTTAATCACTCAACCAGCCCGAAAAGATCCCAAATAAAAAAGGCGTCCCGCACATGGGGTGATCTCCATGTCGTGGACGCCTTTGTCATGTCTGGACCGCCGTTGGTCCTAAGCGGAGCTGTTGCCCCGCGTTCCTCTTTTTGTTTCTACAACTAACTCAGCAACGCTGCCAGACTCACAATACTCCTTGCCACCTCAGCGATGCGGCGGTTCTGATCCATCGCCGCCTTGCGCAGTGCCTGATAGGCATCTGCCTCACTGCACCCTTTTTGTTTCATGATGATGCCTTTGGCGCGGTCGATCTCTTTGCGCTCCTCCAGCTCCTGGCGGCTTTTAACAAGTTGCAGCTTCAACCCCTCTACCTGTTTAAAACGGGCCTGTGCCAAATCGATCACTGCGCCAACCCGCTTGCTTTTAAAACCATCCACCACATAGGCACCCACGCCAGATTGAATCACCATGTCGGTATCGATATCACCCTGCATGTCGGCAAAGATCACCACCGGCATAGAGAGCAGGTGTAACTCCTTTAACATCTCCCGTTTCACAACTCTCACCGCAAGAATAATCAGCTCAATAGCCAACCCCTCCAGGCGATAGGCATAACCTCCTTGTAAATCACTCTTGCCCACCAGCTGATGGCCCGCCGCCAGGATCGCCGCCGCCAGCTCTTCGGTATCGCTCTGCGCTTCTGAAATCAACAACACTCTCATTCTGTCCGCACCCTTCAACATCAAATACACCGTGTACAGTGGTGACAGCAAAGGGTGTGCCAGTTGATGGGAAGTGCGATAACTCTTTATTTCCATGCGCCTAATCAAGCCACGAGCACCAACAACAGCGATAAGGATGCACCAAGGGGGAGCG
>CAMTXZ010000037.1:0-2945 GCA_947085765.1 uncultured Chromatiaceae bacterium | reverse complement strand
CATCATCAAGATGGCCGCGGCCAACGGTTTTGGCCGGGTATTGGTGGGGCAGAACGGCCTGCTCTCCACCCCCGCCGCCTCCTGTATCATCCGCAAATATGAGGCCTTCGGCGGCATCATCCTCTCCGCCAGCCACAACCCCGGCGGCCCGGATGGCGACTTCGGCATCAAATACAACGCTGGCAATGGCGGCCCCGCCCCGGAAAAAATGACCGAGGCGATGTACAGCCACAGCAAAGAGATCAACCGTTACCTGATCGCCGAGCTGCCCGATGTGGATCTCAATACGATTGCCACCACTGCGCTGGACGGCATCAAGGTCGAGGTGGTCGACCCGGTCAGCGACTACGCCGAGCTGATGGACGAACTCTTCGACTTCAACGCCATCCGCGCCCTCTTCAAATCGGGCTTCCGTATCTGCTTTGACGGCATGCACGCCATTACTGGCCCCTACGCCAGAACTATCCTCGAAGAAACGCTCGGCGCGCCCAAGGGCAGTGTCATCAACGGCGTGCCGCTGGAAGATTTCGGCCAGGGCCATCCCGATCCAAACCTCACCTACGCCCACGAGCTGGTAGAAATTGTTTATGGCGACAACGCCCCCGACTTCGGCGCGGCATCGGATGGTGACGGCGACCGCAACATGGTACTTGGCAAAGGATTTTTCATCACGCCCAGCGATAGCCTTGCCATACTCACCGCCAACGCCACCCTCATTCCCGGCTACAAAAATGGCCTTGCCGGTGTCGCCCGCTCCATGCCCACCAGCGCCGCCGTTGACCGTGTCGCCGCCAAGCTCGGCATCAACTGCTACGAAACACCGACCGGCTGGAAATTCTTTGGCAACCTGATGGATGCGGGCAAGGTCACCCTCTGCGGTGAAGAGAGCTTCGGCACCGGTTCGAGTCATGTGCGCGAAAAAGATGGTCTCTGGGCGGTACTCTTCTGGCTCAACATTCTCGCCGTGCGCAAGGAGTCAGTCGAAACGATCAGCCGCCAACACTGGCAGGAGTATGGCCGCAACTTCTACAGCCGCCACGACTACGAAGGGGTGGAGAGCGCCGGCGCCAACGAACTGATCAGCCAGCTGCGCAGCCGCTTCAATTCACTGCCCGGCAGCCAGTTCGGACAACAGAAGATCGCCTTCGTCGACGACTTCAGCTACACCGATCCGATTGATGGTTCAGTTTCAAAAGCGCAAGGTATCCGCATCGGCTTTGCCGACGGCAGCCGCATCGTCTTCCGCCTCTCCGGCACCGGTACTGAAGGGGCAACACTGCGTGTCTACCTGGAACGTTTCGAAGCCGACACTAGCAAACACGGACAGGAGACACAGGCAGCACTAGCGGATCTGATAGCCATTGCAGATGAGCTGGCAGGGATCAAACGTTATACCGGACGCGAAACACCAACAGTAGTTACCTGATTAATAGCGACTCAACCTGCCTCGCTTTCGAGGCAGGAACAAGATCATTAAAAGCAGGAAACCAATTCCGAGCAACGCTCACAAAAGCTGCAACTATGCAGATAGTTCAGAGGAAATAAAAAAAACAGCCCCGTCAATAAACGTTACGCGGTTAACAGCCGTCGGGAACAGAACATGGAAAGTGACTCTTGCCCGATTTATTACCAATATTGAAATTTAAAAACAGGCTCATAGACACCCGCTGAACCAATTGAAATTACAGACAACCTGTTAGAGATCATCTCTCGGCGCCTCACAAAAATAGCGGCCACATGTCGTCTATCTATTGTGAGCTGCACAACATCACCATCATAGACATAACATATCTGAAAATGGTACATTTCAGGATTGCTACGCAGTAATTTATTGCCCATAAAAAATCATGCTACAACTCTCATTCCAGCCATATAAGCTAAAAAAAATTATCGGACTGCTATTTGTCGTCACGATACTCTCTGCTCCCGCAAAAAGCGCTGACTTAAATAACGATCTTTTGGACCAACAGTATCAAGAGTTTTCAAAATATTTTTACTATAACGCCGCCACTCAAAACGCCCCCATTTTCGATAATTTCACAACATTGATTCAGGCGATGCAAAAACGCCATAACCACCAACAAAAAATAGATGCCGTTATTTTGATCACGGCCAACCTGGAATTAATACAACACAACGTAGATTCGCCTGCCGTCTTAGGGGTTTTGACGCTGTTGCTGGAGCAAAATGAATGGCACTCAGCAAATGAGTTATTTAACGCCATTCAGCGCGACAGCAACAAAACCATCGTATCCAACGCCCGCTTCGCATTGGCAAAGCACTATATAAAACGCGACAAATGGCAAAGAGCGCTGGAATATCTGGATGGCATAGCGGGCGATCTGACAGAAGATGACTCAGATTATGCGAATTTAATGCAGGGCGTTGCACTACAACAGTTAAAAAAACACCGGCTTGCCATCGACGTTTATGAAAAATTCTCTCTGACATCGAATCTTCATCCGTTTACCACCTTGAATCTGGCAGTTGCCTATATCCGTCAGGATTGGTGGACAGATGCTCATATCGCTATCGAAAAACTTCTAAAGCAACCCGATCAAAACACATCAGACGAATTAAAGAATCGCCTCAATGTAATATTGGGCTACTCACTGATGCAGCAAGGCTACTACAGAAACGCACGGGACTCCTTTAGGAACGTGACCCTCGATAGCCAATATACAAACCAGGCATTACTTGGAATAGCACTCACCGCCATCAGCCAAAATAATTATGTAGGGGCACTCAATGCCATCAACATACTCAAGAGTGGGCAGGGAAACGATCTGCCTTCCGAAGAGGCGTACTAACTAGTCAGCAGCAAAGGATACCGCTTCGTTTCTGAAAAATGATTTCACCAAGTCCTTATCCTGTGCAATTAATTCCAAATCTATAAACGTTCGCTCCCAAAGTGACTCCCCTTTTTTGAGAGGAGACCTCGCAGT
>CAMTXZ010000036.1:0-11667 GCA_947085765.1 uncultured Chromatiaceae bacterium | reverse complement strand
CTGTTTGATACGTCGTGTCGGCTCGGCCTGCAACGGGTCATCGGGCCAGTAGTGTTTGGGATAACGGCCTTTCAACTCTTTTTTCACTTCAAAATAGCTGCCACGCCAGAAACCGGCCAGATCCTGAGTCACCTGTGCCGGCCGCTGCGCGGGCGATAACAGATGCAGCACGACGGCGACAGTGCCGTTGGCAATACGCGGTGTATCGCTAGCACCAAACATCTCCTGCAGACGCACCGCCAACACCGGTGGATCACTACTGTAATCAAGGGCGATGGATGAACCTGTGGGCACAGTGAGGTGGGTTGGCGCCTGTGCATCAAGCTGACGCTGCTTGTCCCACGGCAGCAGAGTCGTAAGTGCCGCCATTAGATCAAGCCGTTGCAGGTGATCACGGCGACTTACCCCGACAAGAAAAGGGGCCAACCACTCTTCCAATGATTGCAACAGCGCCACATCGGCAACATCCGGCCACTGATCTGGCGCATGGTGATGCAGAAACCCAACCCGCTGACGCCAGCTCTCACTTGTTCTGCTCCAGGGCAGACAGCTGATTCCCAGCTCACGTATCCCCGCCACCATGGCGGCGCTGATCTGCGCAGGATCGGGTCGGTCCAGCAACCGCTCGGTCAATACCAGCGCCCCGAGCCGCAACTCTCTACTGGCACGTACTCGCGCCTCACGGCTATCCCACTCTACCCGTTCTATCGATTTAATCTGGGCCGCAAAATGTTCCTCAAGCTGTGACCGCTCCAGGGCGGCGGCAAGGTAGATGCGGGCGTTGCCCTCTGCCCCTTCAAGCTGCGCAACAACAATAAACTCGGCACCCGCCAGCGGATCATGCCCCTGCAACTCTGCACCACGACCACTGCTCAATAGATAACGCCCCGCATCACGATGCTGGCCGATACGGTCAGGGTAGGCCCAGGCCAAGAGCGGACCAAGCAGATGCAAGTCATCACCACTGCCAGGTTTGAGACCCAGCTGCGCCTGCCACTGTCGCGCCATCTGCTGCAACCGTTTGACCGCACCACGATCAACGTTATCACCACCACCGTTGCGCAGGGCACGCACACGACTATAAAGATCAACGTCATCCCGCGCACCACGCAGGATGTCGCGATCACTCAGCAGCGCCGCCACTTCGCAGGCCAACACACCGGAGCCGATGGCCTGCGCCTTGAGCACCATGTGGGCAAGACGCGCGTGCATCGGCAGCTCTGCCATCTGCCGGCCATGCTGACTAATCACCCCCTTCTCATCGAGGGCACCAAGCCGTTGCAACAGCTCGCGCGCCTGGGCCAATGCCGCGGCGGGCGGTGGCGTCAGCCAGTTCATGCTGGCGGCATCGGTGACTCCCCACTGCGCCAACTCCAGTGCCAGCGGCGCCAGATCAGCACTGCCGATCTCGGGCAGGTTAAAGGGAATCAGGTGTTGTCCCTCAGGCCAAAGTCGATAGCAGACACCAGGCTCGATACGTCCGGCACGCCCGGCGCGCTGTTGCGCCGATGCCTGTGAGATAGCGATAGTATGCAGCCGCGTCATGCCACTGCCGGGATCAAAACGTGGTTCACGCATCAAACCGCTGTCGATGACAATACGAATCCCTTCGATGGTGAGGCTGGTCTCGGCGATGTTGGTGGCCAGCACAATCTTGCGCTGCCCGGCAGGCGCTGGGGCGATGGCGCGATCCTGCTCGGCGCTGCTGAGATTGCCGTAGAGCGGCGCAATGATCACATCCTCACCTAGACGATGGGCTTGCAACCCCTGTTCGATGCGCCGGATCTCACCTGCACCAGGCAGGAATACCAGCAGGCTGCCGGACTCCTCCTTCAGGGCGCGCAGTATGGTGGCGAGCAGCTCACTCTGAAGATCATGCTGACGACCGCGCCCCGCGCCACTGGCGTAATGCACTGCCACCGGAAAACTGCGCCCTTGGCTGGTGACGACGGAGGCATCGCCCAGCAGCCGCGCCACCGCCGCACCATCGAGGGTTGCCGACATCACCAATAGTTTCAAGTCGTCACGCAACGCCGCCTGACTTTCAAGACAGAGGGCCAGACCGAGGTCGGCCTGCAAACTACGCTCATGGAACTCATCAAAGATCACCAAGCCGTAGGATTCAAGCGCCGGATCGTGCTGCAACATGCGCGACAGTACCCCCTCGGTCACCACCTCAATGCGGGTGTGTGGGCCGATGCGACTCTCCAGTCGCACGCGATAACCGACGGTCTGCCCCACCGTTTCACCAAGGCTTTGCGCCATAAAACGTGCCGCCGCCCGTGCCGCCAGGCGACGCGGCTCGAGCAGCAAGATTTTGCGCCCCTGCAGCCACGCCTCAGCCAAAAGCACCAGCGGCACAACCGTGGTCTTGCCGGCACCGGGCGGGGCCTGCAATACAACATTGGGGGATGATGAAAACGCCTGCCGCAGCGCCGGCAGGACTTCGTGGATAGGTAATATCATGGTGCTATTGTAACCGTGCAACTGCTAACGCAATGCCCCCGACATTTAAATCAGGAGAGATCCTCAAGCCGATAGCCATGGTGGTAGATCGATTTGAGCTGCCAGCCACTCTCGCCATCAAACAGCAGCTTCTTGCGCAAGCGGCTGACATGGGTGTCGAGGGTACGGGTATTGATCTCAGTAGTATGGCCCCAGACACTCTCCAGCAGGAGGGAGCGTGACAACAGACGGCCAACATTGCGAAAGAAAAAGAGCGCCAGTTCAAACTCCCGCTGTGTCAATCCAGCCGGTTCGTTATTTACAAAGACCTGATGACTGTCGAGCTCGAAACGGTAAATGCCATATTCAAACTGCCGCCGCGTCTTATCCAACCCCCCCTGGCGTCGCACCAGCGCACTGATACGGGCCTTGAGTTCCAGCGGCTTAATGGGCTTGATGACATAGTCATCAGCGCCGTGGTCAAGCGCATAGGCGATATCCTCGCCATTGTCGCGCTGAGTGACAAAGATAACCGGTATGCGCCACTCAAGATTTTCCCGAATCCAGACCAGCACCTTATCGCCATTGATGTCGGGCAATAGCCAATCCAGCAGGACCAGATCAAACCGCTCTTGCTGCAAGGCCGTGATGGCGTCCGCGCCACAGGTAAAGTAGTCGCACACATAGCCCGCATCCTGCAACCACACCCCCAACAGCTCAGCCTGTTCAGCATCATCCTCAACAATCGCAACACGCATTTAATTTCCTCTGTCGTGTGGTTTTTTATAACGCTGCAATCCAGCCGCAGATTGCGTGATACCGACACAATTATAAAATTGGCGATATATCTATCGGCTCAACTCTTAAGCAGCTCTGCGGCCCAGCGCAATACCGGCTGCACCCGCGGCGCCAGCAGCGCCTCAGCCTCAACCTGAGTGACCCAGCAAAACCCATCATGTTCAGGTTTACCCAACTCCGGGTTCACCAGCAGCTCCACTTCACCATCAACGGACTCCGCCAGATAGTAACGGGCAATCTTTCTGAACTGGCCATAAGGTGGAGTTTCACAAAAATCCAAGCCCCATTGAAACCGGAGATTGATAAGTGCACTCTCCTCCGCCACTTCACGCTGCGCCGCGGCCAAAGGTGCCTCGCCCGCCTCCACCAGACCCTTAGGGAAATCCCAGTACTGGAAAGAGCACAACAGCAGATAACGCCATTCGTCGTTGCTGCGACGAACCACAACTACCCCTGCTGAGAGCGGATTTTTTCTACCTTCTGACACCCGTCCTACCGCCCGATCAGGCAGCGCGCTTGGCGCTAAGGATCACCACCGCATCCACGGGTACATTCTGATGTCCACCCCGACTGCCGGTTGCGACCTTGGCGATACGATCAATCACATCCATGCCTTCAGCCACCTTGGCAAAAACGGCATAGCCAAAATCACGACTACCATGATCAAGGAAATCGTTATCCGCCACGTTGATAAAAAACTGGGTCGTGGCGCTATCCACCACCGCAGTACGTGCCATGGAGAGGGTGCCGCGCAGATTCTTCAGGCCGTTATCAGCCTCATTTTTGATCGGCGCACGGGTCTGTTTCTGTTCCATCGTTTCGATAAAACCACCGCCCTGGATCATGAATCCGGGGATGACCCGGTGAAAGATGGTGCCATCAAAGAAACCATCATCCACATACTGCAAAAAGTTCTCGACCGTTATCGGTGCCTCAGCGGCCAACAGTTCAAGTTTGATGTCGCCATAGTTGGTTGAAAAAATCACCATGTAAAACTCACTCCATTTTTCGATTTAGATGACACGGCCACGTCTGGGTCCAGCCGAAGTCGCCATTGTACCTGTCTGGCGACAGTTTCCATCAAGAAAAGAGTGACACGACCGAAAACATCTATAGACAATCAGGTAGCCGGACCATGAGTTCACACAACCAGACAACTAACAGCAATCGCCTTGAACTCCTCCTGTTCCGCCTCGATGGCCGGCAGCTGTTTGGCATCAACGTATTGAAGGTAAAAGAGATAATTCCACCGCCACGGCTGTCGCAACTGCCAAAATCCAACGCCACTGTGCTGGGCATTGCCGAGCTGCGCGGCCAGACCCTGCCCGTTATGGACCTAAGTCTGGCCATCGGCCGCAAGGGGGTCAGTCGCGACAACATCGAACGCAAGGTGATCATTGCCGGATTCAACCGTACCACCCAGGGATTTATGGTCAGCGGAATTGACCGCATCATTCTCAGCGACTGGAAGGATGTATTGCCACCGCCGAATGGGCTGGCAGGCGGCTACATCACCGGCATCATTCGTGGCAGCGACAACAGTCTGGTGCAGATCATCGATGTAGAAAAGATACTGGGACAGATAGCACCCGCCAACCTCACCATCACCACCGACCAGACCGTCTCAGCCGAAATCCAGAACTTTATGGCGAGCCGCAACGTGCTGGTGGTTGATGACTCATCAGTCGCACGTCACCAAACCAGCCGCACCTTAGATGCCCTCGGCATACCCTATCTACAGGCAAAGGATGGGCGCGAAGCACTCGACATGATCGGCGAGTGCAGCGAAGGTTGCACCACAGCCATCGACACCATCCCACTGGTAATCTCCGATATTGAGATGCCAGAGATGGATGGCTACCAGTTGACCCGCGAACTGCGCGCCGACAACCGCTATCGCGACATCTACATCCTGCTGCACACTTCGCTC
Source organism: uncultured Chromatiaceae bacterium (assembly GCA_947085765.1). Lineage (GTDB taxonomy): Bacteria > Pseudomonadota > Gammaproteobacteria > Tenderiales > Tenderiaceae > JAKFXL01. The sequence continues at coordinate 6,494 of CAMTXZ010000036.1, read as the reverse complement.
GATGGCCAGGTGAACTCAGAGCTGGCCCAGGCTGCTGGTGCCAACAAAACCCTCACCAAGTTTATCCCGGACCTGCTGGCCAGCGAGATCATCAAGGGGCTCAGCACCATGGTGCCGCAAGAGTGACATGATAAACTGCGGGCCTCGCCACAGGAGGCCCTTAAATGCACCGTCAGTTGCTGGCGCAAAAACTTGCGCAATACACCCCACATGATGCCAACGAAGCCGAAATGCTGACGCAGATCGCCCACTTTGTTGCCAAAAATGAAAACTGCTTCGAGCGCACACTCCAGACGGGGCACATCACCGGCTCGGCCTGGATCATCGACCTCGACCGCCGCCACGCCCTGCTCACCCACCACCGCAAGCTCGACCGCTGGCTACAACTCGGCGGCCACTCCGATGGCGATGCCAACACCCTCAACGTCGCACTACGCGAAGGGCGGGAGGAGTCTGGCTTGACCACGTTGCGCCCGCTCTCCGAAGCGATCTTCGATGTCGATGTGCACCTCATCCCAGCGCGCAAAGAGGAGCCGGACCACTACCACTATGACGTCCGCTTCCTGCTTGAGGCCGACCGCAATACGCCACTGGTGATCAGCGACGAATCCAATGAGCTGGCGTGGGTAGCGTTAGAGGATATTCTTAACCTCGCCCCTGATGTCTCCATCCGCCGCATGGTGGAGAAGAGCCTGGCACTGTGATCAACATCGATGCAGGGTGTGCTCCGCGCACCATGACATATCGTTGCCACATCTGGTGCGCACGGCGCACCCTACAGCGCAGCTAAGCCATGCCCCGCTACCACCCGATTCAACCCGCCCAGCTCGACTGGCATGAGACCACGCCCCAGAGCCTGGAGCATGGCGACATCTACTTCTCCAGCGACGGCGGCGTAGAGGAGACCGAGCACGTCTTCCTGCACAACAACCAGCTGCCGCAACGCTGGCAAGAGAGCAATACCTTCACCATCGCCGAGACCGGTTTTGGCACCGGGTTAAATTTTCTCTGCACCGTTGACCTCTGGCTCAAAACCGCCCCCGCCACAGCACGACTCCATTTTGTCTCGGTAGAGAAACATCCACTGACACACGACGACCTGCACCGCGCACTCAGCTCATGGCCACAGTTCAAAGAGATCAGCGATGCGCTGCTCGATAACTACCCACCACTCGCCTTTGGCCTGCATCGGCGTGAGTTTTTTGCTGGCCGCATCACCCTCACACTGCTGTTGGGTGATGCCAGCGAAATGTTCAGCCAGCTCAACGCCAGTGTTGACGCCTGGTTTCTCGACGGCTTTGCCCCCAGCAAAAATCCGCAGATGTGGAACGAGACACTCTTCAAACAGATCGCCAAACTCACCAAACCAGGCGGCAGCTTTGCGACATTTACAGCAGCAGGGATAGTTCGACGTGGACTAAAAGAGGTTGGTTTCGAGGTAAAAACAGTGGCTGGTTTTGGTCGCAAACGTGAAATGCTCTGCGGCCAGCTCAACCACAAACCGACCATCATCCACACCCAACCGTGGTTTCACTACGGCCACACCACCACACCACAACAAGCCATCGTCATCGGCGGTGGTCTGGCCGGCACCAGCGTCAGCCATGCACTGGCAAAACGTAACTGGCAGGTGACACTCATCGAACGTCACGCCGAACTGGCGCAAGAGGCCTCCGGCAACCACAGCGGCGTGGTGCTGCCACGCCTCACCGCCGACATGGGCAGCGACGGCCAGTTCTATCTCAGCGCTTTTTTGCACACAGTGCAGTGGTTAAATAAATTGAAACAGGAAGATGCCACGCTGCCATGGTTCGCCAGCGGCGTAGTGCAACTGGAGGATGAGAAGGCGCAGGCACGGTTACAAAAACTGTTACTGCCAGATGAGGTCATCGAGTTTTGTGATGCCAAAAGGGCAAGCCAACACTGCGGCATCGCCACTCAGAGTGGCGGACTCTTCTACCCCACAGCCGGCTGGGCCGAACCATCGGCGCTCTGCCGCTGGCTCATCAACGATCAGCACCAACGCATCACCACACTGCTGCACCAGCAGGCGTTAACCCTGCATCGCGAAGCGGGGCTGTGGCACGTAAGTGGCCCCGATGGCATCATCGCCAGCGCCCCAGCTGTCATCATCGCCAACGGTTACGACGCCCAACGACTGCTTGGTAACGACACACTGACACTACAAAAAATACGTGGCCAGATCGCCTACCTACCAGCCACGGCGCAAAGCTCTATGCTGAAAACACCCGTCTGTTACAGCGGCTACCTGACCCCCTCTCACAAAGGGCAACACTGCGCTGGCGCAACGTATGATGCAAAAGATGAATCGACTGAGATAAAAGAAGAGGATAAAAACGAGATCATCACCGCACTAAAAAAAGCGCTGCCAACATTTGATACCCAACCCGCCAGTGGCGGCCGAGTCGCCTTCCGCACCTCCACCCAAGACCACCTGCCCATCATCGGCCCGGTACCTGATCAGGACTTCTACCAAGAGCACTACCACGATCTGCACCACGGCAAACCGGCCCACCGTTATCCAGCCGCGCAATACCAAACCAATCTATTTATTACCAGCGGCCACGGCTCACGTGGACTCATCTCCTGCCCGATGGCGGCGGAGCTGATTGCTTCGATGCTTAATGGTGAACCGCTGCCGTTGCTGGCGGATGTGAGCAACGCCGTGCATCCGGCGCGGTTTGTGGTACGTCAGCTGAAACGCAAAGCGGGAAGCTCCTAAAACAATTACGCCAGAGGCGGATACACAACCTCTGGCGTAGAGCAATAAAGATGCGAACAGCTTAAGGGATCTTGAGGCTTACCGCAGTTGTAGCATCACCAGTACGGTAAGTGATTGTCGCCGTATCACCGGAAGCCCCTCCCGCCACCGTAATTGTAGAACTAAACCAACCATATTGATCAGTTACATAAACCCCTGGACCACTACCCTGATTATCAAGCGTTACGGTGATGCCTCCCGTATTTTTGGTTATGACAACAGAAGTCGCAACACCAACAAAAGGCAGATTAACCTTGTCACCACCATCTTCCAGCAGCATCTTTATCGTCGCAGTGCCTGAAATGGTATTAAAATCTGGAGTAAGGGTCCAGCCGGCGATGGAACCAAAACAAAAACGATCATCAACCGTGGTTACACTGTTAGCAGCACTTGCCACTAGATAGACATCTGCCGAACCAAGCGGCAATGCACGTGTATCAACACTAGACACACTGCCACATCCCGTATTAATAGTTGAACTATTAGCAGGGTAGGTCACATAAAAAGTTGCAATCCCTTCTTTAGTAACGGCAGAGCCGGTACGTAAATTTCCATCCGTATCAAGCCCTGAAATCTCAGCACCCAGTAGAGAAGCCCCCACCACATACTCTGTCATTCCACTAGAATAAACGGTGTTAGGGTAAGCCTTGCTATAACTAGAAGTCATTGTCAACGTAGTGGCGCCAATCGAGCCAGCAGCGGAGCTAATTACACGATTTTTATCTTCAGCATCCGCCTTATTTACAAGGAACACATGATCTCCACTCGTGATAAAACGGTGTGCCGCATTACGCTCTACATAGGAATCTACAAAGTTTGTAGCGGTCGTACCATTCGCCTTGGTAGGATCTGCATCGGTCAATACCGCACCGGTAATGCTGTCACCCGCCGCAGTGGATATAGAACCTCTAGCGATAACAGAATCAATAATATTAAAAGATACCACCGAGCCATCGGGGACCGCGTTACCCTCACTATCAGTAACAATAGCCATAGCCTTTGACCGATAAACACCACCACCCATATTCTGAATTCTATCTAGGAAGGGATAGGTAAGGACAATGGTATGAGCAGTAGTAGTCGAACTTCCAGTTGTACCCCCGGTACCAGTACCATTGCCGCCGCCAGTTGTACCACCGCCAGTAGTGCCACCCCCCGTCGTCCCACCACTCAACCCACCCGTAGTAGTCGAGTCATCGTTACCACAGCCGGCCAAAGCCAATACCGCGCCTACCAATACCACCCCTGATATTTTTTTGATGCTGCTCATCACTTTCACCTTAAAAATTATTAAACCCGATCAGTTTACTGTTCGTGGAACACTGAATTAGTAGCGCTGAAAATAACCGATGCCAATATGGTCAATTGTGTAATCGGCACCACGCGCAGTGCTATCCAAGTAGCGCATCCACTCTATATTCAGGCCACTACTGGCATTGGCATAGAAGTCGAGGCTAAGGCCGAGACTGGGGCTATCATCCGTAACGGTCGACGTACCTCCCGGGCCTTTGGCGGTGGTATCCGCCATGGTGTAACCACCATAAGCGGTGATCTTTAACCGTTCGATCACCTCCCAGCTGGCTTTAAGATAGGCGCCGGTCAGCCAGTTAATGCCAACACTGACACCATTATTAGAACCGCTACTGCCATAGGCCAGACGCCCTTCGGCACCTAACCAAGAGTTAATTTTGTAGATTCCCCGCCCCGTGATGGTTGTCATATCGGCGGAATAGTTGCTGGCATCGGAGTAGTTGCTACTGCCTAGCATCACGCCCCACGACAGCTCATTCTGCTCCGCCATGACGGGCGAAGCAGCCAAAAATAACGCACACACAATTGCAAACCGGGACATGACCCTCTCCACCTTGTTCTCAGGAATTTTTCTGCCCATGACTTTACCCAACTACCCTTACAAAAACCAGCAGTGATGTTACGGTCTTATACCTATCGATCAGTGTGGCAGTAACTTTAAGCCAACCGCACAGCTGGCCGTTCGCGATCCCGAATCCACTCGCTCCATGAACTGGCGTAAAGGCGCGAACCGGTGAGCCCGGCGACCTCCATGGCCAGCAGATTGTGGCAGGCGGTGACGCCGGAACCGCACATGTGTACTACCTGTTGCGGCGCACGCCCCTGCAGCAGCGGCTCAAAGGCGCTACGCAGATGGTCAGCCGGTTTGAACAGGCCGACCCGGTTGAGACTGTTCTGAAAGGGATAATTTATAGCGCCGGGGATATGGCCAGCAACAGGGTCAATCGTCTCCATCTCACCACTAAAACGTTCTGGGGCACGGGCGTCGATCAGCACAATCTCATCCTTGGCCAGCGCCTCTTGCAACTGTGCGGTCGTCAGCCAGCGGCTGTTATCGGGCTGGCCGGGGAAGTTGCATGGCAGCGTCACCGGCACCGATTTCTGTTGCGCCCCCCCCGCATCACACCAGCGCGACCAACCGCCATCGAGCACCGCCACGGCATCATGCCCCAGCCAGCGCAGCAGCCACCACAAGCGGGCGGCAATGGCACCACCGGCATCGTCATAGACCACTACCTGACTCTGCGGGGTAATGCCCCACTCCCCCAGCCGCTGGCACAGCAGTTCAGGATCGGGCAGCGGATGGCGGCCAGTGGTATCAGTGATACGTGCCGACAGATGGCGATCAAGATGGGCATAGTGGGCGCCGGGGATGTGGCGCCCTGCATAGAGCATGCCGCCCGCCGCCGGATCGGCCAGTGAGAAGCGGCAGTCGATCACCACCCAGGTAGGGTCGGAGATGTGGCGAGCCAGAACATCGGTACTGATAAGTGTGCTGTAACGCATGTGGTAATCCCCCAAAGCCCCATTAATTCCCGATAAATTCGTGCCAAGATGTAAACGCCTGCCATACAATACACAAACTTTGTGCCATAGCAGAACTACTTTGTAGTGCTCTGCATACATTCAGACCAGAGGAACCGCTCGTGAAACTGTCAGTAGAACAATTCAGACATTGGGAACACAAGAGCATCACCCTGCTGGGGATGTCAGGCGTGGGCAAGACCCGCCTCTCGGCGATGCTGCGCAACAGCAGCTGGTTTCACTACTCGGGCGACTACCGCATCGGCACCCGTTATCTGGATGAGCCGATCCTCGACAACCTCAAACAGCAGGTGATGCAGATCCCGTTTCTGCGCGACCTGCTCAGCAGCGACTCTATCTATATCCGCAACAACCTCTCGGTGGACAACCTCAAGCCGGTCTCCAGCTTCCTCGGCAAACTCGGCAACCCCGAGCTGGGTGGCCTGCCGCTGCCGGAGTTCAAACGGCGCCAGGCGCTGCACCACAATGCCGAGATTGCGGCGATGCGCGACGTGCCGGACTTCATCCGCAAGGCGCAGACCATCTACGGCTACAACCACTTCATCAACGATGCCGGTGGCAGCGTCTGCGAACTTGACGATGAGGAGACACTCGAGATCCTCGCCCAACACACCCTCATCATCTACATCCAGGCCACCGAACAGGATGAGAAGTCACTGATCGCCCGCGCCGAAAGCGCGCCCAAACCGCTCTACTATCGCGAGGCGTTTCTTGACGAACAGCTGACGGTCTACATGCAGGAGCGGCAGCTCGACTACGTCGCCCAGATCGACCCCGACGACTTTGTGCGCTGGATCTTCTCGCGCCTCTTCTACTCGCGCCTCCCCCGTTATGAACGGATCGCCCAGCAGTACAG
>CAMTXZ010000035.1:0-7762 GCA_947085765.1 uncultured Chromatiaceae bacterium | reverse complement strand
GGCATCTGCGTACGCATTGTTAAATCCAGACGAGTTTTCATGGTTGACCGGTGAAGATCTACTTACCCGTTATGAATCAAATGGCGGATGGGGATTACAGTTCTGTCGTATTTGTGGTTCGACACTTTGTGGTACCTATAAAGGTGAAATACATGGAGTGACCTTAGGATGTGTGGAGGGTGATCCAGAGGTAGAGATAGGCATGCACATCTTTGTTGGCTCCAAGGCATCTTGGGAAATTATACCGGAGGGCGTGCCGCAATATAACGAGTGGCCACCGAAAGATATTTAACCAATAGCTATTTTTAAATTATTTCAATAAGGAAAATTTCATGTCAGGCCTAAAATTATCAAAACTATTTGCAATGTTATTAATGCTGGTCTTTATGGTTGCATGTGCCCAGTCACCGGTGGGCACTGATGCGATTGGCCAGCTGAAAATAAATAATTTAAGCCACCCTGAAAAAAATGTGTATGCCAGTGGTCAACCGACAAAAGAGGAGCTTAGTTCACTGGCGCAGTCTGGAATCAAACATGTGATCAATCTTCGCCCATTACAGGAGCAGGAGTGGAATGAGGCTGAATATGTTGAGTCGTTAGGGATGCAGTATCATTCAATACCAGTAGCAGGTGCGGTTGATGTTACCGTTGAAAATGCCACAAAACTTTCGGCGTTGCTAAAACAGGTGGGTTCTGACAAAACACTGGTTCATTGCTCCAGCAGTAACCGTGTGGGCGCGCTGATTGCGCTGAGTGAAGCGAAGTTAAATGGAGAAGGGGTCGAAGAGTCTGTCAGCCAGGGGAAACGTTGGGGGTTGACCACGCTTGAGCCTGCTGTGCGCCAGGAGATCTCAAATCCTTAAATTGCTAACAGGCGCCTGGAATCCCATGTCAATCTGCTAGCCATTTTTCCTGGAGACGAGCGTAATAACCGAAGCGATCTGCTATGCCATATTTTCGCTATAGATGGGGCTATAATGGGGAGGTGGATGGCATTGAGCTGTTCAGGTTGCCATTCACCAGCGCTTGCGAGATTAGGCTTTATGAACTAAAGAATCCAGTGTAGTTACTTGATTTCTATTCACCTATCAACGAGGAACCGCCGCGATGACTAAAAACAATCAGCTAGATAAATCGACATATGAGAACTCTAAAATGTATCTCAAAACCGCGTTAGAACAGATGATTGCAGCCGGTCGCAGCGCGCGTGAGTTTGGTGACGTTGCGTTGGAAAAGTTTGGCGAGACCGTTACACCCTATCTGCATGAGTTTTCGGAGGATGTCAGCAAAGGTCGCATCAAAATAGAAGGACTCGGAAAATCAGCAAAGAGAACCATCTTTGGTCCGCATGTCACTCCTGAAGAGCGTCAACAGATGATTCGTGAAGCAGCCTATATGCGCGCCGAACGGCGTGATTTTGTTGGTGGCTCAGCGGAAGATGACTGGCACATGGCAACGCAGGAGATCGACCAGCGGCTAATGCAGGAGAGAGGATTGGTTGATAAAGGTCACAAGGCACTGACCTCCGCAGGCACCATCATTGAGCATGAGATTGATGACATCAAACATGTGGTAGCCGACTGGTTCGGGGGTAAAGTTGGTGCCGTAGAAAAAAAGGTGGTGACGAAAAAGAAAAAGGTCGCCAAACAACCGCTGGATAAGGTGGAAGCAAAAGCGCCAAAAGAGTCCGCCAAGGTAAAGCCGGCTGCGAAGAAAAAAACGTCAATTAAAAAGAGTGCGAAAAAAGAGTAGCAGGGGTTCATGCATAGCCAGAAAGAGAGTGCCATTCGAGAATGACTCAGTGTGGCCAATAGTGGTCTATTGAGTTAACGGGCAAAAGGGCAGCACCATAGAGATAGCAATTCCACTACGCTAATCGGTGGTTGAGCGGCCTGGGCAGTGGCTGCTGGCTTTCAGTGTCGCTGACAAGCTGTTACGCGTAGCCACATAAAGTGTCAATGCCGTATGGCTTGTACCAAAGTACAATACTTTTCGCTTCATATCGTCGTTAAGCTAACCCCCTGACAACAATGAACCGGGTAGCCAACGCCATGTATAAGATCATCACCGCCTCAGCCTTGCTTTGTATCAGCATACCCGCATCTGCGACGATACTGACCATTGGCACCAATACCAGCGACTGGCAGATGTCCACAGAAAGAGCCAGTGGTGGAACCTCAGGTAATTGGACAACGTTTGTACCAGAAGGCGCCCTGCCAGACAGCTCAACCTTTACACTGACACCATCCACCAGCGTGGGCGGCCACATCGCTGGCCCTGCAAATATACTAGGCGTGACCCCCTTTTCCGCATACGGCGGCAATAATACGGCAACCGGTGTGCAGTTTTTCAAGACCTCATTTGAGTATTACGATATTTTCTCTGCCGTTATCGAAACTGTGTTCGACAACAATATGCAGATCTTTATTAATGGCCAGGAAGTAGCCCGTGAATGGTCGTTTAGCGGCGCTAACTGGAACAACCCTTTCCCTACGTTGACAATAAACTCCGATGGCTCGATCACAAATGTCGCCGAATTTGACCAGATATTCTCCTTCACTGGCTGGGTTGAGGGCATGAATGAGCTAGTGCTTGCAGTACGCAACCCTGATAACGAAGGCGGTATTGCGGGGGGTGTCGCTTTTAAAATGACTATTGATGGTTCTGAAACCCCCAAGGCATCGGTCCCTGAGCCTGCGTCTGCACTGTTGCTGGCACTGGGTGCAATTCCACTGTTGATGCGTCGACGTCGTATCTCCAAAACTATGGCGGTTTAGTTTTGGTAAAGGGTAAACGTTGCCTGGCTCCAATAGGGTCAGGTAGCTGATTTTGTCAGCAGGTCAGGGTCACGTTATCTATTGTTCTAGTGACGGTTAGAACTGCGCTCGCTTAAATGTCCACTGCTCATTATTACTATTGGCATTGGCGCGTTTGCAGTTGGCCTCAGCCTCCGACAGATAGAGAAACCAGGTTTGCATCGCCTTGGGTTGCTTTGATTTAAACGCAGTGGGTGAGAGCAGAGCGATGTTAATGCCTAGCTCAATATCGCGTACCGACTCATAACGGATAATCTCAATACCTGCCTGACGGGCGGTATCAGCAAACGCCTGTGTTGGTAGATAATCAGTCAGATGAGTCCAGACCTGCCTATCTTTCAAAAAGGGTGGCTGGGTGAGGTCAATTGCCTGGGTAGAGCCGTAATCCACCGAGAAAAGCGACAAGCACTCTTGATTGCGGGGCAGTACGGCAGCGGGAGATTCCTTGAAAAATCTTACCCGGTAACTGCAATACTCAGCCAGGGCGGTGCGGATCTGTTCAGAGGCATAAAAGACGCCTTCAGTAGATCCGGCACGGCGAAAACGGGATCCCACGGGGTAGGGGGCATCGTAGCGGAAGGGGGTGTGTAATAGATAATGGAGTCCTGCTGCCTCTTGGGGCACCGGTGGCTTTGTGGCCTCTAGAATATCCTCCAGTAGCTCCTGATCACTCTGCGTCGCCACGAGCTTGCGTGTCGAAACCAGGTGTTGCCCTTCGACTACACGCCATGCTGTCCCCTCGCAGTTACTAACCTCAGACGCGAGCGCGGTAGGCATCCACATAATCCACGGTCTTTGTCAGTCCTGAAACAGTGGTGATGATGTTCAGCGGCGTTTCTCTCAAAGCCGTGTTGTAGCCCTTCAACCATGACCGCAAAGAGCGCTCATCACCCGCCACAATGGCGTCCAGGCTGCGGAAGAGTCGTACCAGAAGCGCGGCCAGCTCCCACTCCTTGCTCTTCTCTTTGAGTAGGTAGTCCCCGGCCTTCATGCGGGAGACAGAGGAGCCGCTAACCCCAATCGTTTGGGCCAGCACGACCTGGCTCAGCCCCATGATCTCGGCCGCCTTGACCACCGCCTCAGTTAAGACTCGCTGGCGCTGGTGAGTAACATCAACATCAATCGTGCTGTTCTTGTGCATGATCATATCCTCTAAGGCGTCTGTAGCAATAATAGATGCTTATATTTTCTACTGCAACTAAAAAGGGTATCGACGCACCGAGTGATGCGCTTTAGCCTATCTCCCTGTTAAGGGGCGCTACGGCCTGCCGTGGTGTGTGATTGGGCGCTGGAAGGGTAAGGTCATGCCACTTTCCATGCTGACATTTGAACTAGGTCGACGCTGTTCGTACCTCCTGTTATCCAATACTTAACGTTTCTGCATTTGGGTGAAGTTCCCTGAGCAGTGTCAGCGTGATCTCCTCCAGCACGGGTTTCAGCTCCGCGCTCACACGGCTGCTGTTGCAACCCGTATCTCGAAGTTTCCATATCCTGGCCAGCTGCATCTTTTGGGTTGCCACCCGTTTGGATACCAGTTCTAACCAGAAAGGCGGGTATTCGCTCTCCTGCCATTCGCCACGCCCACGACCAAAATGGGCCACTGCCAGATAGCGCATCAATGCTGATATCACCAGGCCATCGAGGAAGAGATCGTCCCAGCGCAGCATGGCCGCTTTGGTTCCGCGCACCACGTTAACGCCTTGTGCTACGCCAGCACCCCCCAAGGCACCCAGTACTGCGCCCACCAGCATCCCGCCACCAAATGTCATACCACCGGCCATGAGGTCAGCCCCCAGCCCCCCTAGCGCACCAGACAGGAGACCGAAGACCCCGGCGGCCTTCTTTGCATCCAGCGGAACATTGCTTTCGGCAACGTCACTGATACGGGCGCGCAACGTTTCTGCAGCATGCCCCTTGATTTCATGAATGGCGATCAGCTGTTCCGCACTCTCTCGAAGATTTTTTTCGAGCCGCGCGCCCATGACGTGAATGGCCGCTTCCATCTCTTTTCTGGCCTCTTTTTGTGGCAGCCCGATCCACTCGCCCAGTTGGTTGAAAAATGATTTTTCCGGCAGGGGGCTGCTGTCGCATGCAGCGTGCGCAATCGGCTGTGCGAGCGTATCCATGGCTTCGCCGAACTGCTTCAGGCGACGAGCTTTCCATCCTGCTTCAAGTCGTTCGAAGGAGTTGCGCTGGTCTGCCGGAAGAACGCGTTTGATCGCGGAGAACAATGAGAACTCCTGCACCCAGCAGCGTGCAAAGGCATCCATCGGCAATACATCTTTTATGTTAGCCCATGGTTTCAGCGCATTGCGCCAGCGGCTCTCATCCTCCAGCTCCTCCGCGGGCGGGCGTGGCCGTCCGGTCTGGTTGAGTAGCACGATGACAGGTTTCCCTGCCCATTCCAGTACCGCGAGTTCGGGGGCCAGGTAGCCAGCATCCTCGGGCTGCTCAGACGCATTCACAAGATAGAGAATGACATCCGCCTGGTCGTGAACATGGCGCACCGCCACCTGTGTCAGCCAGAAGGCTCGATCCTTGTATCGATCCCACACCTCGGACAGGAACCAGCCAATCGGATTGCCCTGCTGCTTGAGACGATTGAGCAGACGCGCGCTATCGCCGAATCCGGGTGTATCCCAGAGCAGCAATAGATCGCCTTCGGGTGTGTTGATCAGCGGGTGGGGCGTCGCTTCAAAAGTAGTGTGCGCCTCGTCCCGGACCTCGCCCACATCGTGACCCAACAGTGTCCGCGCCAGTGTGGTCTTGCCAACGTTGGTATGGGCAATCAAGGAGAGGTTGATTGGTACGATGTCGCTCATGAAATCACCCGGGTGTCCGTTTCAGAGGCGTCAAGCGCGGCAGCGATGGCCGAGTCAGCTGCTTGCAGGTCTGGGGTGGCAAGGTTTACAAAAACCACAACCAATTGATGCGAGGCCAGCCAGTCACGCCAGGCCCCGCGGCGCTTTTTGATACGCATGTCATCATCAGGCCAACGCGCCTGAAAAGCGGATTCATCGACGACCGCGATCAGGGTATGACCGACACCAATGTGACTCTTTAGTGATTTAAGAAATTCGCCATGCACATCATCCTCAGGTGTCGCCGTGAGGTTGAACAGTGCAATAACCGGCCCCTGCCCACCCGTTGCCATGCGCTGCACGGTGTGTTCGTCGTCACCCCAGCTTACCGGCGGTTCGAGCATCAACGACGCGCCACCGCCAAACGCACGAGCCACGATCAACTCCAGACCAGTCTGCGCCGCTTCAGGAAGCGTGTAGCTGAACGGGACCACACGGACGCGTACCGCCTCGGCATGGAAGCCGCGCAGTAGATGCTGAAAATAGGACTCTTCGAGCGTGACCGGAAAATCTCTTGCAAGCTTCCATTCGACATAGCCCGCGGCAGATGCCAGCGCCATGCGGGGAAGTAACACAATCAGCAGGAGAGTCGAAGCGAAAAGATGTATCCAGACCGCGGCGTTTTCGCTTGAAGGCGAGCGTATCGACTGAATGTGTGCAGCATCAGGCATCGGAATCCCGGACAACCACGCCCCAGGCGCCAGGATGGTGGCGAGTAATGCATGAACCGTAGGGGCGTTTAGAAAAGTGCTTTCCCAGCTTGCCCTGTATTCAAAAGCAAGGCCGCGGGCGTAGAGGCCAAGGATCACGCCCAGTGCCAGCGCAGCAGCAGCCAAATGCAGGATGCGCCTAATCCGGGCCGCATAAAGCGGTTTTGCTAAAACACTCCATGCACCGACCAGGTTGCGGATACTGGCGGCGGTCACAGTGTCGTTCGATCCTGTTGACCCCGGCGACATAGATCGATAAGCCTTGCGCCAGCGGGTCATGCCCACAAGTCGCATCATCAACGTTCGAAATGGGCTCGAGACACTGGGCTTGCCGATTCGGGAAAGACGGCTGGTCAGCAATACAAAATAGATGGCCAGATTCCAGGCAATCAAACCGAGCACAGGCGGAGCCAGCAGGTCTATCCGCTGGCTGCCACTCATCCGGTCAATCACCAATCCAAGCACAAACGCCCCCAGGATAACTGCCCAGCCATGCCAGGCATGCCACTGCATGCCACGCACAGCGGCCAGAAACAGCCGGTCGCGCTCAGCAAAACGTTCCAACGCCAGGCTTGCGCGCCTGGCCACAAAGGTTTTTGCAGCGGCCTTTTCCCCCACAACCTCAGCAGCAGCGCGACTTGCCCAAGCGCGGTCGGCATCGCTCCATACATCACGTGCACGGTCCTGGGTTTCTATTGCACGAACGGCAATAACTTCAAGAGCGGAATGTTCATCCATTGTGGTTGAGAACTCTACGAGACCGTAAGTATAAGAAGTATAAACACTATTTTTGCCCCTACAGCAAAGTATCTGAGCCTTGCTCCAGGCCGAATGGGTACGGCGCGGCATCCAGAATCCCTACAGGAGTAGTGCGCGAGGATCTCGCGCACGGTCTCCGCTTCAGAGATAAAGGTGAAATGCACATCTCGCCGCCACACCGGGCACAGAGCAACATCAAACGAGCGGAAGGCAGATTTTGCATTGGCGCGCCACCCTGCCTGGTTTTGTATTTTGGAGATAAATCCAAGCGGACAAGTTGGGGCCAACTGGCCGAGGGTCGATTCACGTGATCAGAAAGCTGACATAGCAATTTCAGATGTCATCAGGTGGCTCTGAGTCGATGATAACCATTGGCCATGAGCTGCCTTAGATTTTGTAGCCTGGATGAAACGAAGTGTAATCCGGGAGCGGAGGATAACCCCGGATTACGCTATCGCTGCATCCGGGCTACTCGCTGAGTATCCAACGCTTTACTTCTTCAGCCTCAAAGTCGCTTAATGTCCTTCCCCGGCCAGGTCTGGGCTTGGGAGCCAGGGCATCAAGACCTTGTTCCTTTCCAATTTTCAACCATTTGAAAATTGTCTTCTCACCCAGC
>CAMTXZ010000034.1:0-27131 GCA_947085765.1 uncultured Chromatiaceae bacterium | reverse complement strand
TACTGGATGCCGGATTACACTCCAAAAGACACCGACATTCTGGCCTGCTTCAAGGTTGTTCCACAGGCGGGCGTACCGCGTGAAGAGATCGCTGCTGCTGTTGCTGCCGAATCTTCCACCGGCACCTGGACCACCGTCTGGACTGACTTGCTGACCGACCTCGACTATTACAAAGGTCGCGCTTACGCGATCGAAGACGTACCTGGTGACGACACAGCGTTCTATGCCTTCGTTGCATACCCAATCGACCTGTTCGAAGAGGGTTCAGTGGTTAACGTCCTGACCTCACTGGTAGGTAACGTATTTGGCTTTAAGGCGCTGCGTTCACTGCGTCTGGAGGATATTCGCTTCCCAATTGCCTATGTCATGACTTGCGGTGGACCACCTAACGGTATCCAGGTTGAGCGTGACAAGATGAACAAGTATGGCCGTCCAATGCTGGGCTGCACCATCAAGCCAAAGCTGGGTCTGTCTGCGAAGAACTACGGTCGTGCAGTGTATGAATGTCTGCGTGGCGGTTTGGACTTCACCAAGGATGATGAAAACATCAACTCCCAGCCGTTCATGCGCGGGCGTGACCGTTTCGACTTCGTTCAGGAAGCCACCTTGAAGGCTCAGGTTGAAACTGGCGAGCGTAAAGGTCACTACCTGAACGTTACTGCACCTACTCCAGAAGAGATGTACAAACGTGCTGAACACGCCAAGGCGATCGGCGCACCGATCATCATGCACGATTACCTGACCGGTGGTCTGACTGCCAACACAG
This sequence comes from uncultured Chromatiaceae bacterium, assembly GCA_947085765.1. GTDB lineage: Bacteria > Pseudomonadota > Gammaproteobacteria > Tenderiales > Tenderiaceae > JAKFXL01. Next base: position 26,365 of record CAMTXZ010000034.1, on the reverse strand, counting down.
GTCTGGCCAACTGGTGCCGTGATAACGGCATGTTGCTGCATATCCATCGTGCCATGCACGCCGTACTTGACCGTAACCCGCACCACGGTATCCATTTCCGCGTCCTGACCAAGGTACTGCGTCTGTCAGGTGGTGATCACCTGCACTCCGGTACTGTTGTTGGTAAGTTGGAAGGCGATCGTGAAGCGACCCTGGGTTGGATCGACCTCATGCGTGACTCATACATCAAGGAAGATCGTTCACGCGGCATCTTCTTCGATCAGGATTGGGGTTCCATGCCTGGTGTGATTCCAGTTGCCTCTGGTGGTATCCACGTCTGGCACATGCCAGCACTGGTCAACATCTTTGGTGATGACTCTGTACTGCAGTTTGGTGGCGGTACATTGGGTCATCCATGGGGTAACGCCGCTGGCGCCGCTGCCAATCGTGTTGCTTTGGAAGCGTGTGTTGAAGCACGTAACCAGGGCCGCGAGCTGGAAAAAGAGGGTAAGGAGATTCTTACCAATGCAGCTAAGAACAGCCCTGAACTGAAAGTGGCCATGGAAACCTGGAAAGAGATCAAGTTCGAGTTCGATACCGTGGACAAGCTGGACGTGGCGCACAAGTAGTAGCCCAACGCAGTTTATGTGGCGGACACACAATTTTTGTTCGCCAACATTGTAGAACTGAATTTGAATTAAATTGAGGAGATCAAAATGAGTGACGTACAAGACTACAAGTCGAGCCTGGCTGATGTAACAAGCCGCAAGTTTGAAACTTTCTCGTATCTGCCAGCGATGGATGACAAACAGATTCGTGAGCAGGTTGCTTACATCGTATCAAAGGGCTGGAACCCAGCTGTTGAGCACACCGAGCCACAGAATGCTGTCAGCTCTTACTGGTACATGTGGAAGCTGCCAATGTTTGGCGAGACCGACGTCGACCGCATCCTGAAAGAGTGTGACGCTGCTCACAAGGCGCACCCGAAGAACCACGTTCGTCTGATTGGTTATGACAACAAGGCTCAGTCGCAGGGCGCTTCCATGGTTATCTACCGTGGAACTCCTACCTAATCCATAAGGATTAGCGGGAACCGCTGGCCCGGATTTTTTCCGGGCCAACACTCACAACGTACTATTTCATAGCAGACCAGCACGGTTTTATGGCTAGTCTTTTATGAAATGTTGCGGCAACAACCGAGGAAAAAAAATGAGCAAATTTGCAGATCTTACCGGCGCCAATATTGCTGAACGCTACAGGGTCACCAAAGAACCTTATTACTGCACCGTCAGTGATGAGGTCGAGACGTTTGAGGCTGCCTATGCCGCCCGCATGCCCATGATGCTGAAGGGGCCAACAGGTTGTGGTAAATCGCGTTTTGTTGAATATATGGCCTGGAAACTTGGCAAGCCATTGATCACCGTCGCCTGTAACGAAGATATGACGGCGTCTGATTTGGTGGGTCGTTTTCTGCTCGATAAGGATGGCACCAAGTGGCAGGATGGCCCGCTCACTACTGCCGCCCGTATTGGTGCTATCTGCTACCTCGATGAGGTGGTTGAGGCGCGCCAGGATACAACGGTTGTTATTCATCCACTGACCGACCATCGCCGTGTCTTGCCACTCGATAAGAAAGGTGAGCAGGTCGCGGCGCATGCCGATTTTCAGCTGGTGATCTCCTACAACCCGGGCTATCAGAGCCTGATGAAGGATCTGAAACAGTCTACCAAGCAGCGCTTTGGTGGCCTTGATTTTGATTATCCGGCGGCTGATATCGAAACGCTGATTGTCGCTAATGAGTCAGGTGTTGATGCGGAGACCGCAGGCAAACTGGTACAGATTGCCCATCGCGCCCGTAACCTCAAAGGGCATGGCCTGGATGAAGGAATCTCCACACGTCTGCTGGTCTATGCGGGACAGTTGATCACCAAGGGTCTTAAGCCCGATGTTGCCTGTCGTGTCGCCCTGGTGCGACCACTCACCGATGATCCTGATATGCGTGAGACCCTCGACGCGGCCGTCGCCACCTTTTTCGAATAATCAGAGAATGAGCATCAATCTGGATGATTACCGTGCCGCGCTGGTGAGTGCAGCGCCCGAGTTGAAAGAGACGCTCGACTCCACCTTTCACGAAGCGGCGCGGGTCATGTCCCCCAACGGTCTGCATGACTACCTTGAAGGCGCCAAGGGGCTGGCCAATCTTGGCCGCGGCTCAGCGCTGGTGATCAACTTCCTCGAAGAGATGCCCGCTGTGGTCAAAGAGTGTGGCGAAGAGATCATTCGCGACACCATCAGCGCCGCCATGAAGCTCTCCTCCATGACTTCTGGTGAGGTGATTGCACTGCTGTTTGCCAGCCTGCCAACGGTAGCCCGTCGTCTTGGTGACCCGGAACTGCTGCGTGGCTATCTCGGTTTGATTCACCAGCTGGCCGGCCGCTCTGCGCGCGGCCTGCGCCCGATGCTTGGCATCATTGAAGAGCTGCTCAGCAAACTCACACTCAGTGGCCTGAAACGTTGGGCCTTCTACGGTGCTCAAGCCTATTCGCGGGATCTGATAGGGCAGGTTGCCTACTTCTCTTTGCAGACCGAAGATAGTAAGTCGATGTTGCAGAAGGAGCGTCGTGGCACACTCTTTATCGATAACCAGCGCAAACTAAACTTCTATCTGCGCGCCCTCTGGGGTCGGGATTTTTTCCTGCGCCCCAGCGCCGCCGATCACGAAGGGTTTCGCCCCTATCTTGAGGCGCGCATCCTGCATCTGCCCGATGCGGTAGATGCCATTGGTAACGTCAGTGGCCATGAACTCTATCGCGCCACGGTGGTACACATGGGCGCGCACCTGCTCTACACACCCGCACCAATCTCGGCAGAACAGCTTAGCCCGGCGCAGATGTTTTTTATCGGCATGGCTGAAGATGCACGGGTTGAATATTGCGCCATCCAACATTTTCCTGGCCTGAAAAAACTGTGGGGTTCGCTGCTCTCGCTTGAATATGAGACGGCTGCCGGCCATCCGACCTTGCCACTGCTGGAGCGCATGGCGCTGATGCTGCTTGACGCCACTATCAAATGTGACGATGACGAACTTAATGCCCTGGCGGAAAAGTTTCATAGCAACATTGTCAGCAACAAGGATGATCCTGACTTCTCCTGGCACATCGGTCTGGAGCTGTTCAACATCTTTGCTGTGCGTCGTGAAGTGCCAAGCCTGCGACTGCTTGAACTGCTGCGTATCCCCTATCGTGACGACAACCGCCTGATCTGGGATTTTGATGAGTTTGCCTGGCAGGAGAGCGCCGAATATCTCGGTGGCGATCAGCGCCAGGTGCGCCGTTATGTCTCCGCCATCGAGATGGCCAACGAGGTCGACTGTGAGCAGGCGGGCGACGATGCTCAGGAGGTCTGGATCTGTTCCACTGAATTGATGCCCTACGAAGATATGGGCATCAGCTTTAACCAGATGTGGGGCAAAGAGCCGATCAGTGATCCGTTCCACTATCATGAGTGGGACTATCAGGTGCAGCTGCATCGCCCCGATTGGGTTACGGTGTATGAGCGGCACCAGCCCAAGGGCGATCCTGAAATCATCGACAACATCCTGATCGAGCACAAACCGGTCGCACACCGCATCAAACAGATTATCGACATGCTGCAACCCGAAGGGGTGCAGCGTATTCGTAACATGGAGGATGGCGACGAGATCGATCTCAATGCGGCAATTGATGCCATGATCTCGATCCGCATGGGCGAGCAGCCCAATCCGCGCATCACCATGCGCAACGTCATCAAGAATCGCGATCTGAGCGTGGTGATCCTGCTCGATCTTTCCGAGTCCACCAATGAAAAGATGGGTGGCAGCGACAAGACCATTGTTGAGCTGACCCGTGAGGCCTGCACGCTGGTGGCCACCGCCATCAACGGCATCGGTGACCCGTTTGCGATCCACGGATTTGCCTCTGATGGCCGCCACGATGTGCAGTACTACCGCTTCAAGGACTTCAACCAGAAGCTCGATGATGAGGTGAAGGGGAGTCTGGCCGGTATGAAAGGCGGGCTTTCTACCCGCATGGGGGCAGCGATGCGCCACGCCTCCCAGCATCTGCTGAAGCAGCGCGAACGCAAGAAGCTGCTGCTGGTGGTGACCGATGGTGAACCGGCGGATATCGATGTACGTGATCCACAACACCTGCGCCTCGATACCAAAAAGGCGGTTGAAGAGCTGAACAGCAAGGGGATTGTGAGCTACTGCATGACACTCGACCCCAATGCCGACAGCTATGTAAAACGTATCTTTGGCGCCAATAACTACACCGTCATCGACCACGTTGATCGGTTGCCGGAGAAGCTGCCCACCCTGTTTGCCAGCTTGACAAGTTAGCCGGCGACAGACGTCGTGAGCCGGATAGATGACCTACCGCCTTACCAGCAGCGCGATGATCTTGTCAGTGCCAAACTCTACAATCTCTGGCGTCGCGCCAAGCTGCACTTTGCCATGCCGTTGCGGCTCGAGTTTGCTGAAGAGCCAGGCATAGTGATGATCCTGGATCAGCACGAGTGGGTCTGCGCCAACGGCAAACAGGATGATCTACCGATACTGGCGTGGGTGGAGTTTGCGGATCAGCACCGTGATGCCCTGCACGCCGATGTGAAGTGCACACTCAACTACTATCACTATGCGGCGTCCATGCATCGCGCCAAATCACTGCGGCTAATGGAAGAGAGACTCGAGCGCATGCTCAAGGAGTGAGGGGGGCGAGCTGATCACCCCCCCTGTCTTTTTGTTCCCGCAGCAACGCCATTTCAAATCGTCACAGCCAGACTACTGATTGTTTTGGCTCATCAGCAGCGAGGCGCGATCGGCGGCCTGGTTAAGGGCTGAGATCATGGCGTTGCCCAGCAGCTGGACGCCCCAGCGGTAGTCGCTGGTTTCACACTGCTTGATATACGCCTCCAGCTCCGGGTCGGAAAGATTACGGAAGGTGTAAAGATAGGTCAGTTGGGTGCCCTCTTTGTAGGCGCTGCTGAACGAGTCACGCACCTCTTTCACCATGCCTTCCATCTCGCTGTTACCAACCCGCATCTCATCTTCCATCACCGGATTAACGGCGGTGAATACCGCTTTAAAAAATGCGGCCTGCATATCAACACCAAAATCGGTGATGCGGGTTGCCTTGTCGAGCCGCTCGATCTGTTTGAGGCGTGCGGCGGATGCCGGCTTGTTTTTCAGCGTCTGGGCAAAGGCACTCAGGTCATTGCGGCTCTCAGGTGTATTGGTCTTGCGCTCCAGTTCGGCAATCTTTTTTGCGAGCGGTGATTGCAGCCGTTGCAGGTAAGCCGTTGCCTGCTTGGGATCGTAGTGGGCCTGGATCAGCCCCAGCACATCTTTACGCACGGCGGCGCTGGCAAAGGCCTGGCTGAAGGCCTGGCTCAGTGCCGAGTTGACCTTGGGTTCGAGTGCACCACTGCTCTGTTTCAGGGTGTTTTGGGCAAACTGCGGCACATGGTCCATCAGCTTGTCGAAACCGGTTTCGCTCATGATGGCGTTGATCTTGGTATCACGCTCGGTGGCGTGGGCCAGCGACAGTGAGGTGAGGCAGAGCAGTAGGGCGGTATGCAGTAGGACTTTGAGTTTAAGCATGGTTAACCGTCTATTGAATGAGTGGATCAGGCGGACCGTCAGGCCCGCCACACGGGTTGTTGTTAAGCGCCGTAGAACTCTGGTTTATCCCAGTAGGCAAAACTGAACTCTTCGATGCTCTCTTGGCAGAGGGTGATGGTCTCCATCACTGCATGGCTATCGCCGTCGATCACCGCCAGCGTGCCCTGAGTCAGGTTGGGGATCAGAATGATCGGCGTACCCTGCTGCTGTTGCAGGAAGGCGATGGGGCGACGACCGGCAGCACAAGGCTCTAGTTGGATCTCATGAATCAGTTTCAGTTCCGGCAGCTTTGAGCTGTCGTAGACCTGGGTGATGTCGTTGTGCAGATTTTCCAGTTGTATCCCTTTGCCGGTAGCGGCGCCGGTGACATAAAGGCGGTCGCCCGCCAGGTTGAAGCGGTAGACGCTGGGGTAAAAATCCTGAATCTCAAGGGTGGTGCTGACCTCGGTTTTGGTCACATCCAGCACACTCAAACGGCCCATTACATGTTTTGGATTGGCCTTGCGATCCGCCCCCTTGCCGATCAGAAACTTGCCGCAGCGGCTCAATAGCAGGTTGCTGCTCAGCGGCATCGGCACACTGCGCTCAACCTCGAAGGTCAGCGGATCGATCACCGCCACGCTGTTGTAACCGTTGTTGAGGTTATAGACCTTGCCGGTCACTGGTGAAAACTCCATGCCGTGAGGGAAGGCGTTGTTGGGCACACCCGCCGTGCCCTCTTTTTCAAAACGGGGATCAAACAGGTTGATGGTAGTCATGACCTTAAGAAAGGTGATCGCATCGCTCGGGTCATTACCAACAATCGAGAGGGTGCCATCTTCCAGATTGCTGATAAAGGCGCGGTGTGGAATCTGACTATTGCCAGGGATGGGGCGGGTAAAGGCCGAGACATGGTGGCCACGACCGACCAGCAGCGTCTCCAGCACCTCGCCAGTGCCGTTGGTCTTGGAGGCAACAGTCACCGTCGCGCCGTTATCACCGCAGTTAAGGGTGTCATTGCCGTTCTCATCACCATCATTGCTGTACCACAGCCGCACCGAACCAGGGTCACGGTAGGCGTAGTTAAAGCGGCAGTCGCTCTCAACGCGCTTGCTGGCGGTCACCGCCTTGGTTTCCGGGTTCAGGATCAGCGCCTCGCCCTGCTCATTCACCCCCAGGAAGACCGAACGGCGGTTGAAGTCACCGCCCTTGGCCGGAGTGCTGGCAAGTGTGGTAACACTGCTCTTGCCGCCCTGGTGTTGCACAATCACAACCTCACCCTTGTTATTGCCGTAATCAAGGTGACAGGCAATGTTCCAGTCTATGGTCGATTTATCCATGGTTGATCCTATCCTTCAGAAGAGGGCTAAAAAGTGCCGTTATGATAACAAGGTTTGGCAGGGCCATCTTGGCAAATAGTCTATAGTCCCTATGCCGCTCGCAATGCTCAAATGCAAAATACAGGGCGGTTGTTTAAATGATTATTGAAATTTAACAAGGATGTGGGAAAAAGCCATGCAAAAAGCGGAACTGCAGCAAGTGAAGATGCAAGACCAATCGGCGGCGCAGCAGAGAGGCAGCGTGGTGGTCGAGACCCCGCCGACCGAACAGATCACGCAACTCGAGGCGATGATTGCAGCCAGCCCACATCAGGCAGCGCTGCAGAAGATGGCGGACGGAATGCACAACAGCCCGCACCAACGGGTGGCGCAAAATTTTTCTGAAGCCATCAACAACTCCCCGCTGATGGTGGCACAGCGCATGCGACATGAGCAGATGTTCGGTGTGGCGCAGCGGCTGGAGGACGAGGAGCCGTTGCAGGGTAAATTTGCGGCTACGGTTCCGGTACAACTGGAGCAGGGCGTTGAGGCTAGACCCAACAATACGGGGCTGCCGGATAACCTCAAGTCCGGCATCGAGAACCTCTCCGGGATGTCGATGGACAGTGTCAAGGTTCACTACAACTCGGCTCAACCCGCGCAACTCAATGCCCTGGCCTACGCGCAAGGCAGCGATATTCACGTCGCGCCGGGCCAGGAGCAGCATCTGCCGCATGAGGCGTGGCACGTCGTCCAGCAGGCGCAGGGCCGGGTGAAACCGACGATGCAGATGAAGGAAGGGGTGCCGGTCAATGATGATAAGGGGCTGGAGCGTGAGGCGGATGTGATGGGGAAAAAGGCTCTACAGATGCAACGTCACGTGGATATGGCGCCACGGGTGGTTCATAAAGCGGGTGGCACTCTTCAGCAGCAGAGCGATGATGGGGCGTTGATTCAGCGGGTTCTTGCGACCAACAGCTACGTCTCATCTCTCAGACACGATTATCTCAAAGTGCTCAACCAGATCGATCCCAAGGAAGTGGTGCGTGTGATAACGGGCAACGTGAACCGGATCATCTCCACCAAGGGTGAGGAGTATGAACATATGCGGCGGGCCCCCGTGCCCCTGACCACCGAGCCGGTGATTGATTCTGTCTATCATCTGCGGGATGCCCCGACCCGTACTATCAACCAATACGAGATTGAATCCGTCCTCAGCAAAGAGCCGGAACTTACCTGGGCGATGGAGACCACCAATGAGCAGTTTGAACTGGCGTTAGATGTAATAGCGTTTCTGAAAAGAGTGCCTGATGAGACAACCCGCACGGACGTAAAGGGGCTGCTGGCAAAAGTTGGCGGTAACAGCGGTCATATCAATGCGATCACCACCTTCCTCGACAGATTGGCCGGACCGGCGGCACTAAAAGAGGCCACCACCATACTGGCAGCCGTTCAATGTGATGTGCCCAAGACGGAAGCTGCCATCAACTTTCTTGATATGCAGAAACCGCCTGAACGAACACTGGCACGTCGCGAACTGGAACAGGCGGGTTTCGATGTTGTTAACGCCACGGTACGCATGTCCGAACTCGCCCCGCTGCTCTCCACGGCCACCACAACCGCCGCCACACGGGCGGAGGAGCGCCACGCCACCTCGGTAGAGGCGGCAAAAATAACCAAAGATCAGGCGATCGAAGTTTACCGCCAGGCGCACGAAAAGGAGCTCCCCAAACCACTCTCGAAAACACAAGAGAAAAAAGGTAAACGTCCGAAGCTAAGTCCGAAGCAGACATCGGCAGTCAAGGGTTTCGATCTGTTTAAGCAGCAAGAGATAGCCACTGAAAAGCAGGCAGTCGATCAAGCTGACATTGATCAGCCTGTCAACGAGGCAAACTATCTGACGGAGGAGATTGGCTTTGTCAGTGAGATTAGCGCCGGCGCCCAGACACGTGAGACGGTGACTCAGCTCGCGCTCCTGGTTGATCAGGACAAGGGGAAAATCAGGGCGCTTCAGGCGCTGATGCTGGGGCAGTCCAATATAGATGACCTGACCCTGGCCAGGAGTATAGTGACAAGCGGGCTCGATGTGCTGAAATTGACCGCAACCTGTCTGCCGCTATTGCCAACATTGGGCTCCCTTGCACTCGTCTTTGCTACCGGCGCCCTGATCGTCGAAACGGACAGCGCCGCCGTAAAACAGTGGGTTCAGACGACCCCGGCAACGGTTAAAGAGGATATCGTCAGTGATCTGCGTAATAAACCGAAGTTCATCATACCGCTGCTAGCCGCCTACCAGACACTCGGCGGCACAAATCTGTTTTTCGATATCTGCACCTATATCGAAAAGAAAAACATCACACAGGCCAACAGACTCACCTGGCTGTTCGGGCAGTATGGATTACTCACCAATACCGACTTTTTGTCTCTGCTGCAGCACGCCTCCAATGACAACCAGTCACTCACAGAGCTGGAGAGCATCTTCACCGCAAACAGTAATCCTGCCAGGCTCAACATGCTGTCGGTAAAAGAGCTGCTGGCCTTGGTTGGCACCGGAACGGCCCAGCGTGTGCTTGACGCTTACGCCATTGTGCCGCCGACCGACCCGGTGGAGGTGGTGCAGATGGTGCTCAAATACACCGATGCCAAGACAGCCCAAGGCTCGGCACCGCTCATGGAGCTGCTGCGGATCAAGGGTGAGATCGCCCACAATGCCGCAAACGCACAGGCGATGATCACGGTCCTCAAACAAGATACCACCTACGCCCACGGGCTCCTCTTTGGTGATGCTGGCTATGGCGAAGACCGTACCGGATTTATCCAGTTTACCTTCCGCGATGGCAGTGTCAGCGATATCCACACCCACTGGAATGTGCACGCAAAAAATATTGTGTCGATGCACGTTCAGGCGGGCGGCGGCAATGGTGTTGAGATCAATCAGTGGGGTAACTGGTTTGGTGATGTCAGGGATTTGGTGACGCTCAGACAAAACAACGCCCCTGGTGGTATGCAACCCTCGATCGCGCCGCTGATCAACACCTTGGCCACGGGCCACTATCCGGATCGGCATATCTGGACCAGAGCGAATGGCACTTTGAGCTGATCTCGGTGGTATACGCCACGTCTGTGGTGTAGTGGTCTAATAAAACCGGACACCATTTAAGGTGGTAATCTCACCACCAAGAAAGGGGCGTCCATTCCATTGCCCTACTACTTTTGCGGCCCGGAATCACCTTTACTGCCTGACCAGCACCAACCCCTTGCTGCTGGCCTCAAGCCGGCTCCTGCCCTCCATAAATTCCAACAACTGCTCGCCGCCGTGGTGGCGACGCCACCCTTGCAGGATCGGCAGTTCACGTTCGCCGCGCACCAGTTCATCCAGCTCTTTGCGGCTGGTGAGGGTGGTGATGTTGATCTGATACTGCTGGGCGTTGAGTTTCATGATGGCCTGGAGCGCATCCACCAGCGCCTCTTGTGCGCTGTCGAGCCGCTGTGGCAGGTTGAGTTTGGGCCATGACTCTTTGGGCATTGTTTCGGCCAGGCTTACACATTGCAGCAGTGCCTCGCCCTGTTTGTTGACCAGTGATTCGGGCATGTCGCGCAGCTTGGCCAACGCCTGGAGGCTTTTGGGGCGCAGCTTGGCGATATCGAGCAGCGTCTCGTCACCGGCGATACGGCGGCGCGGCTGATCTTTTTCCATGGCGCGCTCTTCGCGCCAGACACCTAGTTTTTCCAGAATCGCCAGCTGCACGCCGCGCAGTTTGTTGATCCCTTTAACCCGCAACCAGGCGCTGGCGGGGTTGGGACGGTAGCGCTGGGGGTCGCCGATCAGGTTGAAGTCGTCGTCGAGCCACGCCAGTCGTCCCAGCTCTTTCAGCTGTTGGTGCTGCATCGGATAGAGCTGGGCCAGATATCGCACATCATCCTCGGCGTAGCTGATCTGTTTGTCGCTGAGCGGACGTTGCAGCCAGTCGGTACGTGAGTGGGATTTATCCAGTTCGACGCCGAGCATATCCTGCACCAGTGCGGCGTAGCCGATCTGGTCGCCAAGCCCTTGCAGGGTGGCGGCGACCTGGGTGTCATAAAGCGGTGTCGGCAGCTCGCCAAAGAGGTGGTAGAAGACCTCCATGTCCTGGCTACAGGCGTGGAATACCTTGGTGGTGCGCGGGTCGGCAAAGAGTGTTTTGAGTGGTGTCAGGTCGTCAATCGCCAGTGGGTCGATGCAGGCGATCAGCTCGCCGTTGGAGATCTGGATCAGCGCCAGCTGTGGGTAATAGGTACGTTCACGGACAAACTCGGTGTCGACGGCGATAAAGGGGCTGCCGCTGAGTTGGGCGCAGAACTGGACAAGATCTTGATGGTTGTCAATGAAGTGGGTCGTCATAACGGTTGGCTGATCCAAAAGCCGTCATTCTAACCCACTCTGCCGCGCCGTATAGGTTCTTAGCTTTTTTGGAACTGTTTGACCAGTGTCTTCAGTTGTAACGTCAAGCCGCTCAGCTCCTGGCTGACCGTGCCACTCTCTGCGGAGATCTCCACTGACTCTTCAGATTGGCTGCTGATACGGTCGACATTTTTTTTGATCTCTATGGAGACCACGCTCTGCTCCTCGGAGGCGTTGGCGATCTGGAGTGTCATGCCGGTGATAGTGTTGACCGACTCAGTAATGGTATTGAGGAAGGTGGAGATGGTGGCTGACTGATCGCTGCTCTGTTGGGCCTTGGCGCAGCTCTGTTCCATTGCTTGGGTGGCGGCCTTGGTGCTGGCCTGAACCCGACCGATCATCTCTTCTATCTCAGCGATAGAGGCCTGGGTGCGGACCGCCAGGGTGCGCACTTCGTCGGCCACTACGGCGAAACCACGTCCTTGCTCACCGGCGCGCGCCGCTTCAATGGCGGCATTAAGCGCCAGCAGGTTGGTCTGTTCGGCGATGTTGCGAATGACGTCCAACACTCCACTGATCGCCTGGCTGTCATCACCTAGACGGTTGATGATCTCGGTGGTGTTGGTGATCTCGCCGGTCAGGACGCTGATGGCATCGATGGTGGCAGTGACGATACTGCGCCCTTTGTTGATCTCGTTGTCGGCATCGTGGGTCGCCTGGGCGGTCGCCTGCGCATTGCGGGCTACCTCCTCGACGGCGACGCTCATCTGGGTAATGGCGCTGGCGATCTCACCGATAGAGTGCTGCTGTTCGGTAATGGATTGGCGCGATTTCTGGGCGATGGTGGTGGTTCGGCTGGTGGCTGCGCTGAGTGTGTCGCTGGAGAAATCGAGGCGTGAAATTACCGCATCCAATTGCGACCGCATCATCTTCTGTATCAACATTAGCTGGCCAAACTCATCGCTGCGGCCGGTGTAGATGTGCTGCATCAGTGGATTATTGATGGTTTTGCGCGACTCTTCCATCAGGTCATGCAGGGGACGTAGCTGCCAGAAGATCAATCCGCCGCCCAGCGCCAGCGATAACAGCGCACCGAGCAGGGCATACTGCGGCGCCATCAGCCCTGTTGCCAGCAGTGGCAGCAGCGCGATGGCAAATGAGAGGTAGAGGCGGGTGCTAAACGAGAGACCTTCACGGAAAGGTTTCTTTTTGTCATTGATCTTTTTATAGGCAACCTCGGCACGTTTGACCCGCTCGGCGGAGGGTTTGGAGCGTACTGATTGATATTCGCTGACGTGGCCATTTTCGCTGATAGGGGTGACAAAGGCATCGACCCAGTAGTGGTCGCCATTTTTGCAGCGGTTTTTGACAATGCCCATCCATGACTTGCCGCCTTTGACCGTCTGCCAGAGGTCGGCAAAGGCCTCCGGCGGCATGTCGGGGTGGCGCACTACGTTGTGGTTTTTGCCCAGCAGCTCCTCCTCATCAAAACCGCTGATATCGAGAAAGTCCTTATTAAAGGCTGTCAGACTGCCCTTGGCGTCGGTGGTGGAGATGATGCGAGTGCGCTCACCAAAGGTGCGTTCGCGGTTAGTTATAGGCAGATTGGTTTTCATAACTCGTCCCCTGGGTTTACTGGCCTGGTACAGAGACAGTTGTTTACATTTGTGTCTCTGAACTTTAGTAACGACAGGGGGGGCTGAATCTTGAGTGTGGCGTGGTGAAAAAGGGTATGGGCTGCCTTAATGGCAGCCCGTTGCAGTGGTGGGGGGTTAGGCGACGCGGTCGTCGGCGATGTGATATTTGGGGTCTTCCACCACATTGGCCTCAACCAGATCACCAGCCTTTTTGAGCAGCTCGCGGCACTCCGGGCTGAGGTGGCGCAGGTGTAGTTTCTTGCCGGCGTTGAGATAACGCTCGGCCACGGCGTCAATTGCCTCGATGCCGGAGTGGTCGTAGACGCGGGTATTACGGAAGTCGATCACCACCTCATCCGGATCGTTGCGTGGATCAAACAGGTTTTTGAAGCTGTGGATGGAACCAAAGAAGAGCGGTCCGTGCAGGGTGTACGTCTTGTTGAGGCGGTCGTCGTCGTAGTGGGTGTCGGCCTCCATACGCTTGGCCGCCTGCCAGGCGAAGACCAGCGCCGAGACGATGACACCAACGATCACGGCGATTGCCAGATCGGTGACGACGGTAATCCCCGATACCAAAATCAGCACAAAGGCATCGGCCCTGGGGATCTTGCCGAGGATGCGGAAGCTTGACCACTCAAAGGTGCCCACAACAACGATAAACATCACGCCGATCAGCGCTGCCAGTGGGATCATCTCGATCAGGCCCGAGGCAAACAGGATGAAACCCAGCAGAAACAGCGCCGCCGAGATGCCGGAGAGCCGGCCACGGCCGCCGGAGTTTATGTTGATCATCGATTGGCCGATCATGGCGCAGCCGCCCATGCCACCAAAAAAGCCGGTGACAACATTGGCGGTGCCTTGACCGATACACTCCTTATTACCACGGCCACGGCTCTCGGTGATCTCATCGATCAGCGACAGGGTCAGTAAGGATTCGATCAGGCCGATGGCGGCGAGGATCAGCGAGTAGGGGAGGATGATCCAGAGCGTTTCGAGGGTGAAGGGGACGGATGGGATATGAAACGCGGGCAGGCCACCGGCAATGGAGGCCATGTCACCGACGGTGCGTACATCAAGGTTGAAACCAATCACCAGCAGAGTCACCACCACAATCGCCGCCAGTGATGAGGGGATCGCCTTGGTGAGCTTGGGCAGAAAGTGGATGATGGCCATGGTCAGGGCGATCAGCCCCAGCAGCAGCCAGAGTGCGCTGCCACTCATCCACGCCATGGTGCCGTCGGCCCCTTCAATCTGGAAGCTCTGCAGCTGTGCCAGAAAAATCACAATCGCCAATCCATTCACAAAACCGAGCATCACCGGGTAGGGCACCAGGCGGATAAACTTGCCCAGCTTCAGCACGCCTGCCGTGACCTGAAAAATGCCCATCAGCACCACTGTGGCAAACAGGTACTCAACGCCATGTTCTGCCACCAGTGCCACCATCACCACCGCCAGCGCCCCCGTCGCGCCGGAGATCATGCCGGGACGGCCGCCAATGGCGGCGGTGATCAGGCCAACCATGAAGGCGGCGTAGAGCCCGACCAGCGGATCAACATGGGCTACAAAGGCAAACGCCACCGCTTCGGGTACCAGTGCCAGGGCGACCGTGAGGCCGGAGAGCAGGTCGTTTTTGACATTGGCGGTGGGGTTGGCGTGCGGTTCAAACATCGGGCTACCTTGCATTGATTCGTGAAGGGGGCGCATTCTAACAAACATATCAGGGAACGACTTTTTGCCGCGCTAAGCCCTTGTTTTATATTGCCACGCAGCCCACGAAGGGCCGCTACAACATTATAAATAAGGACCACAGCATGATTGCTGATGCCGATGGTGAGGGAGTGGTGAAGTTAAAGATGCAACCGCCCTGGTGCAACACCAGGGGGGGCTGAACTATAAGTCTGTGCCCAAGGTGTTGAGCGGGGGGGCAGGCGCGGCCGTTACTCCTCCATCACCCCCCAGCCATCACTTTCACCGTTATGTTTTTCAGCCAGATTGGTGAATGAGAGCTCACGCAGAGTGACCGCTGCATGGCTCGGCACCATCTGAATCGAGCAGCAGAGATCCCAGTCATCCTGAATCTCGTTGTGCTCCAGTGAGGTATTCACCACGTCATTGTCAGCAGTCAGCGCTGCCACCATTGCCTCGGCATCTTTTTTGGTGCTGAAGAAGGCAAAAAATTCGATATTGCGCGACTCTGTCAGATCGATGCCCGCTTCGTGCATCTCGCGTAACAGCTCGCCGTTTTCATCTTTGGGAAATTTCATAGGGTTACCTTTGTAGAGTTAAGAGTGGTGGTTGATTGTTGCCAGCAGCGGTTGCAGCCAGCGTAAATAAAGTTGGTCGGCGTGCTGTTGCAGGGTTGTTATCTGTTTGTCCAGCTGTTCACTCATCTGTGCCCAGGTCTGGATGGTGGGGGTGGCGTGGGCGATGGCGCGTGGTTCGAGTTCGGCCCACTCACGCACCATCGCCGCCGTCATCTCCACATGGCACTGCAACGCCAGGGTATTGCCGATGACAAAGGCCTGGTGGTGGCAGCCCACACTGCTGAGGATGAGATCAGCGCCGCTGGGCAGACTGAAACTTTCGCCATGCCAGTGAAACACAGGGAACTGTTGTGGCAGCCCGCTGAGCCACGATTTTGTTGCCGCGCTGTTGTGTTGCATCACATCAAACCAGCCAAACTCTTTGACCGGATTGGCTTGAATGGTGCCGCCCAGCGCCTTGCTGATGAGCTGGCCGCCGAGGCAGTGGCCGAGCACCGGCATGTTGCAGGCAACCGCTTGGTGGATCAGCGCCAGTTCTGGTTCGATCCACGGCAGGGCATCATTCACGCTCATGGGGCCACCCATAAAAACCAGTGCGCTGGTTTCATCCAGTGACGTCGGAATGGCTTCGCCAATATCAACGCCGATTACCCGGTAGGGAATCTGCTGGCGTTGCAGGAAGTCACCAAAATAACCGGGTCCTTCAGGAGGGGTGTGGCGGAAGATGTAGATTGGTTTCATGGTGTCGGGGTTTATGTGGATGGTGGTGCGAATAGGTTAGCAGCTGTTGGGCGGACCCTACAGCTCGCCCTCCAAACCTTCCAGCGTTTCGCCAGCTTCGAGCCAGTCGCCCTCTACCTGATCAAGTGTTTGAGTGGTCTGGATCTGCTGTGCCAATAGCTCTTTGAGTTTGAGCTTGTTGGCCTCGCCGTAGATGGCCGGGTCGGCCAGCTGTGATTCAATCGCACTCTTCTGGGTCTGCAACTTCTCCATCTGTTGCTCGAGTTTTTTTAACTTGTCGCGCAGCGGTTTCAGTTGTAAGCGGCGCTCCGCCTCTAACCGTTTTTTATCCTTGCGGGCGGCGCTGCTGTTGTCGCCCACACTTTTATCCTCAGCGGGGCTGGTGCGGTTGGCGCCAGTGATGAGCTGGCGATAATCATCGAGGTCGCCGTCGTACTCCTGCACCGCGCCATCTTTTACCAATAGCAGCGTATCGCAGACGTTACGCAGCAGGTGGCGGTCATGGGAGATCACCACCAGCGCGCCTTTGTAGTCCATCAACGCAATGCCGAGTGCCTCGCGCATCTCCAGATCGAGATGGTTGGTCGGCTCATCGAGCAACAGCAGGTTGGGGCGTTGATAGACCAACAGCGCCAGCGCCAGCCGCGCCTTTTCACCACCAGAGAACGGCGCGATCGGCGTGGTGGCCATGTCGCCATTAAAGGCAAAACCACCGATGAAGCTGCGCAGCTCCGCGTCGGTCGCCCTGGGGTCGAGCCGCAGCAGATGCTGCATCGCACTCGCCTCCGGGTCGAGCTGTTCCAGCTGGTGCTGAGCAAAGTAACCGAGCTTCAGATCCTGCGCCGTATCGAACTCACCACTGAGTGGTTGGAGCTTGCCGGAGAGCAGTTTGATCAACGTTGATTTACCGGCACCGTTGGCACCGAGCAGGCCGATGCGGTCGCCGCTGCTGATGTGCAGTTTGACGTTGCTGAGGATCGGCTTGTCACCGTAACCGATGTTCACCTTATTGAGTTGCAGCAGTTGGCTGGGCAATTTTTCCGGATCACGAAAACTGAAATTAAAAGGCGAGTCGGCGTGGGCGGCGGCGATCAGCTCCATACGCTCCAGCGCCTTGATGCGGCTCTGCGCCTGGCGCGCCTTGGTGGCCTGGGCGCGAAAACGGTTGATGTAACTCTGGATGTGGGCCACTTCACGTTGCTGGCGTTGAAAGGCCGATTGCTGCTGCGCCAGCTTTTCGGCACGACGCCGTTCAAAGGCGGTGTAGTTGCCGGTGTAGATCTCGATCGCCTGCTGTTCGATGTGAGCGATGTGGGTGGTGACGTCGTCGAGAAAGTCGCGGTCATGGGAGATCAGCAGCAGGGTGCCGGGGTAACTGGTGAGCCACTGTTGCAGCCAGATCACCGCGTCGAGATCGAGATGGTTGGTCGGCTCATCAAGCAGCAGCAGGTCAGAGCGGCACATCAACGCCTGGGCCAGATTCAAACGCATGCGCCAACCGCCCGAAAAACTGCTAACGGGCAGCTCCTCCTGACCGGGCAGGAAGGCCAGACCGCTGAGCAGCTGCGCCGCCCGGTTGCGCGCCGTGTAACCGCCGATGTTCTCCAGCTGCGCATGCAGCAATGCCTGGCGGTTGCCGTCGTCATCATGCTCTGCCTGAGCCAGCGCTGCCTCGACGTTACGCAGCTCCTCATCACCGTCGATCACGTAATCGAGCGCGGATTTGCTCAGCGCAGGCGTCTCCTGCGCCACATGGGCAATAGCCAGCTTGGGGGGCATCTCAAAGTCGCCGGTGTCGGCGTGCAGCTCGCCGCGCAGCAGCGCAAACAGGCTCGACTTGCCGCAGCCATTAACGCCCGTGATGCCGACCTTTTCACCGCGATGGATGGTAAAGGTGGCGTCCTGGAAGAGAACGCGGCTACCGCGTCTGAGAGTGCATTGTTTGAAGTTCAGCATGGGCGCGGAGTTTATCACGAAGGCATTGGGATTAGCCTCCTCAGGTGTAGGGTGCGCTGTGCGCACGTGGTGTAACGGTTTATCATCCCACCATGTCCTACTATCGCCGCTCACACGCCCCAGGCGCCACCTGGTTCTTCACGGTCAATACCTACCGCCGTCAACCAATCCTTACCCACCCCGATGCAATCACCGCCCTACGCACGGCATTGCACAGCGTTCGCGAACAACACCCATTCAAAATCGACGCCATGGTAGTGATGCCGGACCATCTGCACGCTATCTGGACTTTGCCCCCCGGTGATGCAAACTTTGCAATTCGCTGGAGCCTCATCAAACGGCAGGTTTCACAAGCAGCACGGCATCTGGTCAATCAGACACAAAGCGCCTCACGCGTAAAACGGCGCGAGATCAATTTCTGGCAAAGACGCTATTGGGAGCATCAGATACGCAACGATGCCGATTTCGACCGCCATGTCGATTATGCGCATTACAACCCGGTCAAACACGGCCATGTTGAACGGGTGATCGATTGGCCCTATTCAACATTCCAGCGTTACGTTCGGTTGGGGATATGCCCCGCCGAATGGGCTGGCGGAGGTGAGTTGGTTGGTGATTTCGGCGAGTGAATAGATGTTCGAGGTTAGTTTCAGATCGTAGGGTGCGCCGTGCGCACGCATTTTACCTTCGCAGTCCGCGTGCGCACGGCGCACCCTACAGGCCCCCTGAGCTGTGATTGCAAGCCTATACTGTGAGAGTTGCGGGAACAGGATCGAGTTATATGGGCAATACCTCCATCATCTTCTACATCTTTGTCATCTTCACCGGCGCAGCGGTGCTGGCGACGCTGGCGCTGTATGCGCGGCAGTCGCTGTTGGTGGTCTACATCCTGCTGGGGGTGCTGGCGGGGCCATCGGTATTGGGGTTGGTGAATGATGATGTGGTGATCAAACAGATTGCCCATATCGGTGTGATCTTTTTGCTGTTTCTGATTGGCATCCATCTGCCGCCGCAAAAGTTGATGTTGATGTTGCGTAAGACCAGCATCATCGCCGGGGTCAGTTCGTTGCTGTTTCTGTTGATCGGCGCGGGTTGTGGCCTGCTGTTTGGTTTTACGCTGGTTGAGTCATTGATCATCGGTGTGGCGATGATGTTCTCCAGCACCATCATCGGTTTGAAACTGTTGCCAACGACGGTGCTGCACCACCAGCATACCGGCGAGGTCATCATCAGTGTTTTGCTGTTGCAGGACATCATCGCTATTTTTATCCTGATGTTGATACCGGCGCAGTGGCAGGAGCAGTTGCCGTGGCTGGAGGTGATGCACTTGGTGCTGTCGCTGTTGGGGTTGATCACCTTTGCCTGGCTGTTTGAACGTTTTGTATTGATCAAGTTGATTCGCCGTTTCAACCGCATTCACGAATATATCTTTCTGATGGCGATCGGCTGGTGTCTGGGCATGGCGGAATTGGCGGCGGCGCTGGGGCTCTCTGCCGAGGTAGGCGCCTTTATTGCTGGGGTCTCGCTGGCCACCAGCCCGATTGCGCTTTTTATCGGTGAGAATCTGCGGCCGCTGCGCGACTTTTTTCTGGTGATATTTTTCTTTGCCCTGGGTGCCGGTTTTAATCTGGCGATGTTGGGTGATGTGCTGTTGCCCAGTCTGGTGGTGGCGTTTTTTGCGCTGCTGCTCAAACCGTTTATCTTTCGCTGGCTGTTAATGCGCTACCACGAGAAGGGTGATGTGGCGATGGAGGTGGGGGTGCGGCTCGGCCAGATCTCTGAGTTTTCGCTCTTTATTGCGGTGCTGGCGCAGGCAGAGGGGCTGATCGGGGCGCAGGCGTCGTATGTGATTCAGCTCAGCACCATGCTGACCTTTGTCTTCTCCTCCTATTATATTGTGATGAACTACCCGTCGCCGATTGCGGTGTCAGACGAGTTGCGGCGCGACTGACAGGTTTTGCCGGTGGCCTAAAGTTGTATTTTTCGCCTTACCCTATAGAATCTAGCGCCAGACCCCCTACCTGTTGATTGCCAAGGAGTTGCCTGTGTCTCGCACAATATTGAAATCGATTTTTTTACTCTCAGCGCTCTCTCTGGCCGTAGTCGCCTGTGGCAAGAAAGATGAGGCTCCAGCCGGCGCGACAGAGGTGGTGAAGATCGGCTCCGTGGCGCCGCTGACAGGGCCGCAGTCCCATCTCGGCAAGGATCAGGAGAACGGTGTGCGTCTGGCCATTGAAGAGGCCAACGCCAGCGGCGTGATGCTGGGTGGCAAAAAGGTGACGTTTGAACTGGCAGGCGAGGATGATATGGCTGATCCTCGCACCGCTACGATCGTTGCGCAGAAGCTGGTGGATGAGCAGACCAAGGGGGTGATTGGCCACCTTAACTCCGGCACCTCGATCCCCGCATCCCGCATCTATTCCGATGCCGGTATCCCGCAGATCTCCCCCGCAACAACGGCAGTGGCCTATACCACGCAGGGTTACAAGACCACCTTCCGTGTCATTACCAACGATAGCCAGCAGGGCAAGGTGCTGGGTAATTTTGCAGTCAAGACGTTGGGGGCGAAGAGTGTTGCCATCATCGATGACCGCACCGCCTATGGTCAGGGGTTGGCCGATGAGGTGGAGAAGGCGGTCAAGGCCGCCGGCGCTACGGTTGTTGCGCATGAATTCACTACCGACAAATCCACTGACTTCATGGCGATCCTCACCTCCATCAAGGGCAAAAAACCGGATGTCATCTTTTTTGGTGGCATGGATGGCCAGGGTGCGCCGCTGGCCAAACAGATGAAGTCGCTGGGGCTGACCGCCAAGCTGCTGGGTGGTGACGGCATTCAATCCCCTGAGTTTATTAAATTGGCGGCGGCCGATGCTGAAGGGGTTTACGGATCATCACCCGGGCAGCCCCTGGCGTTGATGCCGGGTGGCAACGAGTTCAGCCAGAGATTCAGCGCCAAATACGGCATCGTCCAGATCTACTCCCCCTATGCCTATGACGCCACCCGCGCCATGATCGATGCCATGAAACGCGCCGACTCTGCCGTGCCGGCCAACTATCTGCCAGAGCTGGCCAAGACCAACTTCAGCGGTGTCACCGGTCCCATCGCCTTTGATGAGAAGGGCGACATCCAGGGCGGCGCGGTCACGGTCTATCAGGTGCAGGGCGGCGAGTGGGTGGTTGCCAGGTAAGCGGTTGTTGGTGCGGTACAGGTATATATATAAGTGGATATCTTTTTACAGCAGTTGATCAACGGCCTGGTGCTGGGCAGCGTCTATGCGCTGGTGGCGCTGGGTTACACCATGGTCTACGGCATCATGGAGCTGATCAACTTTGCCCACGGCGAGGTGACCATGATCGGGGCGATGGTGGCGCTGGCGGTGATTGGTGCCATCGTCGCCAGCGGTGTGGGTATGCCAGTGTTGTTGGTGGTGATGTGCGGACTGGCGGCGGCGGTACTGGTCTGTGCCGCGCTTGGTTTTGCCATCGAACGTGTCGCCTACCGGCCACTGCGTAACGCACCACGGCTGGCACCGCTGATCACCGCCATCGGCATCTCCATCGTGTTGCAGAATGTGGCGATGCTCATCTGGGGGCGGCAGTACGTCACCTTCCCACCGATCCTCGAGATCGAACGCTACAACATCGGCGGTGCGACCATCACCTCGATACAGATCCTGATCGTGCTGCTGTCGGCAGCAATCATGGTGGCGCTGCTGCTGCTGATCAACCGCACCCAACTTGGCCGAGCCATGCGTGCCACCGCCCAGAATAAACGGGTGGCGGGGCTGATGGGGGTCAACATCAACACCGTCATCTCCATGACCTTTGTGCTCGGCTCCATCCTCGCCGCCGTGGCCGGGGTGATGGTCTGCGCCTACTACGGACTGGCCCATTACTACATGGGGTTTATGCTCGGCTTAAAGGCATTCACCGCAGCGGTACTCGGAGGTATCGGCAACGTCGGTGGCGCCGTGCTCGGCGGGCTGTTGCTAGGGGTGATCGAAAGCCTCGGCGCCGGCTACATCGGCCCGCTCACCGGCGGTTTTATGGGTAGCCACTATCAGGATGTATTTGCCTTTATGGTGTTGATTCTGGTGCTGGTGTTGCGGCCTTCTGGGTTGTTGGGGGAGCGGGTGGCGGAGAGGCCGTAGTTCATGGCGTATCCACATAAACCCGGTAATTATTAATCTGTTGGCGGTTAAGTTTTATGCGCATCGAATTGAAGGGAATATTCAGCCTAGAATTGAGCAAGCCGGAAACGCCACTGGATCCTGAGTGTTGTGCTGTATCCATGTATGCAAACATAGGCATTTTGGGTTCCAAAGGGGCTGATCAATTCAATTTTCTAGTTGTCACCCCCAAATTTCTGATGGCGTATCCAGAAACGCGATGGGGTAGAGGATACCTACTCATGCCTGAATTTTCTTGGAGTGAAGTGGAGCGGATGGTTCAACGTCTGGTATCAAGCGTTTCTGCGGGTACTTGGGAAGAGGCTGCCAATAGTCTGTGCAATTACATGGAGTGGGAGTTTGAAAACTACCAGCCTTATAGCCCGTAGGATCTCTCGTTCCCACGCTCCTGCGTGGGAATGCAGACAGCGGCAATGGGTTTGTATGAGATATGGGTTCCCACGGGGGCCGTGGGAACCAGCCGGTAGTCTGGATGAAACGAAGTGCAATCCGGGGTGTTCGGTGCGCTGAACATCCCGGATTCCGCTGCGCTGTATCCGGGCTACTGACTAGCACATTACACATTCGAAGGAGGCAACAACATGGGCCAACGATATTCTGAAATATCAGATAAACATAAACAGTTTATCGCAGCGCAGAAACTGTTTTTTGTTGCCACCGCAACTGCGGACAGCCGGGTCAACGTCTCGCCAAAAGGGATGGATTCCTTGCGAGTGCTGGGTAAAAACCGGGTTGCATGGTTGAACGTAACAGGCAGTGGCAATGAGACAGCTGCGCATGTTCAGGAAAACCCCCGGATGACCATCATGTTTGCTGCCTTTGATGGCAATCCTGTGATTTTGCGGCTTTATGGAACTGCCAGGGCGGTTCATAAACATGATCCGGAGTGGGCGGCGTTATCGTCCTTGTTTCCTGCCATACCTGGCGCGAGACAGATTTTTGATCTTGCGGTTGATCTGGTGCAGACCTCTTGTGGTATGGCAGTGCCATTTTTTGATTACGCCGGAGAGCGGGAGCAGCTGAATGACTGGGCGGTTAAAAAAGGGGCAGAGGGGATAGCAGAGTATTGGCGGGAAAAAAATCAAATAAGCCTTGATGGCAAGCCAACAAATATTTGTGACAAAAATCTCTGACCATCAGCCGGTAGTCTGGATCTTTATCTTTGCGTAGTTATGTAGTGCCAATCGCGGTGATTAATTTTTTATGAGTGATCTATTCCAACGTCTACGCAATGACCGCCGCGCCGCGATGGTCGCCTTTGTTGCGCTTGCCATCCTGCTGGCGCTGTTGCCGTTTTTGACGGAGGCGGGGCTGGGGCGTAGCTGGGTGCGCATCCTCGATTTTGCCTTGCTCTATATATTGTTGGCGCTGGGGCTGAACATCGTGGTTGGTTATGCCGGGCTGCTCGATCTTGGTTACATCGGTTTTTATGCGGTGGGGGCCTATGTCTATGCGCTGCTCTCGTCGCCGCACTTTGGTCTGCATCTGCCGTTGTGGGTGGTGCTGCCGCTCGGTGCGTTGATCGCAGCCTTTTTTGGTGCGGTGCTGGGGGCGCCAACGTTGCGCTTGCGCGGTGATTATCTGGCGATTGTGACGCTCGGTTTTGGCGAGATCATCCGCATCTTTCTTAACAACCTCAATACCCCGATCAACATCACCAACGGTCCGCAGGGGGTGAATATGATCGATCCAATCACGATTGCGGGGATTCAGCTCAGTCAGTCGCATACGATTGCCGGTATCGAGTTTCCCAACGCCTTTGGTTATTACTACTTCTTTTTGGCGATGACGTTGCTGCTGATCTTTATCTCGATCCGGCTACAGGATTCACGCATCGGTCGCGCCTGGGTGGCGATCCGTGAGGATGAGGTGGCGGCAGCGGCGATGGGCATCAATACCCGCAACGTCAAGCTGCTGGCCTTTGCGATGGGCGCGGCGTTTGCCGGTTTGAGTGGTGGTCTGTTTGCCGGGTTTCAGGGGTTTGTCAGCCCCGAGAGTTTTAATCTGATGGAGTCGATCATGATCCTCTGCATGATTGTGCTGGGCGGCATGGGCAACGTTGCTGGTGTCATCCTCGGTGCGCTGCTGCTGACGATTCTGCCGGAGGCGTTGCGTTATCTTGGTCCGTTGCAGGAGCTGCTGTTTGGCCGGGTGCTGGCCGATCCTACCGATCTGCGCATGTTGATCTTTGGTCTCGCGCTGATTTTGCTTATGCTCTATCGCCCGGCAGGGCTGCTGCCATCGCGGCGGCGTGCGCGTGAGTTGCAGCCGGAAGGGGATGCGGTGCAGCAGGAGCAGGAGACGTTGCGTGATGCCCAACGCTGATACCTTGTTGCAGGCAGATAATCTGGCTAAGGGTTTTGGTGGCATCAAGGCGCTGAGTGATGTCAGTTTTACCATTCGTCGCGGTGAGATCTACGGCCTGATCGGTCCCAACGGCGCGGGCAAAACCACGCTCTTTAATCTGCTCACTGGTCTGTATACCCCCGACCGTGGCAACGTCAGCCTCAATGGCCAGCGCCTCTCGGGTCGTAAGCCACATCAGATTGTTACCGCCGGTTTCGCCCGCACCTTTCAGAACATTCGCCTCTTTGCCAACATGACGGCGCTGGAGAATGTGATGGTGGGGCGTCATGTGCGCAGCCGTGCCGGTGTCATCGGCGCGATCTTGCGTGACAGCCGCACCCGGGCGGAGGAGGTGGCGATCAGGGAACGGGCGATGGCGCTGCTGGTCTATGTTGGCATTGCAGCGGTGGCGCAACGGCTCGCCTGTGAACTCTCTTACGGCGATCAGCGCCGTCTCGAAATCGCCCGTGCGCTGGCCACCGATCCACAACTGCTGGCGCTCGATGAACCTGCCGCAGGCATGAACCCCAGCGAACGTATTGGACTGTTACGGCTGTTGCAGACCATCCGCAAAGATGGTGTGACGCTGCTGCTGATCGAACACGATGTGAAGCTGGTGATGGGGTTGTGTGATCGTGTGGCGGTGCTCGACTACGGTGTGAAGATCGCCGATGGCACACCTGCTGAAGTGCAAAACGATGCGCGAGTGATTGAAGCCTATCTGGGAGCGCCGGCGTGATGTTGTTGCAGACCAGACAACTCGCCATCTCCTACGGCGGCATCAAGGCGGTCAAGGGGATCGACCTTGAGATCAAACAGGGCGAGCTGGTCTGTCTGATTGGCGCCAACGGCGCGGGCAAGAGCACCACACTCAACGCCTTGTGCGGCGCGTTGCCGGTGACCAGTGGCGAGATCCTCTATCAGGGTGAGTCGATTACCAATGTGCCATCACACACACTGGTGCGCTGCGGCATTGCGCTGGTGCCGGAGGGGCGTGGCATCTTTGGTCGCTTAACGGTCGAGGAGAATCTGCTGATGGGCGCCTACATCCGCAAAGACCACAGCGTCATCAAACAGGATATGGCGCACATCTACCAACTCTTTCCCCGGTTGCTGGAGCGCCGCACCCAGAAGGCCGGCACACTCTCTGGCGGTGAGCAGCAGATGTTGGCGCTGGGGCGGGCGATGATGAGTCGGCCACAACTGCTGCTGCTCGATGAGCCGAGCATGGGGTTGGCGCCGCTGATGGTGCGGAAGATCTTTGAAACCATTCGTCAGATCGCCGCCGAGGGGGTAACGCTGTTGCTGGTGGAGCAGAACGCGCGGCTGGCGCTGGAGGTGAGTCAACGTGGTTATGTGATGGAGAATGGTCTGATTACGCTGGCTGACTCTGCGGCTAATCTGTTACACAATCCGCAGGTGCAGCAGGCCTACCTGGGGCAGTAGTTAACCGGCATTGCCGGATTGCGTTAGATAAATGTGCAGCGATCCAGCTGAAGTAGTTGTGGGTCTCTGCTGTCAGGCAGGGCTATGTTTAATTTGTTGACAGTTATACTGTGCACTTGCTGTCACTATAGTAATAGTGTTGTGGATGGTGGTGTGTGACCACCTCTTTATTTAATCAGTTAGGGTTCTGGCTCGTGCTGCTTGCCGAGTCGTTTCCCGCCATTTAAGAACCCTGACGCTATGTTTGTATGCCGCTTTAGTAATGCCACCTCGCCACTCATGTGTCGCCTGCTTGCCGTGGCCCTGTTGTTGGCAACAACCTTCCTCTCTACCAGTCAGGCTCAAGAGGTTGTCACGGCCTGTCCGTCAGCGGCAGAGTTGCAGCAACAACTGGCGCAGCGTTTGAGTCAACTGACCGATACCCGTGACCGCTTGAGTGCCTTTATCTCTGGCGACCAGCTGGCG
>CAMTXZ010000033.1:0-1102 GCA_947085765.1 uncultured Chromatiaceae bacterium | reverse complement strand
TAAGTCGCATCGGTGTTTTCCTACCCCGAATATTCTTGTTCAACACCTCTTGTTCTTGAGGGCTCAGTTCAATAATGATTGCTGAATTCATTGTTCACTTCTCTTGCTATAACGCAGAACATTATAAATGAACAATATATTCAGGACACTACACTAGTAGGGCGACCTCAAATGGTAGTTTTCTAGTCCGCACGAGTAATGTGCCAGAACCTGCAACTGTGTTCATCATTGCGGCAGGCCTGGGTATGCTTGCGATGGGGCATAAAAAAGCAGTGTCTTAAGTTAATGCCTAAATGAAATTTTAGTAAAAGTTGAATTACCTCTGGGCTAAATTGGATAAATACGATTTTTTCGAATTCCCGGAGATAGTCTCATAGAGAGTCAATCTTTAACCCAGAAGTGGGGTATGAAAGCGAAAATTGACATTAGAAAAATAAATATATGGAAGTAGTTTCGCGGGTTCTTCGCATGGGTAGTGCGTCATCACCACTCGATGATGGCTAGCACGATAATTATTAATAGACGCATAATCAAACAAGGAATGCTAAATAATGGTTCTATATCGCGTTCGCACGATTGCCAGTATGGTTTCACTCATGGGGTTGTTCGCCCATGGTCCCGCCGCTGCCACTGCCTTGGGTTCCGGCTCGGCTCAATTTGATTTGGCTAGTCTCACGTCATCTGGTGACATTACTGCCGCTCCCTACATTTCATATCCGCCTTTCCAGGTCAATCAGTTCATCCCTGTTCCGCCACCTTCGCCGTCCGGGATAGAGCTTTTCATTTCTTCGTATGCGCGAAATGCTGATTCCTGGTATGGAAACTCGTGGTGGGGAGGCAACAATAGTACCGCAACGTCAACCGTGGACCATGCCATTGCGGTCTCAGACATATAGACACCTCACAGACGGTGTGGTCAGCTCCTCGACTGATCGTTGTCCCGAAGGTGTGTGGTGCCGATATATCCCGATTAAATGCCAGTTATGAGTATGTCGATCGCAGATAGAATCTCGTTGCGAAATTTATCCAATGAAGTAACCCGGGTCTTTAAAATAGATACTGGAACAGATGTCATTTGATGAGTGAGTAAAGCGAAGTTGCC
>CAMTXZ010000032.1:0-1489 GCA_947085765.1 uncultured Chromatiaceae bacterium | reverse complement strand
TAGCCGTGATCGATCACCAAGCCGGCAGCTTTATATTTAAATTCCGTCGTAAATGTACGTCGCTTGTTACTCATAGAACACCTCTTTCTTGGTGGCGAGATTACCACCTTAAATGGTGTCCGGTTTTATTAGGCCACAACAAAGATCCCACTTATTTGAATAGTCACTTCACTGTGGGGCTTAGTTACGGCTCGAGCTTTACAGGATTAATTGAGTTTGATCCTAGGGAGCCTTCGCTTTGCCCGTGAGCTTCACAACGATGTAAAAACGGTTTCCGATATTGTTGTTTAAATCGGCGACGTATATCTGTAGCCGTTAATCAACTCCTTGAAGATGAGGCCATCTGTCTGTATCAACTCCAGGCTGCTTCCTTCGGCACCCCACCACTCCATGCTAAGTTCTGTTTTTCCGGAATTATTAAATGCAAATAAGATAGTAAAACATTGTGGGCAAAATATACCTTCATCGTCCACTCGCCACATACTTGTTTCATCCACTTGCTCGGCAGGATAGTCGTTAAATACGGGCTGTTCGCTATCGCCAACCACGGTTGTTGATGTAATGTCGAAAGACATAGTGCTTGCGGGATTGTTCGTTTTGTAAAGTGAATTGAATTGCTCCGATGGTAGCAATTGATGAGAAAGCAAGACCAGGCTCGCTAGCGCACTTTTGCCAACCATTTCAAATTCAACCAGATTGATATCTGCCGTTGTTAGAATGGCTAATCTCCAGCAGTTCTTGATAGTTCTGTTTTTGGCGTTGGAAATGATGCTGGTTTGTTGGGCGCTACAAATCGGGGGTTCCCCTGAGGCTTTGGCTGGTGATGGGGTTTGTATGTTGATGAACTCTCTTTCAAGCATGAATTCGGCGCTGGCAAGAAGACATGATGCGTCGCCAGTGGTTGTTGAGTTGACGATGTTGTAAACCTGTCCTGGGCGCTTTTGAAACTGGTACGCCCTGTCTCTTCCATTAAATTTCTCACTTCCTTCTTGAGTGCCGGAGTAATGGATGGGAATCATCTTTCCATCACAAATGGCCCAAACGATGTTCTGGGGTTGTTCAATACCTTCCAGTGCAATAATCCGGTTGCCTGTCTCATTGGTAAAGCCGAAGGTGGCGGATGCGGCAGCCTGTGTTGTGGGTGGAGTGGTGATAAGAATCACCATCCAAATCCCCGCACTGATTAAAAACGTGTTTTTCTTCACGACCTTCACCTTCCGTTGGCATCTCTGTAGCAATTTAGTATTTGGCGGCTATTTTTCTGATATCGCAAGTACAGTACTTTGTATATTGCCTGCGAAGGAGAGGGCAATAAATTGAATGGCGCTTCCCCGGTTGTGGGGTATACTCCGCGCCGGAGTCGGCTAAGCAACCGCGGTGCTCCGGATTTCGGTCCGGGCATGGAGGAAAGTCCGGGCTCCATAGGGCAGGGTGCCAGGTAACGCCTGGGAGGCGCGAGTCTACGGAAAGTGCAACAGAAAATAAACCG
>CAMTXZ010000031.1:0-121388 GCA_947085765.1 uncultured Chromatiaceae bacterium | reverse complement strand
CTTAGGCTACCCATTGTTTGAGCAGGCTCAGCGAGATATAAGCGATTACCTGATGGGACATTACAATCATGATCGGCCGCACCAGCACAACCAAGGATTATCGCCAGTAGCGGCGGAAGAAAAACTTAACTTACTGTCCGGGAATAGTTGACCACTACACAATTTATCACCTACTACCATGACCCAGGCTAAGGCCGTTTTAACCTTGCGCTCTTGCTGTCTGGCGCGGCATTGAGCGCCATTAGGCTGGTGTGGGTTAAGGCGCCTTCACGCTGTCAATCGCTTGTGCCAGCTCCAGCCCCAGTGCCGTTACGCATTCACTCATCGCGGCAACACGTGCCTCGTATTCGCCGGTGCGGGCGGTTTTGATGTACTGGCGTTGCTGTGGCGGGCCGAGCGGTTTTTTGTCGCTGCCGATCAGCTGCCAGCGGGCGATAAGGCGAGCCTGTTTGTTGTTGTCGCTGTCAAAGCTGAGCACCTCGAGGCGTACCTGAAGCTTGATTTCGTTGCTGTTGCGCCAGGGATAGATATTGATGTTGGCATGAGGCAGGGCGTTGCGCAGCTCTTGCGCGAGTACCTGGGTGAAGTTGGTTTCGAGTGGCTCGGCCCAGCGGTGGTATTCAGCGGCGTTGAAACTGTTGTTGCCACTGCGCATCATGATCTTGCTGCGGTCGAGGTAGGCAGGGAACTCAATCGGACCAAGGCCGAGGGTGAGGCTCTCACCACTGCTCAGGGGTGCGCTGTTGCTGGCGTTGAGCAGATAGAATCGGGAGGGCTGGCTGGTGCCGCAGCCACTTATGGCCAGTAGCAGTGTCAGTATCAGTGGCCAGGTATTGGTGATCGACATCAATGGTCTCCCTCTTCCGGTTTGCCCCTGAGCAGTGACTCAGGGTTCTCTTCCAGTGTATTGGCGAGGATGCGCAGGGCGCGGGCGCTGCTGGCGATCTCTTGCAGGGTTTGGCTGAGCTGATGCTGGAACGGTGACTCGTCGGCCAGCAGCTGGTTGGCAGAGTCACTGGTGGCCTTGATAGCCGCGAGTGTCGCCGTGGTGCTGAGGGTCACCTGGTCGGCGTTGAGGCGCAGTTGCTCTATCAGCTCATCGGCGTTGCCCATTAACACTGCACTGGAACCTGCCAGCGCCTGCGTGGCTTGCAGGGTAGTCCGTACGTCACGCAGTGTGATATTGAGATCAGTGGAGATAAGTTCGCTGCGTTGATTGAGTTGTTGTGCCAGGGTGTTGTATTGATTTGTCAGGGCTGAGTAGTCCTGCATGGTCTGGTCGAACTGTCTGATTGCCTGTGGCAGTTCAGGGCCGTTGAAGAGTTTGTCAGCCCCGGCCGCGGCGTTGCTCAGATTCTCCAGCAGTTCGTCAACGGGAAACTCTTCAAGCTTGCGTGCGAGCTCCTGGATTGGTGTCGGGATGGTCGGAATCTCAATGATATTTTCATTAACGCCCACCAGAATGGCCGGTTTGTCGGGCCGCATGTCGAGCTGGATGGCGAACTGTCCCGTGAGCAGACTCTGCATTTCCAGTTGGGCGCGCAGGCCGTTTTTGATCATGCCGCTCATATTGCGCATTTCGATGGTGTTCAGCTCCTGGCCGTTCATGAAGGAGATGCGGTTGGGTTCGAGTTCGACATAGACCGGGATCTTCACCTCCTGAGTATTGGGATCAATTAATAGACGGATGTCGGTGACGGTGCCGATCTTGACGCCCCGAAAATTGACGGGTGCGCCGACACTAAGGCCTTTGACCGAGCCGTTGAAGAACATCACAAAGCGCGATTTGTCGCGCAGCATACCGCTGCCAAAGAGCAGCGCGGCACTGACGCCGAGTATAAGCGCGCCCACGATGAAAAGACCGATGAGAGTGGTATTGGCACGACGCGCCATCTCAGGCCTCGCCGCGATTGAGGAAACCGCGTACCCGTATGTCGGTGCTGTTCTCTTTGAGTTGCATCGGGTTACCGCTGGCGATCATGGTTTTGCTCTCTGCATCAAGGAATATTCCATTATTACCAATGGCGAAGATGCTCGCCAGTTCATGTGTCACGATGACAATTGTGGTGCCGAGGTTGGCACGCAGTTCGAGAATCAGCTCGTCCAGGCGACGTGAGCTGAGTGGGTCAAGCCCGGCGCTCGGCTCATCAAAAAAAAGTATCTCCGGATCAAGCGCCATGGCGCGCGCCAGCCCCGCCCGTTTGCGCATACCGCCGCTGATCTCCACTGGATAGAGCTCTTCACAACCACTGAGTCCGACCAGTGCCAATTTGTAGGCTATAAGATCACGAATCTCATTGCTGTCAAGCGTTGTATATTCAATTAACGGCAGGGCGATGTTCTCCGCCAGGGTCATGGAGCTGAAGAGGGCGCCGCTCTGGAATAACACCCCAATGCCGCGTTTTATCTGCTCCTGCTCTTCAGCGGTTGCGCTGGTGAAACTGATGTTGTTGATCAATACCTCGCCCTGGAAAGGGCGTTTGAGTCCAATGAGGTGACGCAGTAACGTGGTTTTGCCACAGCCACTGCCGCCCATAATGATGAAGATGTCGCCACGCTGTACGGTGAAGTTGAGATTTTGCTGAATGATCTGCCCGTCGTAGGCGGCGCTGAGATCGCGCACCTCGATATGAACGTCTTGTTCTATATATATACTCATCTCAGATCCCCAGTTGTTGATAGAGGATGGTCATTACTGAGGCGGCTACCACAATGTAGATCATGCTGGTCACCACCGCCGAAGTGGTGGCGTGCCCTACCGCGGCTGCACTACGGCCACACTGGATGCCGCGCAGGCAACCGGCAATGGCGATGCAGATGCCGTAGACCAGCGCTTTGCTTAGCCCAACCAGGACGTGGCTCATATCGAGGATGCGCAGCGTCTGCACGTAGTACTCAAAGGCACTGATGTCATAGATGGTGATGGCGACGGTCATGCCGGCCAGTATGCCGACCAGATCGGCGTAGAGGGTCAGCAGCGGCACCATGATTACCAGCGTCAGCAGTCGTGGCAATACCAGATATTCGACAGGAGAGATGCCAAGGGTGCGCAGGGCATCGATCTCTTCGTTGACTTGCATGGTGCCGATCTCGGCGGCATAGGCAGCGCCGGTGCGGCCGGCGATGATGATGGCGGTCATCAGCGCGCCAACCTCGCGCACCATGCCAATGCCAACCAGATTGGCGATGTAGATTTCGGCGCCAAACAGCGCCAGCTGCGCCGCCCCCATGTAGGCCAGGATCATGCCGACCAAAAAGCTGATCAGCGACACAATCGGCAGCGCCCGTGGTCCGGCATCCTGCAACAGTAAAGCGAGATCTCGGTGGCGAAAGCGCAGGTGGCCACGCAAGGTGTTAAACAGGGCGATGGCGCAGTCACCGATGAACCGCAGTGTGCGGGGTGCGCCGTGCCAGAGGTCGAGTGTCGTCTCACCTACCTGATTCAGCAGGGACTCCTCTTCGCTCGCCATATTGCCGCTACTGCGGGCAGGGGTGGCGGTGGCGAGGTCAAGCAGCCGCTGCACCCCCTGTGGCAGATGGCCCCGATCTACGGCAATGTTATGCGTCTGACAGTAGAGCAACAGCCGATGCAGAAAGACTACCAGCGCGGTGTCCCAGTGGCCCATGGCGTGTATGTCGAAACACAGTTGTTGCGGCTGGCTTTGTGCGAGCTGTTGAAGGAGGGGGGTTGTATCAGCGATGCCGTTACGCAGTCGCCACTCGCCGCTCAGACGTAGCTGCATCACTTCTGCCGTCAGTCGCTGTAACTCGTACTCTCCGGCTATCGGTGTGGCGGTAGTGTTACTACTTTTCATATATGCCCACAAAGTGGTGATGGTGATTTGATTAAATATCCGCCTTAACTGCCGGTGCGACGGGTGGGAACCACCGATTGCATAACGTCTATGCGTTGGTCACTACGGGTTATTGGCTTATCGATAAAAGATTTTAGCGTCAGCTTGTGTATATCAGGTTGCTCATTAACTGTGTCTGATATTTATCATTTCCAGCTCAAGATTTAAAGATTTCAGACGTTATCAACAGTGGCGAGGGGAATACCTATGACGTAAGCAGTTGCATTGGCTGATCACACGTCGTGCGGCTTTCGTGTTTGCAGGGATGAATTTGAGGATTACCCCATATGGTTAAAGCATTTGAGCAGTTTCTGGGAAGGTTTAGTTGGCGGGCCAAAATCCTTGGCCTGGCCAGTATTTTTGCGTTTGGCACCCTGGCCGTGGGTGCGATGGGTGCCTATTCCATCATTAGTCTCAGTGAAGACGTTAAGGTACAGAATGCCAAATCGACTGAACGTACCCAGATTATTGAAGAGGCGCAGTTTGCCCTGTTGAGAATGGGCACGGCACAGGCTGAGGTCATCGCCCGGGTTGATGTGGCTGAGATCAAAAAGGCGGCTGTTACTGCCATCAGGGCGGCGGCAGATCTGGAAGAGAAACTTCACAATCTGCATCAGGTCTTGCCTGACGACCCGAAGGTGGTTGAGTTGCAGAGACTGGTGCAGGAGCTTAAGCCCCGCCGTATGCAGGTCATTACCTTGGCGCGGCGTGACCGTGATGACGAGGCACTGGGCGCGCTGGAGGTGATGGTACCGGTTTTCAATCGTGTGGATGAGCTTGCTGACCAGATCATAGCTGAGCAGCGCCTCGCTACTAAACAGTATCTGGTAGATATCGAAAAGAAAGGCACACAGACAGTTTATGTCTTGATGATATTTGTTGGCATCGGGTTGGTTATTAGCATCCTTTTAAGTCTGGTATTGGCGCGCTTTGCAGTCAAACCGATGTTTCTGCTGGAACGGGCCATGGCGGCACTGGCGACAGGCGATCTACAGGTCAAGCTGACAGAGGCGGGTCGCGACGAAGTTGGGCGCATGGTCAACGCCATGAACAGCACGATTGAAGATCTGCATGCCATTGTCACCAGAATTCAGACGGGTACCAATATGTTGAGCAGTGAGGCCGGCCATGTAGCCACAGCTGCGGACAAGATTCACAGTGTCTCCAACGATCTGCACAAGGGCGTGAAGGGCATTAAAAATGATGCCGACATGGTGATGTCTACCACCAATAATGCGACGCATGAGTTGGGGCAGGCGGCCGAGCGTGCCCAGCAGACGGCTGACAGCTCTGAGTCAACCGTGGCCACCCTGAGCAAAACTACAGCCGGTTTTGAACGCTTCCAGAAGCAGATGGAGAGCACCGCTGAGGTGACCCGTGATCTGGCCAGAAAGGCTGAGAACATCACCGCCATTACCAAGACCATTCGTGACATCTCTTCACAAACCAATCTGCTGGCGCTGAATGCGGCGATCGAGGCGGCCCGTGCCGGTGAGCAGGGGCGTGGCTTTGCCGTGGTGGCCGACGAAGTCAGGCAGTTGGCGACCCGTACCGAATCGGCCACTTCAGAAATTTCGACACTGGTCGAAACAATTTCGGCCAGTGTCAATAATGCGGTCGAGTTGCTGGATCGTTCGGTGGCCGAGTCCAGTGAAAATATCACTGGTCTGAAGCAGGTGGTGCAGGAGACGGTGCACAACCGTGATCAGGCAGTTTACCTGCGGGATGTGATGCATCAGGTAGTCAACATGATGGGTGAGCAGGAGCAAGCGGTGGGGGGCATTAATAAGTCGGTGAACGGCCTGTTTGATTTGAGTGCCGAAACCAGTAAACAGACGCAGATATTACACTCCTTATCCGCCAATCTTAATGAGGCAGCCGCTGATTTGGGACAGATCGTGGATAAGTTCAAGTTGTGATCTCAACTATTAATCGTTAAACAATATTTTGTAATGTACAGGAGACTTTGATGATGAGGATTGGACCTTTTGCTGTAAAAAAAGTAACAGCACAGATTGCCCTGGTGGTGATGGGCGCTTCGATGGCCTTTGGTGTGATGGCGGCAAACTCGATAAAACCGTCAGAGGAGGATATTGCCAAGTTTTTGCGTCCGGCTGCTGTGCCGCAGCCCGCTGACAACATGATGACACCTGAACGGGTCGAGCTGGGAAAATTTCTGTTTTTTGATCCACGCCTGTCGGGTTCCAATTTTATCAGTTGCGCCACCTGCCATAACCCTGCCATGGGCTGGTCTGACGGCCAGCCGACGGCGATTGGCCACGGTATGGGGCAGTTAGCACGCTCGACGCCCACTATCCTGAACACCTCGTATCAAAGCTTCCAGATGTGGGACGGTAGTAAACGCACACTGGAAGAGCAGGCGCTTGGGCCTATTGAGGCCGGTGGTGAGATGGCGCAGCCGATGCATGAGTTAATTCCGGAGCTGAAAGATATTCCCAAATATGCGGTGATGTTTGAAGCGGCCTACCCGGGTGAAGGTATTTCCAAAGAGACGCTTGGCAAGGCGATTGCCAGTTTTGAACGCACGATCGTCTCAACGGACTCTCATTTTGACCGCTGGTTGAAAGGTGTGGACACTGCGATGAATGACTCGGCCAAGCGTGGTTTTGTGGTTTTTAAAGGTAAGGCCAATTGCACGGCTTGTCATAGCGGCTTTAATTTCAGTGACAACGGCTTTCACAATATAGGCCTTTCCGACAGCAAAGACGATGGCCGTTACCTAGTTAAAAAGGTTGCGGTACTTAAAGGTGCCTTCAAAACACCAACCCTACGTGACGTTGCCCTGACGGCTCCTTATATGCATAACGGTCAGTACAAAAACCTGGCCGAGGTGGTGGAGCATTACAATCGCGGCGGTGACAAGAATCCTGGCCATCTTAGCCCCAATATGAAACCGCTGAATCTCAGCAAGGCAGAGCAGCAGGATCTGATTGAGTTTTTGAAGGCGCTGACAGGGGATCCCATGGCGTTTGTTGTTCCACAGTTGCCGGTTAACTAAGGTTTGGATAGGAATATGAAAAAGGAGAACATTATGTTGAATACAAAAACCGTTATGGCCGGGCTGATTGTTGCACTGTTTTCGGTGGCGGCAGGCGCCGCTGAGGTTACTGTGATGCAGAACAGTAAAAGCTTTAAAAAGGATGGTGTCAAAATAGACAAGCTGCAAATCAAGGCGGGGGATACGATCAACTTCAAAAATGAAGATCCCTTTTTTCACAACATCTTTTCACTCTCTGAGCTAAAGACCTTTGACTTGGGTTCATATCCGGTGGGTGAATCGAAGTCGGTGAAGTTTGATTCGCCCGGCATGGCAGAGGTCGAGTGTGCGATTCACCCTGATATGTATCTTGAAGTTACGGTCAAGTAATGCTCAGCCGGGTTCGTCTTCTGCTCGGAATGGTGGTGCTGGCCATGGTGGCCGGCACCATTGATGTGGCCGAGGCAGCCCGGCAAAAGCGTCAGGATGTAGAAGAGACAAGGTCAAAACCGTTGATACGGGGTGCGGTTGTCTTTAAATCGTATTGTGTGTTGTGTCACGGTGAAGCGGGTGACGGCATGGCGCGGGCAACCAAGCTTTATGGGCAGATGAATCTGGTCATCATCGAACGGTCGCAAGAGTTCTATGAAAAGGTTATTCGTGATGGGGGTGCAGCCGTTGGTTTTTCGAGATACATGCCTACCTGGAAAAATGAGTTGTCGGAGGAGCAGATAGAGGATGTCATTGTCTATCTGGGCGCGGTTAACAGTCCAGTGCGGCGAGGTGAGGCAGTCTTTAAAACCAACTGTATTCTCTGTCATGGAATTAGAGGTGATGGTAAAGGGCGGGCGGCAGTGTTGTATAACCCGCCACCGGCAAATCTGACGCGCAGTGACAAAAACGATGCGTACAAACGTATGATTATCACCATGGGTGGTGCGGCGATGGGCCGTTCTGCGGTGATGCCTGTATGGGGTGAACAGCTGACAGTGCAGGAGATAGATGATGCAGTGGCTTATCTTCGTACCATTGTCGTGGAACTTTAATTTTGCTGATGCAATATAAGGGCTCTGTGAATTGCGTACGGCAGAATAAAAGACAGGGATAACAGACATGAAGATATTTAAGAAGATGGCGTTGGCACTAGTGGTGTTGAGTTATGTGGGTGGCATGGCCTATGCCGACGATGCACGTGAAAGTCGCAATGAGGTGCGTGATGCGATGAAACAGGCCAAGGCCAAATCGCGCCAGGCAATACGTGGTGGCTTGGTTTACAAGACTTACTGTGTTCTGTGCCATGGTGCGCATGGTGATGGTGCAGCCAGAATTGCCAAATTGCATGGTGGTTTGAATCTGGTTATAGGTAAACAGACGGATGAGTATTATGAAAAAATCATTCGTGGAGGCGGCGGGGGAGTAGCCCGTTCTGATTTTATGCCCACCTGGGATGATGAACTTTCTGATGAGCAGATCAGTGACGTAGTGGCCTACCTATCGTTAGTCACCAATCCAGTGCGCCGTGGCGAAGTGGTATTTAAAACCAACTGCATACTCTGTCATGGTGTGAGTGGTGATGGTAAGGGACGTGCTTCTGAACTCTACGATCCACCACCCGCCAATCTGACCATTAGTGATAAAAATGATGATTATAAACGTGCGATCATCACCATGGGCGGTGCGGCCATGGGACGTTCGCCGGTCATGCCTATCTGGGGTGAACAGCTTGGCGCAGATGAGATCAATGACGTGGTGGCCTATCTGCGCACCATATTGGTGGTACCTCCCACCGAATAAACGGATGGCAGGTTGAGTGCCTGAGGGCGTGGAGATTTTTTCCACGCCCTCTCTTATTTCTGCTTCTGCTGCTGGCGGGGTTATAATGCCGCCCTTTGAATTGATAGCGAACAGCAGGAACAATCATGAGTGATACCCAACAGCGCCCTGATGATGGCGTCGAACGTCTGCCGCTCAAGAGCTTTTCCGAGAAGGCCTATCTCGAATACTCCATGTACGTCATCCTTGATCGCGCCCTGCCACACATTGGTGATGGTCTCAAGCCGGTGCAGCGCCGTATTGTCTATGCGATGTCGGAGCTGGGGCTGTCGGCCACTGCCAAATTCAAGAAGTCGGCCCGTACCATCGGTGACGTGCTGGGTAAATTTCATCCTCATGGCGACAGCGCCTGTTACGAGGCGATGGTGCATATGGCCCAGCCCTTTTCGTTCCGCTATCCGCTGGTGGACGGGCAGGGCAACTGGGGTTCGACCGATGATCCTAAATCCTTTGCCGCGATGCGTTACACCGAATCGCGCCTGGCCCCCTATGCCGAGCTGCTGCTGAACGAGGTCTCCCACGGCACGGTGGAGTGGGTGCCCAATTTCGACGGCACGCTGGAAGAGCCGGCGGTGCTGCCGGCACGTGTGCCCAATGTCTTGTTAAACGGTGTGACAGGCATTGCAGTCGGCATGGCCACCGATATTCCGCCGCACAACATGCGTGAGGTGGTGAGCGCTTGTATCCGCCTGCTGGAAGAGCCAAACGCCTCCGTCACCAGCCTCTGCGAACATATCCTTGGCCCGGATTATCCCACCGACGCTGAGATCATTACCGCCAAGGCTGACCTGATAAAGATGTACGAAAGTGGTAATGGCAGTGTCCGTATGCGTGCCACTTACGAGCGGGAAGATGTCGATATCATCATCACCGCGTTGCCGTATCAGGTCTCCGGCGCCAAGATCCTGGAGCAGATTGCCGCGCAGATGAACGCCAAGAAGCTGCCGATGGTGGAGGATCTGCGTGATGAGTCTGATCATGAAAATCCGACTCGGTTGGTGATCACGCCACGCTCCAACCGGGTTGATGTGGATGCGCTGATGTTGCACCTCTTTGCCACCACCGATCTGGAGCGTAGCTACCGCGTCAACTTTAATGTCATCGGTATCGATGGCCGGCCGCAGGTGAAAAATCTACGCCACATGCTCACCGAATGGCTGGAGTTCCGCACTGAGACGGTCCGTAAACGGCTTGAATATCGCCTCAGCAAGGTCAACCGCCGTCTGCATCTGTTGGAAGGTTTGCTGATTGCCTTCCTCAATCTTGATGAAGTGATCCACATCATCCGCACCGAGGAGGAGCCGAAGGCGGTGCTGATGCAGCGCTTTGAGCTTACCGAAGAGCAGACCGATTACATCCTCGACACCAAACTGCGGCAGTTGGCGCGGCTGGAGGAGATGAAGATTCGCGGCGAGCAGGATGAGCTGGCCAAAGAGCGTGATCAGCTGGAGAAGATTCTCGGCTCCAAACAGCGCTTGAAGACCTTGATCCGCAATGAGCTGCTGGCCGATGCCGAGCAATATGGCGATGAGCGCCGTTCACCCATTGTCAGCCGTGGCGCCGCCAGCGCCCTCGATGAGACCGCGCTGACACCGGCCGAACCGATCACGGTTGTACTCTCTGACAAGGGTTGGGTGCGCGCCGCCAAGGGCCACGACATCGATCCGTTGGCGTTGAGTTACAAGGCGGGTGATGGCTACCGCGCCATGGCCCATGGCCGCAGCAATCAGCTGGCGGTGTTCCTCGACTCCAGCGGTCGCTGTTATGCCGTACCGGCCCATACGCTGCCCTCGGCCCGTGGTCAGGGCGAGCCGCTGACCGGCCGTCTGACGCCACCGTCAGGGGCTGAGTTTGTGGCGGTGATCATGGGTAATGAAGCGGATCGTTACCTGCTGGCCAGTGATGCCGGTTACGGTTATGTCGCCAAGCTCGGTGACCTGATGGCACGCAACAAAAACGGCAAGGCACTGTTGACCCTGCCCGCCGGGGCCAAGGTGTTGCCGCCTGCCGCCATCACCAATGTTGCCACTGGCAGTGTAGTGGCAGTGACTACGGAAGGGCGGATGCTGGTCTGCATGCTTTCTGATCTGCCGGAGCTGAGCAAAGGTAAGGGTAATAAGATCATCTCGATCCCTTCCGCACGGGTTTCCAGCCGTGAAGAGTATGTGGTGACGCTCAATACCGTCGCCCAGGGCGAGAGCCTGACACTCTACTGCGGTCAGCGCCACACCACCTTCAAGGCGACTGACCTTGATCACTATCGTGGTGAACGTGGAGTGCGTGGTAACAAACTGCCACGCGGGTTTCAGCGGGTTGACCGGGCGGTGCCCGGGGAGAAGTAGTGGGCGGTTGCCCATCTCTGTGGCGCCGAAGAGAGGCAATCGGCGCCTATAATCGTTTATCGAAGTAGAGGCTGGCATGCAGCAGTACAGTGGAATTTTAAAAGGCTTTTTGGCGGCGGGTGTATTGTTTTATCTACCCCATGCCAGCGGTGGTCCCTTTACCGCCAGCGGAGCCTCTACCGAAAATGTAGTGCAGTCGAGTTATCGCCACAGCACCAAACCCACCACTGACCGGGTGATCGACTTCACCAAGCAGACCGGCAAGGTCTCGCTGGAGACCGCTCGAGATACCTACCGCTACGCCACCAAACCGGCGGTGGCGGCGACTGGCCGCTTCTCTGACGATACGGCGAAAGAGTCCACTGCAGCGACCGATTACAGCACTGAGGTTTCCGCCCCGGCCTCCAGGGTGACGCGGGATACCGCCAAAAAGACCGAGCCGATGATCGATGCCACAGCGACTGCCAGTTATAGGGTCTCTGAGCAGTCGAGCCGCGCCAGTGACTACAGCACCGAGGTGACCGGCCCGGTGAGTGATGCGACGGTTGAGGCGGTTCAAAAAAGCTCTAAGCGCACCACGGCAGCCAGTGACTACAGCACCGAGGCCTCCGCCCCGGCCACCAAGGCCACTAATGAGAGTTCACAAAAGGTCTCTGAGCAGTCAACGGAGGTCAGCAAGTTCACCACCGAGAAGAGTCGGCCGGTGATCGAGAAGAGCGCCCAGGCCAGTCAATACTCCAGCGAGGTCTCAGGCAAAGGCAGTCGTCTGACGGCTGAAACTGCCCGCAAAACGGCTGATGCCACCACTGAATATGCCGGCGTGGTGCGTGAGGTTTCGGCAGGATCAAGCGCCCAGATGGACGCCACGCTGGAGCGAACCACACGTCTGACCCGCCAGGATTATCAGGCCAAGCTGCTCGACCCGGATACGGCGGATCAGTTGATCAAAGAGGCTTATGCCTTCAATGGCACAACACTGACCTTCTTTGCGGAGGCGTTGCATGTGCCGACCACACACCTGGCCGAGACGATCATTGACGCTGTTCCAGCGCGTGCAACCCGTACTCAGTTGCAAAGGATCATGAGCTACATCATTCCCGCCCTGGATGCGCAGCAGATATAACGGCTGTTAGTGCGCTGAAGCCCTGTTTAATGTTTGTGCTGTTTCTAATGTTCCTGCTGGTGCTGGCGCCTCAAGTCAGCCATGCCGCTGTTGAGTCCCCGGACGATGGTTGGCAACGTGGGGAGCAGGAGCGCCTGTCCGGTTTTATCAATACC
Organism: uncultured Chromatiaceae bacterium; assembly: GCA_947085765.1. GTDB lineage: Bacteria > Pseudomonadota > Gammaproteobacteria > Tenderiales > Tenderiaceae > JAKFXL01. Next base: position 109,083 of record CAMTXZ010000031.1, on the reverse strand, counting down.
CTTCCGCCTGCGCTGCACCCCTCTGCCTTGACGCGTCATCCTGATGAGCCGCTCACGTTTTATAACAATCGCACCGGCGTGACAGACACAGCGCAACAGCAACACCAGCTACTCGACCTGCTGTTGCGGCGCTATGAGACGATTCATTGCATCAGTTGCTCCAAGGAGTGGCGTGCGCTGAGTGGCTGGCAGCCGACCCTGTTGGGGCTCTCTGCGGTGGCGCGTAATCAGGACCCGCGCGCCTATGCGGCCGAGTCTGGACTCGACAGTCCAAAAGATGACTTCATCACCTTTGTGCACCACTACCTATTGCCACCTGCCTCTACCATGGAGCAGACGATCAAGTGCCGCGCGCCAGAGAAATATGCCTTCGTGCGGGCGCTGTTCCCGGGGTATGAGTCACCGTTGGAGGGGGCCGGCGTTGTCTGTCGTGAGGTGGATGACGGACTGCTGGATGATGTGACTTTTTATGATCCCATCAACGGTAGTGCGTTGGCGATGGGGTCCGTCAACATGACAACCGTCAAGGGCTTTGAGCTGCTTTATGCTACGCCGGGCACGGGCGATGCCTCCGAGATTGCCGGTCATCTACTGCTGCGTATCAAGCTTGATAACAACCCGGCGGCAACACTGGCCGGGGTCGAGAATCCCCATGATCTGGTGATCTCGTTTCTGGCCAATACCCATGACATAGCCCCTTCTCAGGCGGAGGACGGACAGGAGCAAAAACTCCAATGCAAGAGTAACTGGTTGAATATCGTTGATGATGGACGCAACGATTTTGATGCGCTGCACTCGGTGTTCCAGTCACTGAAGGGGCTGAGCGGTGGCTTTCTCACCCTGATGAATCGTCAGACATTGGCGGAGGCGATCAAGACCTACACCATGGAAGAGGATCGCAACCTGCTGCGTTATGAGCTGCTGCTGAGTGATGAACAGAAGTTTAGCTTGTTACAGCGGCTCCACCTTGCCAAAAAAAGTTACAACGCCAGGTACTACTTCTTTAACCAGAATTGCGCGTCAGTGCTGGTGAAGGTAATGGGCGAGGGGATTGGTCATTCCGAGATTGCCGAGTTTGATCCGCTTGTCTCCCCTCCTAATACGTTGGTAGCGCTGTTTATTAGAAAAGGTCTGGCGCGTCCGGTCACCCCCGCTTTTTATAGTTATCGCAAGCGGGGTTATCTGGCACAAGAGCTGATGTTGCCGCTCTATGCAGGGTTGACTCAGGATCATCCCGCTAGCTCATGGCCGGATCTCGGTGATCTCTTCAGCAAGTCTGAAGCAGAACGGGAGGCGACTGCTGATGCCATTTTCCAACAGGCATGGCAGGTTCCCAATGATCACAACAGGGTCTACACCTTGGCCAATCTGGTTCAGGAATCGGAGATGGTGTTTGAACACAAGGATCTCAACTGCGAAAACTACACGTCGACAGTCACCGCCAGGGCGCGTCTGTTTCAGCGCCAGCTGCGGGAGCGGGATAGTCAGGCATTGAGTGATTACCGTTTTGATGTCAGAACTGCCATCGATGAGGTCTACCTGGCGCGTGAAGAGCGTGGCTATGAACAGGGCACACCACACACGCAGCTGTTTGCCTATACCGTGGGCTATGGTGAGTATCGACGTCAGCGGATGGCACGGTCACTGTTGAACGTGGGGGTGGTGTTGGATCTCCAGGAGATGGGTTCACTCTCCAGTGTGGCGATGCAGCGTGGCAATTACGTCAAGCTTGGTGCTGTCGATCTGGCCCTGTCGCTGGACGGCAGTGACAGGGGCGAGCTTCAGACGTGGGATCTGACGGCGTTGCGGATTCGCAAGCTCAAAGAGCGGCTTGAGTACATACCGGGCTTTTTCACTCCGGCAGGCACTATGGGGTTGGGGCTGGCTGTTCTGGATCTGCATGGTGACAAGACACAAGATTATCGACGCAGCACTTTGGTAGGTGGGGAGCTGTTGTTTAATCTGGCTTCGTCAGCCGAGAACAATGACTTTCTCTTTGTGGCGCTGGGTGCGGAGCTGGTCTCCCAGGCCGGGCCACAAAGCAGTGCGTCAGGTGTGATGTTGCCGCTGCATCTGGAAACATTGATGACGCAAGGGTCTGGCCGGGCGTGGCAGTGGCGTAACGCATTTGATTATCGTGTTGCGACGAGGGGAGATATGAGTCACGAGGTGACTATCCATACGAGCCTAGCGTATCGTCTGAACACTCCAGCAGCGCCACAGCTACTGCTCAAGCTCGCCGCCGATTACAACCGTATCGTGGATCATGGTGCTGAGTCACTCATTCAGCCATGGTGGAAGGTTGTGTTGGGTGTTGAGGTGAACCGCTGGTAGATCTGTCGAATGATGTTGCCTGTCGTGCGGACGTAGTTTTAGGAAGTGTTTTCAAGGAGGCGGGCTAAAATGGTTTTTGTATCCCACCCCTTGAACTTTGATAATTCTCCCATATCTAACCTGCCGGGGCGGGTGCCCTAAGATTGTTGTTTGTGTCTCCTGGAGGATAAATGAAACGCGTACTACTGTTCCTGGCCACCAACCTGGCCATTATTGTTGTGCTGAGCATCACTCTGCGTCTGTTGGGGGTGGATAGCATCCTTGATGAGCAGGGCGGCAACCTCAACATGAACTCACTGATGATCTTTGCCGCCGTGTTTGGCATGGGGGGTTCATTTATCTCTCTCTTGATGTCCAAGTGGGTCGCCAAGCGCTCAACTGGCGCCCGGGTGATCGAACAGCCCAGCAACGCCACCGAGAAATGGCTGCTGGATACCGTGCGCCGCCAGGCGGAAAAAGCTGGCATCGGCATGCCCGAGGTGGCGATCTTTGATTCACCCTCGCCCAACGCCTTTGCGACCGGCGCACGCCGTAACGCCTCGCTGGTGGCGGTCAGTAGTGGTCTGTTAAACGCCATGGATAAAGATGAAGTGGAGGCGGTGCTGGCCCATGAGATCAGCCACGTCGCCAATGGCGACATGATCACCCTGGCGTTGATCCAGGGGGTGGTGAACACCTTTGTTATTTTCTTTGCACGTGTGATTGGCCACTTTGTCGACCGTGTCATCCTTAAGAATGAACGTGGCCACGGTATCGGCTTTATGGTGACCACCATTGTGGCGGAGCTGGTATTGGGTATCCTGGCCTCGACTATTGTGATGTGGTTCAGTCGCCAGCGTGAGTTCCGTGCCGATGCCGGTGGCGCCAGTCTGGCAGGGCGTCAGAAGATGATCTCGGCCTTGGAGCGTCTCAAACAGGGTGTGACGGAGCCGCTGCCCGATCGATTGGCCGCCTTTGGTATCGCCGGTGGTATGGGTGGTGGCCTGAAAAAATTGTTTATGAGCCATCCACCACTGGATGAACGTATTGAGGCGCTACGCCGCGGCGCTTGATCCAATCACTGCCTGTCCCTGGCGGCCCACGTGGCCGCCAGTTCATTTTCCCCCTTCTTAATTTCTCTGTCGTCATTCAGGATTCATTCAGTTTCAGTGGGGTACTGTTGGTTTCGTGGGAAAGATTTTTCATTCGGGCTAACCAGTCAGGATGGAAATAGCGAGGGATCAATCAGTGATGTTTGATCAGGAAATCAAAGAGGAGAAATCAATATGAAACGTATTATCGCTGCTGCCGTTATGGCTTCTGCATTTGTTGCGGCCCCTGCAATGGCCGACCTGGATCTGGCCAAGAAGAGCGGCTGCCTGGCTTGTCACAGTGTTGACGCTAAGGTTGTTGGCCCATCTTGGAAAGATGTTGCTGCCAAATACAAAGGCCAGGCTGATGCCAAGGCCACTTTGGTGAACTCTATCGCCAAGGGTAGCAAGGGCAGCTGGACTGCTGTTACCGGTGGCGTGCCAATGCCTCCGTACTCACCACGTGTTGCTGATGCCGATATCGGCAAGCTGGCCGATTTTATTCTTGGCCTGTAAGTACTACACGTAGTTAGATAGATCCCCCTTCATAGCCCGGGCAACGTCGAAGTCCCCCTCGACAGCCTGGGTTTTTTTATGTCCTGAATTTGTCATTAGATCTTCGTTCGGACTGTTTCCGGGTATCCTTACGTCTCATGTGTTCCCAAAATGAATGGATACGACAATGCGTTTATTGATTGTTGAAGACGAAGCGGAGCTGCGGCAACAGTTGCTGGAGCGTTTTACCCAGGAGGGGTATGCGGTGGATGCTGCCGTTGATGGCGAGGAGGGGCTCTATTTTGGCAGTGAGTACCCCATTGATGTAGCTGTGGTGGATGTGGGGTTGCCAAAACTGTCGGGCATAGAGATGTTGCAGCAGCTGCGTGCAGCGGGCAAAACCTTTCCGGTGCTGATCCTAACGGCTCGGGGGCGCTGGCAGGACAAGGTGGAGGGGCTGGATGCCGGGGCGGATGACTATCTGGTCAAGCCTTTTCACATAGAAGAGCTGGTGGCGCGTATCAAGGCGCTGGTGCGCCGCGCTGCCGGGGTGGCACAGCCATTGTTATCGTTTGGTCCGGTGCAGCTCAATACCGTGACACAAGCGGTGACGGCCAGCGGTATAGCGCTGGAACTCACTGCCTATGAGTACAAGGTGTTGGAGTATCTGATGCTCAATGCGGGTCAGGTGATCTCCAAAAGTGTGTTGACCGACCATATTTATGCTCAGGATTACGATCGTGACAGCAATGTGATTGAGGTCTTTGTGGGGCGTTTGCGGCGCAAGCTTGACCCCGACAACACCCTGCAACCGATCGAGACGCTGCGTGGTCGGGGTTACCGCTTTACCCTGCAACGGAGTGAGGTGTGATCTCGATCAACAGCCGTATGTTGATCACTGCTGGCATCGTGCTGGTGGGGTTTCTTGGCATCACCGGCGTGACCCTGGAGCGTTCGTTTACTGCCAGTGCGGAAGAGGCGTTGAAGGAGCGGTTGCGGGTTCATTTGACGGCGGTTATCGCCTCTTCCGATATCCGTGAGGATGGCACGTTGCAACTGGTCTACGCACTGCCGGAGACCCGCTTCTTTACTGAAGGGTCTGGCCTTTACGCCAAGATTCTTGGCAACAATGGCAAGATCCTTTGGGTATCTCCCTCTTTGGGCAGTTTGACTATTCCTGTCTATGCTGGACTGGGACGTGGTGAATCATTGTATGAAGATATCAAAACCTCCGATGGCACGCCGGTACTCACTTATAGCCTTGGGGTTACCTGGGGGGAAAATGAGAAGATTAAGGGTGGCTATACCTTTGTGGTGGCCGAGAGCATGGATCGACTCAATCAGCAGGTTTTTCAGTTTCGCCAAAATCTGTGGGGCTGGCTGGGCGGCGTGACCATTGTGCTGCTGCTGATGTTGACCATCATTCTGCGTTGGGGGTTGGCGCCATTGCGCCGGGTGGCGGAGGATCTGCGCGAGATCGAAGCGGGCGGTCATCCGGAGCTGATCGGGCGTTACCCCAAGGAGCTGCTGGGGCTGACCGAAAATCTTAATGCCCTGATCCGCAGCAATCGTGAACATGAGGAGCGTTATCAGGCCAGCCTGGGTGATCTGGCGCATAGCCTGAAAACGCCGCTGGCAGTATTGCATGGCGTTGTTGAGGTGTCGGGTCAGTCACTCGCGGGTATGCGGGCTGCGGTGCAAGAGCAGGTGCAGCGTATGGATCAGATTGTGCAATATCAGCTACAGCGTGCCGCCACGTCGGGCCGTACCGCCTTGTTGGCGCCCGTGGATGTGGCGGCTATCACTGGTCGGGTGATCAATGCGTTGCATAAGGTTTATGCCGACAAAGGGGTGCGCAGTCAGGTGGAGGTACAGCCAAATCTTGATTTTCACTATAACGAGGGTGATTTGATGGAGCTGCTTGGCAACGTCATTGATAATGCCTTTAAGTGGTCGCGTGGCAATGTGGTGGTGCGTATCAGCAAGGTTGTCGGGGTGCTGTTGCCAGGTGATGCCCTGCTGATTGAGGTGAAGGACGATGGCCCGGGTATCGAGTCAGAGCAGGTTGCCACGGTGCTGGCGCGTGGCGGCAGGCTTGATACTCAGGTGAGTGGGCATGGTCTGGGGTTGGCGCTGGTGCATGATATTGTCGATCTCTACCACGGTCGTCTGGAAATTGGTCGTGCTGAGTTGGGTGGGGCTTTGGTACAAATAGCCTTGCCGTGGCGACGATAGGGCTAAACCTATCACGTGCCGGTGTCGATAACCCTGGTGAGAGTACAGTTTAGCAACGGGACAATAAGGAGTGTTGGACCCTCAACCATAGGAGTGTGTCCAATGGATATCAGCGGCATCAGCAGTACGGCAGTCACACAGGCAAGCAGTGCCAAGACCGGTGAAGAGGTCAGCATCGCCATCCTTAACAAGGCGCTGGATATCGAGTCCAAGACCGCCAAAGAGCTTATCAATAGTGTTGCCAGCCCGTCGCAAGAGGTTCCGCGCGAGAAGCTGGCGCCCCATCTCGGCAGCAATGTCGATGTTAAAGCCTGATTAGAAAAACAGTTCACCGCCCGCCAGTGGGTTGGTGATAAACAGGTTTTCCACCATCTGCGTAAAACTCAGCCCAAACCGTGGGCTGAGTTCTGTTGCCCGTTGTAGCAGCCCGGCCCGGTCGAGTGTAGTGGGCGATTGGCGAAAGGCGATCACGATTACATTTTTGTAGCCGGGCACGGTCAGGCAGAGGGTCAGGTGGTGGAACTGTTGGCGGATCTTTCTCAGCAGGGTGTGTAGCTCCTGGCCGTGGTTGATCAGCAGGTTGATTACCATGATGCCGTCGCGCGACAGCGCCCGGTAACAGCTGTAGTAGAACGTATCCTCCTGCAGTAGTGCTGGCATGCGATTGTGGCTGTAGATATCCACCAGCAGGGTGTCAACGGGCCGTTTGCTGGCGGCGATAAAATCTGCGGCATCCTCAATCACCAGTCGAATATTGCTGGCGTCGGGCAGGGCGAAATAGTGCTGACTGACCGCTGCCATCTCGGCATCTAGCTCCACCGCGGTGATCTTGCAGCTGGGTATCTGGTGGTGCAGGTAACGGACCAGATCGCCGCCGCCCAGCCCCAACAACAGGCAGCGCCTTGGCGGCGGCTGAAACAGCAGATTTGCCAGCATCACTGGCATGTAGGGCAGCAGCAGGGTGTGGGGTTGTGTCAGATCGATGGCACTTTGAATCGCCTGGGCGTCGGTGCGTAGCAGCCGTAGTGTACCGCTTTGATAGATGTCGATCTGTTGGAACGCTGAGTGTTGCGAGTGAATCAGCTCGCCTTGAGGGAAGTCGATGGTTATATGACCCCTTGGCTAGATTTTGCGGCGCTATAGCGATGCCTGACGGCCTGGGTGTTGATATCAGATGCCTCGGTGACACGATAATCAAGCAGTTGAGGCGTGAGTAACTCTGTTTTCATGGAGTAGAGCATAAAGTGAAGACGGGTTCGACTCAATCCTTGGATCGGTCCGTCTTCAAAAGGGAGGTCGGAGGCTGTTAACTTCGATCTGGCGAGTGGTTCTTTGTTATTCATCCGTCATGAACCCTCGCCACCCATTTATCGGCTACAGCGCGGATAGCTTGAGCCTTATTTAACGAATAATTATAAATATTTTCTTAAGGCGTAAAGCCGAGGTCGCCGTGGTGGTCGGCGCTGGCCATCTGCACACTGTTGAGTGGTGGTCCGTCGCCACCACCGCCCAGCACATAGATGTGGTTTTTGTCGGTGGCCACGGCGTAGGCGCTGCGTGGCTGCGGTAGTGGTGTGGTGTAACGCCATGGTTCCAGTGCGCCATTGGCCTTGATACGCGCCACTTCAACGCTGTTAAGCCGATCGCTGCCGGTATGGCCGCCCGCGATGTAAAGATAGTTGTTGAGGGTGAAGGCTTCGGCCACTAGGCGCGGCGTGAGCAGGGCATCGAGTTCGATCTGCCAGGGCGCCAGGCGCTGGTCGGGTTGAAACCGGCTTGACTCGACATCGCCATAACTGGCCTGGCTTGGATCACGCATGTGGCCGCCGAGCAGATAGAGGGTGTCGCCATGGCGTGCGGCGGAGTGAATGTAACGGTCGATAATCGATTCGTGTGGCTCCATCTGCCAAGTACCGAGTGTGCCGTCTGGATTGAGTGCGGCACGTTCGCTGGATTTGAGGAACTGGCCATCGTAGCCACCAATGGCGTAGAGCGTATTGTGATGCAGCACAGCCTTGAGGCCGCGCCGCGCGGTGGTCATGTGGCTGACCACCTGCCACGGCCCCAATGAGCCGTCACCATTGATCTGGGCGCGCTCCACTGAATCGATTGGGAAATTTTCACGGCCCCGTTCACCACCACCACCGCCGAGGGTATAGAGCCAGCCGTTGGCAGCCACCACGGCATTGTAGAAACGCCCTTCGTTGAGATCGCCGCTTACCTGCCACGGCCCGAGTCTGCCGTTGTGCCCGATCTGCGCATATTCCACGGCACGCACATAGTGATCTTCACCATCAATGCCGCCGACGATATAAAGGTGGTTGCCATAGACGACCGCTGCTGGTGCCCGCCGGGCGTAGTTGAAGGGGTTTTCGGTTTGCCAGCCACGCTGCCATTGTTGATTTTTGGGCTGGGTGGAGGAGCCACTAGCCAGCCAGACGATGGCTGTAATTAGCAGCGTGAGGCCAATGACTGGGAGAACAAAACGTTTGAGCATGATTTTAACTGGAGGATGTGAGTGCCAGCAGAGTCTACAGACTCCGCTGGTATTGCGACAGCGGTTGATCAACCAAAGACGACGGCAGCCACATCCTTATACTGCCTGGCAAAATGGACCGTCATGCCATTGCGAATGTGTTCCGGCAACTCTTCATAATCTTTGCGGTTGGCCTCGGGCAGAATCACCTCCATGATGCGGATGCGGCGGGCGGCGATCACCTTTTCGCGGATGCCGCCAACGGCCAGCACCTGTCCGGTGAGGGTCAGCTCGCCGGTCATGGCCAGCAGACGGGGGATTTTTTTATTGCGCGCCAGGGAGAGCAGCGCGGTGGCCATGGTGACGCCGGCACTGGGACCATCCTTGGGGGTTGCCCCTTCGGGAAAGTGGACGTGGATGAAGGCCTTGTCGAAGAAATCAACGCTGCACTTAAGCTCCTTGAGGTGTGAGGAGATGAAGCTGTAGGCAATCTCAGCCGACTCTTTCATGACATCACCAAGATTGCCGGTGAGCTTGATGCCACGGCTGTTGCTATGGATCTGGCTCGCCTCCAGCGTGAGTGTGACACCACCGAGTGAGGTCCAGGCCAGGCCATTGACGATGCCGATACCGGCAGGGGGTTTCTCCTGTTTGAAAAAGGGCTGGCCGAGGTAGTTATGTACATCCTTGATGGTGATGCTTTTCTGTTTTGTGGCCTTGGGTTTAGTAACAAATTCAACCACCGCCTTGCGTACCATGCGGCCCAGTTTTTTCTCCAGATTGCGGACACCGGCCTCACGGGCATAGCCTTCGATAACGTAGCTGAGGGCGGCATCTGAGATCTTCAGCTGGCTCTTTTTCAGCCCCGCCTTATCCAGTTGTCGTGGCCAGAGGTGGTGTTTGGCGATCTGCACCTTCTCATCGGTGATGTAACCGGCGAGGCGGATGATCTCCATGCGATCGAGCAGCGGCCCAGGGATGGTATCGAGGGTATTGGCGGTGCAGATGAAGAGCACCTTGGAGAGGTCGAGACGGACATCAAGGTAGTGGTCGAGGAATTCGCCGTTCTGCTCCGGGTCGAGCATTTCGAGCATGGCCGAGGCGGGGTCACCCCGGTAAGAGCTGCCGACCTTGTCGATCTCATCCAGCATGATGACGGGGTTGGCGGTGCCGACATCCTTGAGTGCCTGCACTACCTTGCCGGGCATGGCGCCGATGTAGGTACGGCGGTGGCCTTTGATCTCGGCCTCATCGCGCATGCCGCCGAGAGAAAAGCGATAAAACTTGCGGCCGAGGGTGCGGGCGATGCTGCGACCAATGGAGGTTTTGCCGACGCCGGGCGGGCCGACCAGCAGGATGATAGAGCCGGAGACCTCACCCTTGAGGCTACCCACAGCGAGGAATTCGATGATGCGCTCTTTGACATCGGCCAGACCATCATGGTCCTCATCAAGGACGGTGCGCGCCTCCTTGAGGTTGAATTTGTCCTTGGAGTGGATGCCCCAGGGGAGGGTGGTCATCCAGTCAAGGTAGCCGCGGGTTACGGCATACTCCGGCGAACTGGAGTCGAGGATGCGCAACTTGTCCAGCTCTTCATCGATGACCTTCCGCGTGGCAGTAGGTACCTTGAGTGCTTCAATGCGGGTGTTGAATTTATCGATGTCGGCTTGGCGATCATCTTTGGAGATGCCCAGTTCTTGCTGGATCACCTTGAGCTGTTCGCGCAAGAAAAACTTGCGCTGATGGTCGCTGATCTTACGCTCCACCGACTGCCGGATCTGCGCCTGAAGCTTGGCCACATCCAGCTCCTTTTTGATCAGGATTAATACTTTTTGCATGCGGCGGCGGATGTCGACGGTGTCGAGAATATCCTGAAGCTCCTCTTTCTCCGCGGTGGTTAGGGCGGCGGCGAAATCGGTCAGCGGTGAGGGTTCGTTGGGGCCAAAACGGTCGAGGAAATAACGCAACTCCTCACTGTAAAGTGGATTGAGCGGTACCAGCTCCTTGAGGGTATTGATGATGGCCATCGCATACGCCTTGGTCTGGCCACTGGCGGGTTTTTTATCCTCGGGGTATTCAACACGTGCCAGATAGGGCGGTTCAGTTGAGAGCCACTCAACCACGCGAAAACGTTGCAGCCCCTCGGCGATAAACTGGATCTTGCCATCAGAACGCATCGGGTGGTGCAGACGAACTACGCTGCCGATGGGGTAAAAGTCGTCAGCGCTGGCATCCTCCTCCTCACCGGGGCGGATTAACAAAAGGCCGCCCACCTGTGCCTGGGTCTCGCCGATCTTCTTGACCGTATTCAGCCAGGGATCCTCTGCCATCAGGACTGGTAGTGTCTGAGCCGGGAAGAAGGGGCGCTCTGCCAATGGCAGAATATAGAGTGTCTGCGGCAATGCCAGATTTGTCAGGGCAAGGTCTGATGAGAAGATGTCTTCTTCATTACGTAGAAGTTCAGGTTCAAGCAGATCATCAAGGTCTTTGCGCATAGTCATTCCCTGGCAGTTGTTATCCGGTTTTAGTGTAGCGTGATCGCTATGGATCAAATAGTCTTTTAATATTGAATCTGTTCTTGATTCACTGCATCGGCTACTGCTGATAATACTTTTGTTTTTTCTGTTTTGAAGAGCCAGTAGATGTAGCGTTTTCTTTAAACATTATTTAAATAATGGATATAACGATGAACTATGGTGTGGTTGAAGTCGAGAGCCGTACGGTCTGTTTTCAGGGGTTTTTTCGCATTGAAAAATTTCGCCTAAGACATGCCCTGTTTGCCGGTGGAATCAGCCAGATGATGAGTCGAGAGCTTTTTGAACGTGGTCAAGCAGTGGCGGTGCTGCCTTACGATCCGGTGTTGGATCGGGTGGTATTGATCGAGCAATTTCGTATAGGTGCCCTGCACGACCCGCAGGGTGCGTGGCTGACCGAGATAGTGGCGGGCATGATTGCTGCCGGTGAGACGCCAGAAAGTGTCGCTTGCCGCGAAGCGCAAGAGGAGGCGGGGTGCGTAATGGAGGAGCTAATGCCAATCTGCCGGTTTTACCCCAGCCCAGGGGGTTGTAGTGAGTCAATTATGCTTTTTTGTGGCCGCGTGGACGCAGGCAGCATCGGTGGTATTCATGGTCTGGAGGATGAAAATGAGGATATTCGGGTTTTTACGGCAGGGTTTGTTGAGGCGATGGAGTGGATTGAGAGTGGCCGTATCAACTCTGCAGCACCCATCATGGCGTTGCAATGGTTGGCATTGAATAAAAACAAGGTTCGAAAAATGTGGCTGGAATAAGAGGGGGTATGGTTGGTCAGAAAATGAGAGAGGGGCTTTAAGCCCCTCTCTGCATGGTTTGGTACGTATGTTATTAAGGCGTGACGAACGGAGCAACCAATGTATTAATTGTGCCAGTAGTATTTAGGTTACCCCATACAGCCGCGTCCCAGTTTACTGCTGCCGGACTATCCAGGCTAAATTTAGCGATTCTGTCTGTAATGACGTTGCTCGGGTTGAGCTTGCTAAATGCAGTAAAACCGAACTGCCCGCCAGCGATGTTCAGATTTTGACCTATCCATAGTGCTTGAATATGGTCGCCTCTGACGCCAGTATTGACCCCGGGCGCGGTGTCCCCAAGCCAGTTGAGGGTGAGCGTACCCGTACCCGCTGGGTTTGGAAGTTGGACGCTGCCATTGGGTTTAACAAGGTCGCCCTGTTTACTAACAAAGACAAAATCCTGTTTGTCAGCAGTTCCGGATATCGGTATATAAGAGGTGATTTTCATCGCTTTGCCGGTAGGCACTCGAGGAGTGGTGGTAGAGGTATCAAGATAACCTACCTGTTTGTAGGCAAAGTGAGTTTCGAAACCGTCACCATTATTTGCTCCGGAAGGGTCGGTGATGGCCTGTGTTAATTCAACAAAATCTGTCGCCCAACCGGTGCCAACGAGAGATGAGTTGCTAAAGAACACATTGTGAGGGTCAGTAATGCCAGGCTTGGGTACTAATTGAGCCTGGAAAATACGCTGTTTGTCGAGTATGCCGTTGCTGCCACTGAAACTTACAAAGTTTTCATCAGCAAATGCAAGTTTGTCCAGGTCGGCCTTGGTTGCTGCCGTTGCGTCAGGCATGGTGATGATGGTCTGGAAAAACTGTTTGCCAGTGGCTGAATCCACTATCAGGCGACTGAAAAACCCCTTTTCGCTTAAGGCAGTACCGCAAGAAGAGAAGCTGCCGCCTGCGGCACCTGGGCATGGTGCAGCGGTAATTGTACCTGCGTTTACAGTCCATTGATCTAAAGCACTCCGCCCTGGTTCGGCGTGTGCTGCGCCCGCCAGCAGTAAAGCGACTGTTCCTACTGAACTTGCTATTTTGTATGATGATTTCATTTTATGTCTCCCTGGTCCTTTGAATTAGTCACAGACGCTATGACTGTATTATTCCAAATGCCACAACTACCCCGATTGATATCAAGAGTTGCCCAGCTCTCAGGCAAACTCATTCACTGTCCGTTTATACCAAAAAAAATTAATTAATGGAAGCCTGATTTGTGCCGAGGGGGTTAATTTTGCCATTTATCTCCCCAGGCGGATTTTTTGCCGCGTTGTTCATTGATAGTTAACAGTAAGAGAAGTCCGGTAATAAAAAACAGTAAGGTTGAGAGCAGGGCAAGGCGATGGTTGCCGTTCATGAAGTAGATAACGGCGCCATAGCTGAGGGGGCCGATAATCGCGGCAAGGCGTATTGACAGGCCCCATAGGCCAAAAAATTCACCACTACGCTGTGGTGGGACAAGCTGCCCTACCAGAGCACGTCCAGCCGATTGGCTGGAACCCAGGGCTAGGCCAATAAGATTGGCGGCAAGCCAGAATAGGTTTGGCTCCGTTGCGCTGTAGGCGAGCAATATCGCAACTATCCAGATGAGTAGCGTGAACATTAGACTGCGCTTGGAGCCGAGGCGGTCCTGCAGATGACCGAAGGCAAAGGCGCCGATGGCGGCGGTGATGTTAACGATGAGTATCAGGATCAGGGTCTGCTCTATTTTGAACTCCATCACCTCTTGGGCGTAGATGGCTGCCAGCACTATTACCGTGTTGATGCCAGCGTGGTAGATGATGAGGGTGAACAGGAATCGGAATAGATCCTGATGTTGACGGGCATGTTTTAGGGTGTGATGGAGACGCTGATAGCCGATGTTGAAATAACCGCGCAGAGTCATTTTCTCTTTGGCGACGGCGCGCTCTTGGAGCCAGATGAAGGTGGGTGCAGCGGCCAGAGCGAACACTGCCGCGACAATCAAGCAGGTGATGGGAACGTAATCGCTGGCATCGCCGCCGTGGGCTTGAGACCATTTGACATAGGCGAGGCAGAGCCCGAGGGTCAATAACCCGCCAATATAGCCAGTACCCCAGCCATAGCCAGAGAGTCGCCCCATCTCTTCAGGTGGGGCTAACTCTGGCAGGAATGCGGCGATCAGGTTTTCACCAGCGGCGTACATGATGGTGGACAGGATGATCAGGATCATAGCCAGCACAATATCTCCCGGCCCCACCAGACTTAATGAGGCGGTAAAGAGGATGCATCCTGTTGTGCTGATCAGGAGAAAGCGCTTTTTTGCTGCCGAGTGGTCGGCAATGGCGCCGATTATGGGGGCGCAGACCAGGACGATGCCATTGGCAACGGCCATGGCGATGGTCCATAACAGCGTGGCGCTGCCCGGCTGAGTGGCATTTGCGCCGACTGCAACAACGCCAACAAAATAGCTGTTGAATATAGCCGTCAGGATGACGGTGGTGTAGCCTGAGTTGGCAAAGTCGTACATGCACCAAGCGGCACGTTCACGCCGACCGGCGGTTGGTGTAGGGGTGGGCAATGGCATTTAGAGGGGGCGTTGACCGAATCTGTGTGTAGTGTTGTGCATGATTAAGCCAGGCACGCGTGTGCGCCGATAATACCATTAAGTGTTTGAATTTGTCGGTGCGCCTAACAAGTGGTCGTTGAAATAGATGAGCTGGATTTACGAATATAACTTTCATTGCCTGATAGAGCTGTTGCCTGAGCTGCGCTCACCACAGTGCTGCTTGTCGTCACCTAAAGAAGCTCTGGGTGGTTTGGCGATCGATGTGGTTGAACATCACAAATACACCACGGTCATCCGTTTGAGCCAAACCCTGCCGTTACCCCTGACGTTGGCCGTTAATCCGGTGATGGTGGTGCGAATCTACCACGATGCACGTGTAGCCGAAGTCCTCTCCTACCAGAATCACCACCGTTTCCAGCCGCGCTACGATTATCCTAACCCTGCGATGTGCCAGCGCCGTGAAAAACGGCGGGTCAATGAGTTCCTGGGGGAGTGGCTGAGCTTCTGTCTTGCCAATGATTGGCGGCTACAGGCCAACACGATTTAACTCTATATATTAACAGGTGGTGATATTTGCGTTTTGCGCTTAATACGATGAGCCATCTTGGTTTTATATTGTATTTTTATATAACTTGTTGATGTTCTGCTTTATTTTTAGCTTCGCCTATAGAGGGCAGGGGAGATGGGGTTGGTGTGCAGGTGCAAATCGGCTGGAAAAATGGGATCATAGGCAGCTTACAATTTCCCGGTGCGTTGACCGGGCGTGTATCCATCAACAGCGTTTAGGAGTTATCCATGGCACGAGGCATTAACAAAGTAATTTTGGTAGGCAATCTGGGTAAAGATCCTGAAGTTCGTTACATGCCCAGCGGTGGTGCGGTAGCCAATCTGACAATCGCCACTTCCGAGAGCTGGAAGGATAAGGCGACGGGTGAGCAGAAGGAGCTGACTGAGTGGCATCGTGTGGTGATGTTCGGCCGTCTCGGCGAGATTGCTGGTGAGTATCTTAAAAAAGGGTCGCAGGTCTATATCGAAGGCAAGCTCAAGACCGAGAAATATCAGGACAAAACCTCCGGCCAGGAGCGCTTTTCCACCAAGATTGTCGCTGATGAGATGCAGATGTTGGGTGGCCGCAGCGGTTCAGGAGGTTCTGATTTTGGCGGTGCCTCCCAGAACAGTGGTTACCAGAGCGGCGGTCAGCCGCAGTCTAATGCCCCCCCTCAGCAGGCTCCCGCCCCCGCGGCCAACACGGGTAGCAACAATAATGGCTTTGACGACTTTGATGATGACATCCCGTTCTAGGCGTCAACGCAGGGTGTTTTGGTAATGAGCATTGTCAGCACCCCCCTCTCGGCGAGAGGGGGGTGCTTTGCGATTGGGATCAAAATCAAAAGGTAAGGCTCTGTCAGTAGCGGTCGATAGCATGGTTGCTCAGGCCCAAAAAAGTGGGCATTAACTCACAGCTCAGGCGAAGGATGCCAGCATGAATCTTCACGAATACCAAGCAAAACAGCTCCTCTCGCAATACGGTGTGCCGATACTCAAAGGTGTCGCCGCCAAGTCGGTGGCCGAGGTGGAGGCCGCCGCCAAAACGCTGGGTGGTGCTGGTTGGGTGATCAAGGCGCAGGTTCATGCCGGTGGTCGTGGCAAGGCGGGTGGCGTGAAGCTGGTCAAGAGTGTTAATGAACTCAAGGCTGCTGCGCTGGGCTATTTTGGTACACGCTTGGTGACACACCAGACCGACGCCAAGGGTTTGCCAATCAACACCGTACTGATCGAGTCACTCTGCGATATTGAAAAAGAGCTGTATGTCAGTCTGCTGGTGGATCGTGCCAGCGAACGTATTGTGGTGATGGCCTCGGCCATGGGTGGCATGGATATCGAAGAGGTAGCTGCTAACCAGCCCGAGGCGCTGATCAAGGTGGTTGTTGATCCCGCTGTGGGTCTGATGCCCTACCAGTGCCGCCAGATCAGTTTTGGTATCGGCCTGCCGGGTGAGATGGCCGGTCAGATGACCAAGCTGCTCATGTCACTCTATAAAATGTTTACCGAAAAAGATGCCAGCATGGTGGAGATCAATCCGCTGGTAATCACCAAGGCCGGTGAGCTGCTGGCGCTGGATGCCAAGGTTGGTATTGATGGCAGCGCGCTGTATCGACAAAAGCATGTGGCGGAGATGCAGGATTCCTCGCAGGAAGACCCCACCGAACACGAAGCCGAAAAACATGGCCTTAATTATGTGACGCTCGATGGCGAGATCGGCTGCATGGTCAACGGCGCCGGTCTGGCGATGGCGACCATGGACCTGATCAAACTGCATGGCGGCTTCCCTGCCAACTTCCTTGATGTTGGTGGTGGTACGACGGCAGAGAAGGTGGCAGAGGCGTTTAAGCTGATCCTCGGTGACAAAAAAGTGAAGGCGGTGTTGGTCAATATCTTTGGTGGCATTGTGCGTTGCAACCTGATTGCCGAAGGCATCATCGCGGCAGTGAAAGAGGTTGGGGTGTCGATCCCGGTGATCGTGCGTCTTGAAGGGACCAATGCGGCACTGGGTCGTGAACTGCTGGATAACAGCGGTCTGGCGATCACCAGCGCGCTGGATCTGACCGATGCGGCGCAGAAGGCCGTTGCAGCCTCCAAAGGAGTGAAGTGAGATGGCGGTTCTGATCAACAAAAATACCAAGGTGATCTGCCAGGGATTCACCGGTAAGCAGGGTACGTTTCACTCTGAGCAGGGCATTGCTTACGGCACCAAGATGGTCGGTGGTGTCACGCCGGGCAAGGGTGGCCAGCGGCACCTCAACCTTCCCGTATTTGATACCGTACACGATGCGGTGCGTGAGACTGGTGCCGATGCCACCATGATCTACGTGCCTGCGGCCTTTGCTGCCGATGCAATCTTGGAAGCGGCCGATGCGGGCATTAGTGTGATTGCATGTATCACCGAAGGGATTCCGGTGCAGGATATGCTCAGGGTGAAATATGCGCTGGCGGGCAGCGATGTGCGCCTGATTGGCCCCAACTGCCCGGGGCTGATCACCCCCGGTGAGTGCAAGATCGGCATCATGCCGGGCAGCATCCACAAGCCCGGCAAGATCGGCATCGTCTCACGCTCCGGCACGCTCACTTATGAGGCAGTATTCCAGACCACCAACAACGGACTGGGGCAGAGCACTTGCATCGGTATCGGTGGTGATCCAATCCAAGGTATGGATTTCATCGACTGCCTTGAGTTGTTCCAGAACGATCCACAGACCGAAGGTATTGTGATGGTGGGTGAGATCGGTGGTACCGCCGAAGAGGCCGCCGCTGAATATATTAGAGAGTATGTCACCAAGCCTGTAGTGGCTTACATTGCCGGTGTCACGGCGCCGCCTGGCAAACGCATGGGTCACGCTGGCGCCATCATTGCCGGTGGCAAGGGTACAGCGGAAGAGAAGTTCAAGGCCCTTGAAGCAGCGGGCGCCTATGTGGTCCGCTCACCTGCCGAGATTGGCAGCAGGATGCTGGCAGCCTTGCAGGGCTGATGTTGTTCCGTAGGTAAATGGTTGCAGCGTCCCCCTTTCGGTAGCGGCCGGAAGGGGGAGGAGCGGGTATACTAGGCACCATCCGCCCTATCTGAAGAAGAGCTTTCACTCATGCCTGATCTGTTGCGAATCGCCATTGCCCAATACAATTTCAAAGTGGGTGATGTTGCCGGTAATGTCTCCAAAGTTATTGAAGCTGCCCAGCGTGCCCGCGATGAGCTGCGCGCCGATCTTGTTCTATTTCCCGAACTGACACTCACCGGTTATCCGCCTGAAGATCTACTGCTGCGCCCCGGCCTGCAACGCTATGTTCGTGAGGGGTTGACGCGGCTCAAACAGGTGACGGGGATTGCGATGGTGGTTGGTTATCCCGATGTGGCTGGCGGCTACCAGTTCAATAGTGCCGGGCTGATTCAGGAGGGTGAGATTCGCGCTGTTTACCACAAGCAGCAGCTACCCAACTACAGCGTCTTTGATGAAAAACGTTATTTCGCAGCGGGTGATCAGGCCTGCGTCTTTGAGTGCAAGGGTGTGCGTATCGGCCTGACTGTCTGCGAGGATATGTGGCATCCTGGGGCGATGGCTCAGGCCGCTGCATCCGGTGCGCAGCTGTTGCTCAATCTCAACGCCTCACCGTTCCACATCAACAAGTGGCAGGAGCGTGAGGTGGCGATGCGTGAGCGTCTGCAAGAGGCGGCGCTGCCGATTGTCTACTGCAATCTGGTTGGTGGTCAGGATGAGCTGGTCTTTGATGGTCAGTCGTTTGTGATGGCGGCCGATGGCACAGTGACACAACGGGCCGAGGCGTGTGTTGAAGGACTCTATCTGGTGGAGTTTACCTTGGGTGCGCAGCTTGAGCCGCTGCCCGCCACGTTGATGGAGCCATTCTCGGTTGAGGCGAGTATCTACCAGGCGCTGGTGCTGGGCACCCGTGACTACATTCACAAAAACGGTTTTAACGGCGCGGTGATTGGTCTCTCTGGTGGCATCGATTCAGCACTGGTGCTGGCCATCGCTGCGGATGCTATCGGAGCCGAACATGTGGAGGGGGTGCGCATGCCGTCGCGCTACACCGCCGATATGAGTCTGGAAGATGCGTTGCTGGAGGCGCAGGCGCTCGGCAGCGAGTGCCACACCATCCCGATCGAACCGGCCTTTAATACTTTTCTCGATCTGCTCAAAGATGAGTTTGGTGATAAACCGTGGGATACCACCGAGGAGAATATTCAGGCCCGCTGTCGCGGTATTTTGCTGATGGCGATCTCCAACAAGAAGCGTAAGATCGTGCTGACCACCGGCAACAAGAGTGAGATGGCGGTGGGGTATTGCACCCTGTACGGTGACATGGCGGGTGGTTATGCGCCGATCAAGGATGTGCCCAAGACACTGGTCTATCGTCTTTGTGAATACCGTAATTCGATCTCGCCGGTGATCCCGCAGCGGGTGCTGGAGCGGCCACCGTCGGCAGAGTTGGCGCCAGATCAGAAAGATGAAGATAGCCTGCCGCCCTATTCAGTGCTCGACCCGATTCTGGAGATGTATATCGAACAGGACATGTGCAGCGAAGAGATTATCGCCGCCGGTTACAACGCGGCAGATGTAAACCGCGCTGTTTATTTGGTTAATCTTAACGAATATAAACGGCGTCAGGCGCCGCCAGGGGTGCGCATCAGTCGCCGCGCCTTTGGCCGTGATCGCCGTTACCCCATTACCTCTGCCTTTAAATGATAATTGACAAATGGTCACTGGAAAATCATCCCAATAGTGGCAGAATAGAAAAAGACATTTAGTGAGAGCAATAAGATGAAAAAAATAGAAGCAGTAGTAAAACCCTTTAAGCTGGACGATGTGCGTGAGGCGCTGTCAGAGATTGGCGTGACCGGCATGACCGTCACCGAGGTTAAAGGCTTTGGTCGCCAAAAGGGTCATACCGAACTCTACCGTGGTGCCGAGTATGTGGTCGACTTCCTGCCCAAGGTGAAACTTGAAATTGTGGTGCTGGATGATCAGGTGGAGCGCTGTGTTGAGGTGATTGCTGCCGCGGCCCGGACCGGCAAGATTGGTGATGGCAAAATTTTTGTCACCACAGTCGAGCGGGTGGTGCGCATCCGCACCGGTGAAGAGAACGACACGGCTATTTGAGCGTAGTGTGGGTTGCAAAGTGTAGAGCAGGCCTGGTTCCTAACGTGGTTCCGGGCCTTTGTGTTTAAGCGTTAAGCGCAGCAAAAATTGTTTGCTACGTTTTGGCAGAGCCGTGATGGCGGGGCGATAGAATAAATTCGCTTGATACTTGAGTTTTAGTCGGCGTTGACGACATAACTCTATACGGAATAACAAGAAATGGGCGTGTAAAGGATGAGCCAGGATAATTCCCAGAGCAACTCAAAGGGACAGCGTTACCAGCACTTTTTAGAACAGAGCCATCTCTTTGGCGGCAATGCGCCGTTTATTGAAGAGCTCTACCAGCGTTATCTGGAAGATCCAGAGCTGGTCGAGCCGACATGGCAGGCCTATTTTAAACAGTTGCAGAGCGCCCCCGGTCCGATTGCGACTGATGTCGATCACACTGCGATTCGTGCCGAGTTTATTAAACTGGCGCAACACCAACGGGTGCTTTCCACAACCACTGCCAATAGTTCTGTCGCCGTGAGCGAGAGCAAACAGGTGGCGGTATTGCAGCTGGTCAACGCCTACCGTGTGCGTGGCCATCAGCAGGCGCGTCTCGATCCGCTTGGGATGCAGGAGCCAACGGCACTGTCGGAGCTTGATCCCAGCTATCACGCCTTGACGGAGGCGGATATGGAGACCGTCTTCAGCACTGGTTCTCTGGTGGGTTCGCCACAGGCAAAACTGCGCGATATCCTCACGCAGCTGCAAGAGACCTATTGTGGTTCCATTGGTGCTGAGTACATGCACATTACCGATACGGTGCAGAAGCGCTGGATTCAGCAACAGCTGGAGAGCACCCGTTGTTTGCCCAAATTTTCCCCCGAGTATCGCTGCCACCTGCTGCGTAAAGTGATCGCCGCCGAAGGGTTGGAGCAGTATCTGCACACCCGTTACGTGGGCCAAAAACGGTTTTCACTGGAGGGTGGTGAAAGCCTTATCCCGCTGCTGGATGAGTTGGCGTGGCGTGGCGGTGGTCAAAAGGTTAAAGAGGTAGTGATCGGCATGGCCCATCGTGGCCGACTCAATGTGCTGGTCAACATCATGGGTAAAAATCCGGCCCATCTGTTTCAGGAGTTTGAAGGGATTTTTGATCTTGAAAATGGCGGTGGCGGTGATGTGAAATATCACCAGGGGTTCTCCTCCGACATGAAAACATCCGGTGGTGTGGTGCATCTGGCGCTGGCGTTTAACCCTTCCCATCTTGAGATTGTAAATCCGGTGGTGGAGGGGTCGGTACGTGCCCGTCAGCACCGTCGTCGCGATCTTGATGGCAGCCAGGTGCTGCCGATCCTGATCCATGGTGATGCCGCCTTTGCCGGCCAGGGGGTGGTGATGGAGACGTTGAACATGTCTCAGGCGCGCGGTTTTAATACCGGCGGCACCGTTCATATCATCATCAATAACCAGATTGGTTTTACTACCAGCAATCCGCTGGATGCCCGCTCCACCATGTACTGTACCGAGGTGGCGCGCATGATTCAGGCGCCGATCTTCCATGTGAATAGTGATGATCCCGAAGCGGTGGTCTTTGCCACCCAGCTGGCGCTCGACTATCGCCAGGAGTACAAACGTGACGTGGTGATCGATCTGGTCTGTTATCGCCGTCACGGCCACAACGAGGCCGATGAGCCAGCCGTGACCCAGCCGATCATGTATCAGGCGATTCGCAAACACCCCACCACCGTGCAGCTCTACACTCAGCGCCTGATTGCTGAGGGGGTGGTGACGCAGGAGGATGCCGATACCATGTTGCGCGACTATCGCGCCATGCTGGATGCAGGCAAGCTGGTATCGCGTGAACTCACCAGTGAGACGGAGAAGGAGTTTGTGGTTGACTGGAGTCCGTACAAACAGATTCACTGGACCCATGTCTGCAAAACCCAACTCTCTCTCGAGAGTATCAAGGCGATCACCGAGACCCTTACCACCATGCCGGAGGGTTTTGAGCTCCATTCACGCGCGGCCAAGATTGTTGCCGATCGGCGCAAAATGGCCGCTGGTGAGCTGCCGCTGGATTGGGGCTTTGCCGAGAATGTCGCCTATGGTGGTCTGTTGCTGGAGGGACATCCGATTCGCCTTACGGGGCAGGACAGTGGTCGTGGTACTTTTTTCCATCGTCATGCCGTGTTCCATAACCAGCTGAAACGCGGTGCCTATGTGCCGCTGCAAAATATGGGACCGGATCAGGCCCACTTCCGGGTGATCGACTCGCTGTTGTCGGAAGAGGCGGTGCTTGGTTTTGAATATGGCTACTCCACCGCCTCACCGGAGACACTGGTGATCTGGGAGGCGCAGTTTGGTGATTTTGCCAACGGCGCGCAGGTGGTGATCGATCAATTTATCAGTGCCGGTGAGGTGAAGTGGGCACGACTTTGCGGCCTGGTGATGATGCTGCCCCATGGTTATGACGGCCAGGGGCCGGAGCACTCTTCAGCACGCCTCGAACGTTATCTACAACTTTGCGCCGAAGACAACATGCAGGTGGTCTATCCCACCACCCCGGCGCAGATGTTTCACATGCTGCGGCGTCAGGTGATACGCCCCTACCGCAAACCGCTGATCATCATGTCGCCCAAGAGCCTGCTGCGCCACAAACTCTCGGTGTCGACTCTGGACGATCTTACTGAAGGGCAGTTTGAGGTGGTGATCGACGAGATCGATACAATCAAACCCGCGCAGATTAAACGTATTGTTGTCTGTAGTGGCAAGGTCTATTTTGATCTGCTGGAGAAACGCCGTGAACTGGCGCTCAAGGGTGTGGCGATTGTGCGCATCGAACAGCTCTATCCTTTTCCGGAGCAGCGCTTGCTTGAGGTCTTTGCCCGTTACAGCAAGGCCACCGAGATTGTCTGGTGTCAGGAAGAGCCAAAAAATCAGGGCGCCTGGTACTTTATCCATTCACGTCTGCGTGATCTGGCCAGTGCCAAACAGGAGATCTTCTATGCCGGCCGTTCAGAGTACGCGGCGCCTGCCGAAGGGCTGTTGCGGTTGCATCAATTGGCGCAGGCCGCGCTGGTCGATGCCGCACTCAATGGCAAGGCCGAACCCAACCAGCGCACCTTGCGCCCGGTGAATTGATTTGAAATCTATTTTGTCCAATGCCGCATGCGGCACAGAATTGCTTGAAAGGGAGTCCAACAATGCTGATTGAAGTCAAAGTGCCAGTACTGTCTGAATCGATACCCGACGCCACCCTGGCGCGCTGGCATAAAAAGAGTGGCGACTACGTCTATCGTGACGAGAACCTGGTCGATCTTGAAACCGACAAAGTGATGTTGGAAGTGGTGGCGCCACAAGATGGCAAACTGACCGAGATCAAAAAAAACAGTGGTGATGTGGTCACCAGCAGTGAGCTGATTGCGATCATCGACACGGATGCCAAGGCGCCCGCTGTTGCTGCGGTTGCGAGTGAAACAAAGGCTGAAGCTGAAGCGCCAAAAGTGGCCGCTGCCCCTGTAGCAGAACCGGCCGCAGCCGCCATGGAGCTCAGTCCCGCCGTGCGCAAACTGGTGGTGGAGAGCAAGCTTGATCCGGCCACTATCCGGGCGACGGGCCGCGATGGTCGACTCACCAAGGCCGACGTTATCAAACATCTCGAACAGGCCAGCCAGCCAGCCGCTAGCGTTACGATCTCTACGAGTGTAGTGGGCGCTGGTGGCCGTCCTGAACAGCGTGTGCCAATGACACGTCTGCGGACCCGCATCGCCGAACGTCTGCTTGAAGCGCAACATACCACCGCCATGTTGACCACCTTTAACGAGATCAACATGCAACCGGTGATGGATCTGCGCAGCAAATATCAGGAGCAGTTCCAGAAAAAACACGGCATTAAACTTGGTTTCATGTCCTTTTTTATCAAGGCGTGTTGCGAGGCGCTGAAAGAGTTTCCTGCCGTCAACGCCTCCATCGATGGCAACGACATCATCTATCACGGCTATTTCGACATGGGGGTGGCGGTGAGTACTGAGCGAGGTCTGGTAGTGCCTATCATCCGTGATGCCGATCAGCTCAGCCTAGCCGAGATGGAGCAGGCGGTGACTGACTTTGCCGGCAAGGCGCGGGAAGGCAAGCTGTCGATGGAGGATCTGAGTGGCGGTACTTTCAGTATCACCAACGGCGGCACCTTCGGTTCGCTGCTCTCAACACCGATCCTCAATCCACCACAGAGCGCGATCCTCGGCATGCACAAGATCGAACAGCGTGCCGTGGTCGAGGATGGCCAGATCGTCGCTCGTCCCATGATGTATGTGGCGATCTCCTACGACCACCGCATCATCGACGGTCGCGAGGCGGTCTCGTTCCTGGTGAAGGTAAAAGAGGTGCTGGAGGACCCGGCGCGGATGTTGTTACAGGTGTAGGGTGCGCCATGCGTACCAGAGGCAGTTAACAATCAACATCCGCGCGTAACCCATAACAGCGGGGCGTGGCCAAGGAGCTTAAGTATGGATCGTTATGATGTTGTTGTGATTGGTGGTGGACCGGGTGGTTATGTGGCCGCGATTCGTTGCGCCCAGTTGGGACTGGAGACCGCCTGCATCGACATGTGGCTCGACCAGGATAACAAACCATCGCTGGGCGGTACCTGTCTCAACGTTGGCTGCATCCCCTCCAAGGCGCTGCTTGATACCTCGCACCACTACCATCGCCTGCAACATGAGTTTGCCAACCACGGCATCATGACCAAAGGCGCCACGCTGGATGTGGCGCAGATGATGGTGCGCAAGGACGAGGTGGTCAAAAGGCTTACCGGCGGTGTCGCCGCGCTCTTCATGAAAAACAGAGTCACCTGGTTACAGGGCCACGGCAAACTGCTGGGAGAAGGGCAGATCGAATTTACCCCGCACAGCAAAGGCAAAAGCAAAGCCAAGCCGCAGATGGTCGAGTCTGACCACATCATCATCGCCACCGGTTCCGTGCCCGCCAGCGTCGAATCGCTGCCGCTGGATGGTGACCGCATAGTCGACTCTAGCGGCGCCCTGAGTTTCAGCGCAGTGCCCAAGAGTCTTGCCGTGATTGGTGGTGGTGTAATCGGCCTGGAGCTGGGCAGTCTCTGGAGTCGTCTGGGCAGCGAGGTCACTGTGCTGATTCGACGTAATCAATTTCTGCCCGCCGTCGACAAACAGTTGGCCGATGCCGCACTTAAAGAGCTGCGGGCACAAGGGCTCGATATCCGTCTCAATACCAAAACAAAATCAGCCAAGGCTAGCGCGCGCCATGTCGTTGTCACTATTGAAGATGAAAAGGGTGAGCAGGAACTCAAGTTCGACAGAGTGTTAGTTGCCACAGGCCGCAAACCCAATACCGAAGGATTAAACGCCGCAGGCATTGGCCTAACGTTAGACAATGGTGGTTTTATAGAGGTGGACGAACGCTGCCGCACCAACGTGCCCAATGTCTACGCCGTAGGTGATGTGGTACGTGGCCCGATGCTCGCCCACAAGGCATCGGAAGAGGGTGTCTCCGTCGCCGAACATATCGCCGGAGAGGCCAGCCACATCAACTACAACACTATCCCCTGGGTCATCTACACCTGGCCCGAGATCGCCTGGGTTGGCAAAACATCACAAGAGCTAACCGAATCCGGCGTCGGTTTTAAACAGGGGGTATTCCCCTTCATGGCCAACGGCCGCGCCCGCGCCATGGGCGACATGGTGGGCATGGTTAAGATTCTTAGCGATGCCAAAGACGACACCATTCTTGGTGTACACATCATGGGGCCAAACGCCTCAGAGTTGATTGCAGAAGCAGTGCTGGCCATGGAGTTCTCCGCCAGCAGCGAAGATATCGCCCGCACCATTCACGCCCATCCATCACTGGCAGAGGCGATGCACGAAGCCGCATTGGCAGTGGATAAACGCGCGATTCATTTTTGATCAAGGCTGAGTGGCGCGACAGTTTGCGTCTTTTGTTGCAACAGGCGGCGGGCTATGACCCTGAGCGGACAGTCAACAAAAAGTGTCAGACTTAACCTTCGGTGTTAAA
The DNA here is from genome assembly GCA_947085765.1 of uncultured Chromatiaceae bacterium. Classification (GTDB taxonomy): domain Bacteria; phylum Pseudomonadota; class Gammaproteobacteria; order Tenderiales; family Tenderiaceae; genus JAKFXL01. Next base: position 82,944 of record CAMTXZ010000031.1, on the reverse strand, counting down.
ATTGCCTCATTTAGGGTGGGAACACAAACATTAGATAAGAGTATTATTGAACTCTTATTTTAGAAGTAGTCAGTCTATGGGGAAGTTTGGACTGAGTCACACTTATATATCAGTTAAACAAAAATAATAAGGTGGTTACTGATTGCAAAGTAAACCGTTAATAAGATGGGCAGGTAGTAAACGAAAGCTTCTGCCTGTGTTAACACAAAGTATTCCAAAAACTTTCGAACGTTATGTTGAGCCATTCTGCGGTTCGGCATGTCTGTTTTTTGAGGTGAATGTCTACGAGGCTTTATTGTCAGATATAAACTTTGAATTGATTAATGCTTTGAGTGAGATAAAGGTCAATCAAAATATTCGGGAGAGTCTGATCCAAATTCCTGATACTGATGATGAATATTATAGGATAAGAGGGCTTGATCCGGATGCGCTGAGTAAAGCAGAACGTGCGGTGCGTTTCTTATATCTTAATCGTTACTGTTTTAATGGTGTGTATCGCACAAATAAAGCAGGTAAATTTAATGTGCCAAGAGGCTCTAGAACTGGCGGATTTCCCTCCCAAGATGTGTTTAACTTGGCAAGAAAAAAGCTTTATAACACTGAGATAATTGTTGCTGATTATACTGAAACCTTGCGAAAACTAAAGGAAGGGGATTTTGTATATATAGACCCACCGTATTCAAAGTCAGAGAAGTTTACTGGCGAATATGGTCCTGGGAGTTTTAATATTGAAAATTTACCAGTCCTCTTTAAAGGCTTGTATGACTTGAATAGCAAAGGTGTTAAATTCCTGTTCTCATATCGTGCCTGCAAAGACGTCATCGAATTATTATCAAAAGACTTTACAGTCCAAACATTATCAGTGAAGCGTCATATCTCAGGCTTCAAAACCACATGGAATGAGGTTGAAGAGATCTTAGTGAAAAATTATGAATAATAACAAATTAAGGCTGCTGGTAATTTCCGATCTTCACGCAATTGTTGACTCGTCAAAAAAAACAGACTCACATCTTTATTTTAACAATGGCGAAAGCGAATATGGAAATGCATTCATAAATTACGTGAAAAAACTAGATCATGATATTGACGTTCTAATTTGTGCTGGTGATATAGCAAATCAAGCTGAACAAGATTGTTTTATTGCTGGATGGAATTTTGTCAGAAGAGTAAAAGATGAGTTGAATATTCCTGAGCTCTTGTGTGTGCCAGGAAATCATGATCACCAGTCGAGAACAGAAAGCATTTATGATCCCAAGCACCAATTACAGTTTATTCAACCTAGCTTCCCATTCGATTGCAGTGAAAAAAATACACATTTTTGGGCTTGGCATTGGTGTCATTCAGAAGGAAAGATCCTAAGCTACAACGCCATATCATTAAATACCAGCGCATATCATGGCTTTAATGATGAAGGAGCACATGGTCGAATTTCCAGTGACGTTGCCGATCAAATTAGTAAATTCATTTCTTCACAATTTTTTGTGAAAAAGCCAATCAATATTCTTTTATGTCACCATCACCCACAAAAAATGGAACATGTAGACAGGTCAGAAGATAATGAGTGCATGCAAGGTGGACAATATCTACTCCATAAATTACATGGTGCAAACAAAGGGCCGTGGCTAGTAATTCATGGGCACAAGCATTTTGCAGATGTTACATATGCTCCTGCGCCAGGCATGAATCCATATGTAATATTTTCATCCGGAAGCATTTCAGCAAGATTGCATGGCGGAATTGAAGACCGTACTTCAAATCAATTTTACATAATTGAGATTGATTTGGATAAATGTATTTCTGAAGGAAAAGCAGTTGGAACACTTGAGACACATGAACGCCTTAGAGGGTTAAAATGGGGGGAGTCAACATCATCAAACCTTCCTGCTAAAAGTGGATTTGGGAGTGCCATAACACCAAAGGCCGTAGCTGACAAAATTACTGCCTTAATATCTGAAAGCAATCCTTACCTAAATGAACAAGACTTATCTCAATTTCATGACCTGGCAGCCAACTTCACGCCGCATGATTTCAATAGTCTTGTGAGAGAGCTTGAAGAAAATGGATTGTCTGTAGACCATAAGTGCAATGTAATTGTTGAGGTGGGTAAGCGTAATGTTTGAAAAAGCACCATCAATATATGAATCATTTAATGCTCGAACGCTTACAACTCAAGAGCTGTGCGATTCTTTTATCGTTAGTGAGCACTTCCAGAATTTAGCTTCATCCAATCATACAATAATGATTGGACCTAGAGGTAGTGGAAAAACCACTCTGATGCGGATGCTTCAAGTTGAGGCGTTGGAAATCTGGAATGATTCAAGTGCCCCGAAATTCAGGAACTCAATATCTTTTTCTGGTGTTTTCATTCCTACCGATCGGTTTTGGAAAACGCAGTTTGATATTATAAAAGATAAAGTAGGAAGCATAGAGGAAGGAGGACGTTTACTTGAGTCGATTTTTGTCTACCACACACTTGAAAGAATGGCTTCCACTATTGGATATCGCGTTGCTCAGGCACCAAGGAAGAAGAATAATTTTAAGTCTGTAGTCATAAAAAAGGTTGATGAGGCTGAATTGGTTGGTGAGTTAGCACAGTTGTGGCATGTGAGTCCTAAGATCTGTTCATTGCGAAGTCTAGAGGTTTCCGTAACAAATAAGAAAAAGGAAGTTTCAGACTATATAACTTCGTCGCTTGATAGAAAAACTATAGGCCATATTAATAAACCGGACATTGTCACCGGTGGAATATCATCTATTCTTGGGGCAAGTACTAGAATAGTAAATTCTTATTTTAATGAGTGCGGTCATAAGTGGTCTTTTTTATTCGATGAATTAGAACTGGCGCCTGAAGAGATTATCCAGCCTCTTGTGGATTCGATGCGAGGTGGGCCAGAAGATGTTATTTTTAAATTATCATTATCGCCATACCATAAGAATTTAGAGGTGACTAAGTGCTCAGATAGCTCGATGAGCAATCAAGATCTCTCCTTTATTAACCTCACCGGTAATTCTGACAAAATGGGCCTTGAGTTCTCTAAAAAGCTTTGCTCTAACATTTTCAAGAAAAACAATTTGAACGATGATATTGAGAGTTACTTCGAAGAGCCTAAGCCTTTTAGCGTAGAAGACACTTTTAGAGAGCTTTCAGAAAAAGATTTGACCTTTAAAGAGTACCTGGATGATCAAAGAATAAATATTGACGACATCCGCAATTATGGCGATAAAAACAAGGGGCCAACAGTTAGAAAGATTAAATTTGTAGCCCATCTTAGAAATTACTACAGGAAAGAAAGTGGATTAGCTAGCCGAAAGAGACCCCCTGATAGTTATGTTGGTTTTTCGAATTTATGCAAGGCAATGGAATATAATCCTAGGATGCTTATCGGACTTATTAATAAGTTCATATCTATAGTGAAGGAAAAGAAAACGATTCCAATTACCTCTCAGCTTGAATGTTTAAATGATACATTCAGGTCTTACAATGCTTTGTTAAGAACAATTGCTATTTCTTCAGATGATAACTCATACAATACGATTTTCGATCTGATTGAAACTATCGCAACATCTTTTAAAGAAGAAATTGTAGGGGCACAGTTTTGTCCTGAGCCAAAAGGGACACTTACCTTTAAAAAAGATGAAAATATCGGCTATTTAGCCGCTGTTGGCTTTGCATTGAATGCCGGCGCGTTGATTATTGTTAAAAATTCTGATGAGCCATTTCATGATTTCAAGGACCTTAGAAAGGCACGGTGCAGGTTGTCATACTTATTTTCACATCGTTTTGGCTTATTAACTACCAAACCTAGAGAAATTGAACTTGTTGATCTGCTTAAGAGGAGTAATCCACGGTCTTCTGTGATTAAGGTCGTTGACCTAGCCGAAAACAATAAACAAATAGACTTGCTATGAAAATATTAAAATCATTCATTGGTGGGGAGTTTGATTTGGCAATTTTTGGGCTTGGCTTTGAGTCTAGAGCTATATCTGCATTTGATAAATATGGCAGTGATTGCTCAGAATTATTGGTCATTGGTTATGATATTAATACCGATAAATTTTCTTACCAAGTAAATAAATCCAAATACTTGGAGTCTAAAGCTAATATTATAGAGCATGGTGATGAGTCTGTTAGCAGGCATGTTGATGGATTTTTATTCGGAAAAAATTTTGATGGGCCAGTAAATGTGTTGTTAGACATTACTGTTATGAGTCGACATAGGTTGGCTTGTATTATTTGCAGCTTAATGGATTCGCTCCCTGAACATTCCACTTTAAGTGTTGTGTACACCTTGTCTGATTATATCCCGCCGCCAAATGAAGATACGCCAATAAAGTATCTTTGTGAGATAACTTCTCAGCTTGGAGGATCCATTGGTGATCCATCTCTTCCTACTTCGGTGATATTCGGTCTTGGTTATGAAAAGAGCAAGGCCCTTGGGGTTGCTAACTTCTTGGATTCAGGTTTTATTTATACCTTTATTCCTAAAAGCCCTGTTACCAAATTTGAAACCGATGTTGTAGATAATAACAAAGACCTATTAGATTCAATATCAAGTGATAATGTGTTTTTCTATGATGTATGTCAGCCATATTCTACATATTTAGATTTAAAGTCATTGGTTCAATCACTAAATAAATTCTCACGACCACTGATTATTCCATTGGGTCCCAAAATACTTGCAGTACTTTCTGTCATTTTAGGAAAAGAGTTATATCCTAACCTACCAGTTTGGCGTGTTTCTTCAGGGTATAGTGAGGTGCCTGTTGATAGGCCTGCTAGTGGTGTCGAGGTTAATTTTACATTGAAGCTGTAAATATTATTGGCTAGTTCCACAGGTTGATTGTAAGTCAAAAAGGCTTGCGAGTCGTATTCTTGTCAGTTTTGAAGTCCGCTCCTGGCCGCAAGCTGCCTTCCCTCATTTGTAGTAGTCGCGACCTGATCTGACAGTTACCGATTTTTCGGAAGTGACTGTCAGGTCAAATTCAGTTCACAGATTTTTCCTGCCAGATTTTTTTACTCTCCTTCAACGTTGCCATCGGCGTTTGGCCACAGCACATCTTGCCCTGATGTCTCTGTTCATTGTTGTAGTGCGTCAGCCAGATGTCCAGATCGGCCTGTAGTGTTTCCAGATCAGCATAGATCTTCTTGCGGGAGGTGATTTGATAGAACCCCTGCAAGATGGTCTGATGGAAACGTTCACAGGTACTATTGGTCTGCGGTGATCTCATTCGGTATTGTGAGGTGTATTTACCCTTGAAGCGCTCTCTTGATTAGGCAACTCTTCTCCGCCCTTGCCATCCTTCTTTAATCGTTACGGCAACTACTTGCCGTCATAAGGCGGTTACACCCTCGATCCAGCATGTTTTTCTGGTTGGCCCGCACCTTGCGTTATGAAGACGATGGCCGGCATGTGGTGGTGAGTCGAACGACTCCGCTGGTGATGGCTGTTTGCAATCAATCTGATCGAGGAGTGTGTATGAACAACCGATATGACCACTTGGAGTTGGGTCAGTTTATCCCGCTGCAATATCATTACAACATGTTGAATGATACTGCACGGATGCAGGGTTTTAAGCGTGCCTTGCAAGAGGTGGTGCGGCCAGGTGCGCGGGTGTTGGAGTTGGGTGGCGGCACCGGGGTGTTATCTTTTTTTGCGGCGCAGCAGGCGGGGCATGTTTGGTGTGTGGAGCGAAATCCCGAGCTGGTGGCGGCTGTACGGCGCATTATGCGCCAGAACACAAATGGCGATAGGGTGGAGATTGTTCAGGCGGATGCAAGCCGTTATCTTCCGCCTGAGCCTGTTGATGTGGTGATTTGTGAAATGTTACATGTGGGGTTACTGCGTGAAAAACAGGTTGCGATGATTGCTCAGTTTAAACAGCGCTATCTGGAGAGGTTTGGCGGCCCATTGCCAATCTTTGTGCCGGAGGCGTGTATCCAGGCGGTGCAGCCGATTGAGCAGGATTTTAATTTTGAGGGTTATTACGCCCAGACGATCCTGTTTCAGGAGCCTACCGTTACCCATGAAAAGAGTCGTGAGTTGAGTGACCCGGCGTTATTCCAGAGTTTTACTTATGATGCCGAGCTACCGCAGCGATGCAGTTTTGATGGAACGATAAAGATTGCCAGGGATGGCAACTTAAACGCTATTCGTATGGTGACAAAAAACATCCTTGCAATATTGATGGCTGAGCAACGTACGGTTGATTGGTATAACCAGTATCTGATTGTTCCACTTGCCGAGCCGATGGCGGTGAGTGCGGGTGATTACGTGACCATTGCGTTTGATTATGAGGTGGGTGCTGCGCTGGATGCGCTGAGTGATTCTTTACAGGTAAAAAACATGCGCCAGGTGGAGGAAGCTGTGGCGCTGTAGTGTAGTGTAGTGTAGTGCTTTGCATTTGTAGCGCTTCACCATCCTCACGGCTCTGGTGGTGGGGGATGGGGGATGGTGAAGCGTGTTTGGCTTTATTCGATATGGCTGACGATCTCGTCCAGCCGGCGGCGTTTGGTTGGCTCGGGCAGTTCGGCCGGGTAGCCGAGGCTGAGCATGGCGATGGGGTTGAGGTTGCTGTCGATCTGGAGAATAGTCCGGACCTTCTCTTCATCGAAGTAACCGACCCAGGTGGAGCCCATGCCCGCAGCAACAACGGCGAGTTGGGCGTAGGCGGCGGCGATGGTGGTGTCCTGGACGGCGTAGAGTTTCTGGCCGCGTTCGCCATACTGGGTGGCGGAGCGTTGTGGATCAGCGCAGAAGACAAGACAGACTGGCGCTGCGGAGATGAAGCTCTGCCCTTCGGCGGCATTGGCGAGCGCCTGGCGCTTTTCCGGGTTGCTGACAACGATGATTTTATAGGCCTGCAAGTCGCCGGCTGATGGAGCGCTGCAGGCGGTTTCAAGGATGGCGTGCAGTTTTTCTTTTTCTACCGGCATGTCGCTCTGGTAACAGCGGACGGAGTGGCGGTGACGAACGGTTTCAAAAAAATCCCACATAGATTGTTCTCCTCTGCTTTTATCTGAATTTGCTACTTGTGCTTCGTCTCTATATCAACACTTTAATCGGACTTTCACTTTAATGCACTGAGCCTGTCGGGATAGTTGAGCTGGAGCACCTTGCGTGTATCTTCGGCCAGGTCGTCAATGCCGAGTTCGCGGTAGGCCTGCACCATCATCACCAGGGCGTCGGGAATGGCTGGGGTCTGCGGGTAGTTTTCCAGCACCTCCTGGCAGCGGTTGGCGGCGGAGAGATAGGCACCACGGCGCATGTAGTAGTCGGCAACGTGCATCTCATAGGTGGCGAGGCGGTTGCGCAGATCGACCATGCGCCGTTTGGCATCTTCGGCATATGGGCTATTGGGGTAACGTTTGACCAGCTCTTCAAAATAGAAAAAGGCATTTTTGGCTGATTTGGGTTCCCGTTTGGTGATGTCGAGACCCAGTGCGAGGTCGAACGTGCTGAGGCCGCGTTCGAAGCTTACCAGTCCGCGCAGATAGTAGGCGTAGTCGACATTGTCGGCACGTGGGTAGAGTTTGATGTAGCGCTCGGCGGCGGCGATGGCAGAGTCCGGCTCGTCATATTTGAAGTAGGCGTAACCCACCTCCAGCTGTGCCTGTTGGGTATAAGGGCTGAAGGGGTGGTGGATCTCCAGGTCTTCATAACGCTTGATGGCGATTTCGTAGTCGCGGTCATTAAGGGCCTGTTTGGCCTCTTTGTAAAAGCGCTCGGCGGGCCATGTGCTGGGGTCGAGGTCGGTGGTGGCGCAACCGACCAGCAGCAGGGTGATGAGGAACAGTGAGGTGAGTGATTTTATGAGTGACATCGGCTGTTTCAGTGTTGTGATGGTCTTGATTATTGGTGTCGTAGCCTAGCATAACCGGGGTTGGCTTGTCGCAGCTTCAGCGGTTGGCATCGGTGTCGTGAAGGCGCTGTTGTATGGTCGAAAATGGCTGTACCCAGGCTTCGTTAACCACCAGGGTTGATTTGACAGCAGGCATGGCCGCCTCTGCTTCAGCGGCGCTGTTGTAGTGGCCATAGAGCACGGTATACCACGGTTGTCCTTGCCAGAGGCGCTGGAACCAGACGATCTGTTGGGAGTGCTGGGCGACTAACTTATCAAGCCACTGTTTGTCGTGGCTACCGGCAATCTGGAGGGTGAAGTGGTTAGGGTTCTGCTGCATCAGCCACTTTTCGTGCTGCAACCCCTCGGGGTGGATGGTGTTGGCATTGCCACTTTGCAGGATGAGCTGTGCTGTATTGGCGGCCGTTGTCTCCGGGTAACTCTTGAGCAGATAGGCGGCGCGATCACGCGCACCCTGTTGGTTGCCCTGTTGCAGCAGGGCATAGGTGATGTCGAGTTCGTGTTCCGCCAGCTGGGTGCGCAGCGGCTGTAGCTGTTGCAGTGCCTCGGTTCGATACGGGCTGTTGGGAAACGCTTGCGCCAAATGGAGCAGGCTCTGGTAGGCCGTGCGGCTGTTGTCGGAATCAAATGTGGCGCTGTTTGTACTGTTTTGGCCAGCAAGGTTGAGGTGGGCCATGCCCTTCAGGTACCAGGCGTAATCCGCAGCGCTGGCGTTTGCTTGTTGGGCAATGAACCGGTCAGCGGCCTGGATGGCGGCCGGATAATCTGCGATTTTGTAATGGGCGTAGCTACTCTCCAGCGCGACCAGTTTGGTGTAAGCGCTGTCGGGGTAGCGCTGTTGAAGTTCGGCAAGTTGCGTGAGTGCGCTGCTGAAATCGCCATTGGCCTGGGCCTGACGCGCTTCGTCGTAGTAGCGTTGCGCGGACCAGATGTCGGGTTGTGGCGCTGGTGTGGCATCTGGTTGTGGAGGTACGGTGACGCAGCCAGTGAGTAGGGTGATGCCAAAGAGCAGGGTGATGAGTGAACGGCAGAGAGGTTTGCTCACTGGCGTTTACTGCTTTTGCTGCTGTCGATTTCGTTCTGCACACTCTGGAAACGTCTGATCCAGGGTTGATCGATACGGAGGCTGATGCCGATCTGGCGCGCGGCTTCGATGGCGGTGATATTGTCGGGATAACTGCCATACAGCAGTGAGTACCAGCTGCTGCCATCCCGGCGCAGACTGCGGTAGCGGACGGTTTGGCCGGCAAGATTGTGGTCGTTGATGAATTTGGTCAGGCTAGCTTCGTTAGGCGCTCCCAACAGTTGCACCGTGTAGTCCATGGGGTGTTGTGACAACAGCCACTCTTCGTCCGACATCTGCGTGGCGCTGTTGCTTGGGGGTGGCTTGACGAACTCCTGGCTCGCTGGTGCTGTTTCTGCTGTGGTGGGAGGCGGGGCTTGTAGCGTGCTGTCGCCCGCAATCACGCGGCTATCGACGATCTCTGTCTGCACCGAGCTGAGTTCGCGCACCAGCGGCTGGGTCTCAAGGATGGCTTGGGGCAGATTGGCGCCTGCCTGCAGCGCCTCGTTTTTGCTGGGGTAGACGCCGTAAAGCAGTGTGTAACCTGTGCCGTCGCTGGTCTGTGTCTCGATGATAAAGGCGTTTTTTTCCAATTTATACTGGAGTGAGACCATAAAGGTGGTGTTGTAGTCAGGGCTGCGCACCAGTTGCAGTGTGTAGTGGTTGGCAGGCTGTTTCAGCAGCCAGACTATGGCTTGGTCGCTTTCGACCTGAATCTGTTGCAGGCGGCTGCGGTCGGTATCCTTCTTCTCCAGCTTAATGCGTTGCTGTACCAGTTTTTCCAGCAGGTAGGTGGTCTTTTTACCAATATCCTCGCCGTACTGACTGCCGGGGAAACTGTCCAGCAACTGAGTAAAGTAGCCGATGGCCTGTTGGGTGGCGGTGCGGGCGCTAGTGGTATCTTCAGCAGAGGTAGGGCTATCCATCAGATCGAGTGCCTGCTGATACCTGGCCAAGCCAGCGAGATAGAAGGCGTAGGGTTTTTGTGGATGTTTATTCTCGGCCAGTAAAAACTCCTGTAGCAGGTCGATGGCGGCCTGAGCTTCACCCAGTTTGTAATGGGCGTAGGCGCTCTCCAATTTGGCCTGGGGAATATAGGGGCTGTTGGGGTAGAGCTTTTGCAGGTTGATGAAGTGGGTGATGGCCTGCTGATAGTTGCCGGCATTGAGTTCGATTTTGCCGCTTTCGTAGTAGTTGTACTCGGCCAGTATCCCGTTATCTGCGGCATAGCTGGAGAAGCTTAACCCGGCTGTGAGGAGTAAGGCGGACAGCTGTCTGCGTATCTGCATTATTAAGTTAACCATCAATGGTGAATCAATATCGCGCCAGTATGCCACTATTTTGCAGGGGAATGCGGTTCAAATCTGTTAGCATGGATCCCCTTTTTAGCACGGCATATTGCCCTGTTTTGTGTGAAAACCAATGCCATCTTCAGAACATCTAACAATTAAAGTCCCGGCCGACTGTTTTGGCCAACGGTTGGACCAGATCCTCGCCCAACTGTTCCCGGATTATTCACGCGCCCGCCTGCAGCAGTGGATCAAGGCGGGGCAGGTCTCTGTCAACGGCCAGCAGCGGCGCGCCAAGGACAAACTGGAGGGCGGCGAGCTGATTGAGCTGGAGGCGACCTCGGAGGAGGAGGTGAGCTGGCAGGGCGAGGATATCCCGCTCACCATCGTCTACGAAGATGACGACATCATCATCGTCAACAAGCCGGCTGGCATGGTGGTGCACCCGGCGGCGGGTAACTACGATGGCACCCTGGTCAACGCCCTGTTGTATCACGCCCCGGAACTCAACGAGGTGCCGCGTGCCGGTATCGTGCATCGCCTGGACAAAGAGACCAGCGGCCTGCTGGCGGTGGCGCGTAACCTCAAGGCGCAAAAACATCTGGTGGATATTTTGCAGGCGCGGGTGATGAAGCGTCAGTACCAAGCGGTGGCCTACGGGGTGATGACGGCGGGCGGTACGGTGGAGGCGCCGATCGCCCGCCACCCCGTTGATCGCAAACGGATGGCGGTGGTCTCCAACGGTAAACCGGCGGTGACCCACTACCGGGTGATGCAGCGGTTCCGTATCCACACCCACATCCGTGTTGATCTTGAAACCGGCCGCACCCATCAGATCCGTGTGCACATGGCCCACATCCACTATCCACTGGTCGGTGATCCGGTCTACGGTCAGCGGCTGCGGCTACCGCGTGATTGCAGTGCCGAGCTGAGCGACTTTCTGCGTAACTTCAAACGTCAGGCGCTGCACGCCGCCCGTCTCGGACTGGAGCACCCCACTACTGGCAAGATCATGGAGTGGGAGGCGCCGCTGCCCGACGACATGCAGCAGCTGATCGCGCTGTTGCATGAGGATGCCGAGCAGCGTGACTGACCTAACGGATTTTGGCTGGATTGTGCCTGACTGGCCCGCCCCTGCCTCAATCCGGGCCGCCAGCACCACCCGTCAGGGCGGCGTTAGTCTGGCCCCCTATACAAGCCTCAATCTGGGTGACCATGTAGGTGATCTGCCTGCGGCGGTGGTAGAAAACCGCAGCCGTCTGCGCCAGCAGCTGCCCGGTGAGCCGGTATGGTTGCAGCAGGTTCACGGTGTGGCGGTGGTCAACGCCGCCACGGTGCCCGGGGTTGCGGCTGCGGCCGATGCCAGTTTTACTCACTCTATAGATGTGGTCTGTGCCGTGATGACGGCGGACTGTCTGCCACTGCTCTTCTGTAACCGGCAGGGCACAGTGGTCGCCGCTGCCCATGCCGGTTGGCGCGGGCTGCTCGATGGTGTGATCGAGGCGACGCTATTGCGCATGGGGGTGGCCGCTACCGACCTGCTGGTCTGGCTTGGTCCGGCCATTGGCCCCTCTGCGTTTGAAGTGGGCAATGAGGTGCGTGATGCCTTTATCGCCCATGATGCCGTTGCCGCCGCAGCATTCAAGCCATCACCTGGTGGCCGTTGGTTGGCAGATATTTACCAGCTGGCGCGGCAGCGGCTTGAAGTGGTCGGTGTGACGGCGGTCTACGGTGGTGGTTGCTGCACTTATAGCGATACCGAGCGCTTCTACTCCTATCGTCGTGATGGTGTGACGGGGCGTATGGCGTCGCTGATCTGGATTGCAGAGAATCAATAATAATTTGAGGAGTGTTTATGTCTCACTGGTACATTCTTTCACTGGTCGGTAAAGACCGTTCTGGCATCGTTGCCCACGTCACCCAGGCGCTTTACGACGGCGGCTGCAATCTCGGCGAGGCCTCCATGATCCGTATGGGTGGCAGCTTTACCATCATGATGATGGTGCGCCATGAGGGGAACGTTCATTCGCTGCAACAGCTGCTCTCTACCGTGGCCGACTCCATGGGGTTGCACATCCATATCGATAAGATGGATGGCGATCTGCATCACCATGTTGAACCCGATGTGCAGATCACCGTTTATGGCGCCGATCGCCCCGGCATCGTCGCCCACGTCACTGGCGCCCTGGCCGAGGCGGGTCTCAATATCGTCAATCTCGATTCGGATGTCGGTGGCACTGCGGCCAAACCGATCTACATCATGCATATCGACGGCGTGGCGGGCGAGGGGATCGCGGCGCTGGAGTCGGCCTTGCAGATTGTGATCAAAGAGGGGATAGACGCCAAGCTCACCCCTATTGAAACGATGATTGGGTAAAGGTAATGGCGAAGCTGGGGATTCTTACCTATCCCGATGAGCGGCTGAAGCAGCTCAGCGAAGCGGTTGCGTGCTTTGATGATGAGCTGCGCCAGTTCCTGGCCGACCTTGAGGAGACTATGCGCGCCGGTCCTGGAGGAGTCGGTATCGCCGCGCCACAGGTGGGGCGCTTTCAACGCATCGCCCTGGTCGATGTGTCGAGCAAACCGAAGATCGAACAGCACGGTTTTCTGGCGCTGATCAATCCCGAGATCGTCGAATACAGCGGCTTTGTTAAAGGGCGCGAGGGGTGTATGTCGGTGCCCGACTTTACCGGCAATGTGATGCGCGCCGAGACTATCACCCTTGAATACCAGGATGCCCAGGGCGAAAAACAGAGCCTCAATACCAGCGGCTTTGAGGCGCGCGCGATTCAGCATGAGATGGATCATCTCGACGGTCTGTTGTTTCTCGACCGGCTTGTCAGCCGCCGTAACGACCTGTTTCGGCGCAAGGTTTATCAGAACAAAGAGCAGGGTGGCTAAACCCTCCGGTCACTTCATGCCGAGCAGTGGTGCCAACGGCTGCCAGACGTTATTCAGCAGAATCGGTTGTGCTGCTGCCGTTGGGTGAAGGTTGTCAGCCTGAAAGTCACGTGATGAATCCTCAAGTCCAGCAAACAGAAATGGCAGCAGTCTGGCCCGGTACTGTTTGGCCAGCGCGCTGTAGCTCTCTTCAAAGGCGCGGGTATAGGCTGGGCCGTAGTTGGGTGGTAGGCGTAGCCCGATCAGCAGCACCTCTGCGCCTGCCGCCTGGCTCTGCTGAATCATCTGCGCCAGATTTTTGCGCATCTCCTTGATCGGCAAACCTCGCAGGCCATCGTTGGCCCCCAGCTCGATAATGACAACCTCTGGCCGGTGTCGCTGCAGCAGCGGAGAGAGTCGTGCGGCTCCACCGGCGGTGGTTTCGCCGCTGATGCTGGCGTTGATCACGTTGTGCTCTGGTTGCAGCTGCTGTTGCAGCAGACTGACCCAGCCTGCTTGTGATGGAATGCCGTAGGCGGCGCTCAGACTATCGCCCATGACCAGAAGGGTGGCGGCGAGTGTGGTGGCGGGGGCCGCCAGCAGCAGAGAGATGGTGAGCAGGAGCTGGTATGCTGTTTTCATTAAAGATACTTTTGCCTCTGTTATGAGTGATCAGACCCCATCTTAGCCTGAGACATTTAATATGAATAACAATGCCGTGCTCGTTGTGCAGAATCTTACTAAACAGGTGGTCAGTCCCGAAGGGCAGCTAACACTATTGCATGAGATCAATCTGGAGATTGGCGCGGGCGAGACGGTGGCGATTGTCGGCAGCTCTGGCGCCGGTAAGTCGACGCTGCTGGGGCTGCTGGCGGGGCTGGATACCCCGAGTTCAGGTGCGGTCTCGCTGGCTGGCGAACAGCTCTTTGCGCTGGATGAAGATGGCCGCGCCCGGCTGCGCGCCACCAAGGTGGGTTTTATCTTTCAGGCGTTTCAGCTGCTGCCCAACCTGACGGCGCTGGAGAATGTGATGCTGCCGCTGGAGCTGGCCGGGCGTGGTGATGCGCAGCATACGGCGCAGCAGGTGCTGGAGCGTGTCGGTCTGGCGGCGCGGGTGCAGCACTATCCAAAACAGCTCTCCGGCGGTGAGCAGCAGCGTGTTGCCATCGCCCGCGCCTTTGCCACCCACCCCGCCGTGCTGTTTGCCGATGAACCCACCGGTAACCTCGACAGTAAAACCGGCGCCCGCATCATCGACCTGCTGTTCCAGCTCAATGCCGAACACGGCACCACCCTGGTCTTGGTGACGCACGATGCACAGCTAGCGAGCCGTTGTCAGCGCACCCTGGAGTTGGAAGAGGGACGGCTCAGGAGTTCAGTATGAGATTGGCGCTGCGCATGTTGCGACGTGACTGGCGCTCTGGTGAGCTGCGGGTGCTGTTGCTGGCGCTGATTGTGGCGGTGGCCAGTGTCAGTTCGGTTAATTTTTTTACCAGCCGCATCCATCTGGCGCTGTCGAGCCAGGCGAGCGATCTGCTGGGCGGCGATTTGGCCCTGCTCAGCAGCGATCCCACCAGTGCCGAACGCAAGGCGCAGGCCACTGCGTTGGGGTTGCAGCTGGCCGAGACCCTTGAGTTCCCCACCATGGTGGTGGCCGGTGATGGCAGTCAGCTGGTGGCACTTAAGGCGGTGGGTAGCAACTATCCACTGCGTGGTCAGTACCGCATCGCCACACAACTGTTTGCGGCGGATCGGGAGGTGGCAGGTGGGCCTGAGTCGGGCACGGTCTGGGCGGCGGCGCAACTGCTGACGGCACTTGCCATTGATGTGGGTGATCTGATCAGTGTGGGCAATGCCCAGTTCAGGGTGGCAGCGCTGTTGGTGACAGAGCCGGACAGCTCCGGTGGCATGATGTTTAGTGTGGCACCGCGACTGCTGATGAGTGCAGCCGATCTGCCGGCGACGGGGTTGATCCAGCCCGCCAGTCGCATCCGTTATTCACTGTTGCTGGCCGGTGCGCCCAAACAGATCGAGGCGCTTCGTGGGCAGTGGCAGGATGCGCTGTTGCCCGGCGAGTCTTTGCGCGATGTGCGTGATAGCCGCCCCGAGGTACGCACGGCGCTGGAGCGGGGCGAGAGTTTTCTCGGCCTGGCGGCGCTGGTGAGTGTGCTGCTGGCGGCCGCCGCGGTGGCGATGGCGGCGCGCCATTTTGTCAGTCGTCATCTCGATAGCTGTGCGGTGATGCGTTGCCTGGGGGCTGAACAGGAGTTTATCAACCGACTCTATCTGCAACAGATGGTGCTGCTCGGACTGATAGCCAGTGGCATCGGTGTGGCGCTCGGTTACGTGGCGCAGTGGGGGTTGGCGGCACTGCTCGGGCCGCTGGTGGGGGTGGCGCTGCCACCGCCCACGGCAACACCTATCCTCTATGGACTGCTCACGGGGTTGGTCACCCTGCTCGGTTTTGCGCTGCCGCCGATCCTGCAACTGAAAAATGTCTCCACCCTGCGGGTGCTGCGCCGTGACCTTGGTGGAGTGCAGGGCAATACGCTGCTGGCCTATGGTGTTGGCGGCGGCGCCTTTCTGCTGCTGGCGATCATGCAGGCGCAGAGTCTGACCTTGGCGCTGGCGGTGGTGGCGGGTGTGGCGGCACTGCTGTTGGTGTTGACGCTGCTGGCGTGGGGGGTGTTGCGACTGCTGCGTCTGGTGCGCAGCAAGGGCGGTTCGGCCTGGCGCTTGGGGTTGGTGAATCTGGCGCGGCGTGGCAACCATACCCTGATTCAGATGATCGGTTTTAGTATTGGCCTGATGGCGCTGCTGTTGTTGGCGGTGGTGCGTACCGATCTGCTCGATGCCTGGCAGGGGCGCTTACCGGAAGATGCACCGAACCGTTTTCTGATCAACATTCAGTCTGAACAGTTGCCCGCGCTGCAACAGTTTTTTGCAACGCAGGGATTGGCGACACCAGCACTCTACCCGATGGTGCGGGCGCGGCTGACCGAGATCAACGGCCAGCCGGTGATGGTGGATGAGTTTGAGGATCAACGCGCCAAACAGCTGTTGAGTCGTGAATTTAATCTCTCCTCGGCGCTGCAAATGCAGTCCGACAATAAAATTGTGGCGGGTCACTGGTGGTCGGTGGCCGATGTCGATAAACCAGCGCTGTCACTGGAGGAGGGGATCGCCAAGGAGCTGGGGTTAAAGCTCGGTGACACCCTGACCTACAGCGTCGCCGGGCAGCAGTTTACGGCGCCGATCAGCAGTCTGCGCAGCGTTGAGTGGGACAGCTTTCAACCGAACTTTTTTGTTGTCACGCCGCCGGGGCTGCTGACGGGATATCCTGTCAGTTACATCACGGCGTTTTATCTGCCGACGGCGCAACATGAGTTGTTAAACCAGTTGGTGAGGCAGTTTCCCAATATCACGGTGATCGATGTTGCCGCTGTGCTGAATCAGGTGCGGGCCATTATCACGCGTGTCACCCAGGCGGTGGAGTATGTCTTTATCTTCACCCTGTTTGCCGGGCTGGTGGTGATGTATGCGGCGATCCACGCCACGCTTGATGAGCGCATCCAGGAGGCGGCGATCATGCGAACACTGGGGGCACGGCGCGGCCAGTTGCTGGGGGCAATTATTGTTGAGTATGTCGGCCTGGGGCTGTTGTCAGGTCTGGTGGCGGCGCTCAGCGCCGGTGCGGTGGGCATGGTGGTGGCGCAGCGCTTTTTTGATCTTGGTTATGTGCCCGGCCCCACGTTGTGGCTGGCGGGCATGGTGGTGGGGGCGGTTGGTATTGGTGTGGCGGGTACTCTTGGGTTGCGTTTTGTGATCAATCAGCCACCGTTGCAGAGTCTCCAGGGTGGATGAGGCCACAGATGATTCAGGGGCTACGAACTTATTTGCGGCGCAATCAATATCTTCTTGCAGCTGTGGCGATCTTTCATTCTGGCCAGATATTCAGCGACGTTCTGGAACTCATTTAGGAGTCCATTGCCAGCTATGCCACGTGCCAGATAATCGATCATGGGGATGATAAGGTAGTCGGCAATGCCCGCCTCTCTGCCAGAGAAGTAATTTGAGTGTTGCAGCGCCTTGTTGGCGACCTCAAGCTGTTTGTTTACCTCTGGCAGTGCCGCTACGATCTTCCCCTGATCGGGTTTGCCATCGGCGGTTTTAGGAAAGGCATACTCAAGCACAAAGTGGCGGATGAAGGCGAGATCAAAATAGCAGTTGGCGGCACTGATCCATTGATCCATCTGCGCCAGCTCCTGAAGGTTGGCTGGGCTAAGAGGTGGGCCATCAAAGGCGCGGTCGATGTAACGGCAGATGGCGGCGCTCTCAAACAGTACAAAGTCACCATGTTTCAGGATGGGCACTTTCTGGAAGGGTGAGTTGAGCATGGCCCAGTCTGCCTGGCTGATGTGTTCCTGGAGTGTGTAGGTCACCCCCTTCTCTTCGCAACAGAGTCTGACGCTGCGTAGATAGCTGCTGAAGGCGGGGCCGTAGAGTGTGAGAGAGTCTTCCATGATGTGCTGCTCCTGATCTGAATTGCTTTCCAGAATAGAGATGGCCAGAATATGTTCAAGAACATATTCTGGAGTTCGCTATGCCCTATTCGAGTACGCACAAATCCAATAGCCGTGAAAAAATCCTCTCCAGCGCTGTCGAGCTCTTTTCAGGGCGTGGTTATGACAATGTAACCATCGATACGGTCATGGCAGATGCCGGTATGACACGCGGTGCCTTTTATTCCCACTTCAGCTCCAAGCAGCAGCTCTACTCCGAGGCGATTGTGATGGCGGCGCTGCGGAGCCCCCTTGTCAATGACAAGATCAATGACCAGATGAGTGACTGCACTGGGCGGCAAAAAGTGACATCTCTTTTGCACGGCTATCTCAGTCAGGCCCATCTGGATAATCAGGCCTCACCCTGCCCGCTGGCCTTTCTGGTAACTGATATCGCCAATCGGGAACCGCAGGTCCGCAATACCTATACCAAAGTCTATAAAGGATTCAACAAACGGATTGGCAAGCTGTTGGCAGAGGAGGACGGGGGGCATGCCGATACTGTCCTGGCGCTGACGGCATTAATGATTGGCGGTGTAGCACTGGGGCGGGCCTTGAATGATGATGCGGCAGTCAAGAGATTGCTGGCAGCATGTCGTAACGTGGGTGGGGCTTTGATAGATAGCTGAGAAAAGATGGCGTCTTCCGCTGTTGCATTTGATCTGCTGTGTAGTATCAGCGTATCTGGCGTTAGCCCAAGAGGCTCTCCTTAAACTGCTCTTGTATCGCCTCAATCTCCTCGCGGTGCGCCAGCAGTGCCTCAACACAGTCGCGGTCGAGCTTCTCGCCCACCATCTGGCGTAGCGCGGCAAAGGCATTTGCATTGCTCCAGGCTATTTTGTAAGGGCGACGGCTGGTGAGGGCGTCGAAGATGTCGGCAACGGCGACGATGCGGGCCTCGAGTGGTATGTCGTCACCGGAGCGGCCAAAGGGGTAGCCCGTACCATTGACGTTTTCATGGTGGCAGATGGCGATGTTGCGCAGAATGTCGGCGTGGTTGAGGTTTTCCAGGCTGAAGTTCAGCAGTAGCTCGTCGATGATCTCTTTGCCCTTCTGGGCGTGGGTTTTCATGATCTCCATCTCGGCATCGGTCAACTTGCCGGGCTTGAGCAGGATGTTGTCGGGGATGGCGATCTTGCCGATGTCGTGCAGCGGCGCGAACATAAATACATGTTCGATGTAGTCATCATCCAGCTGGTATTTCTCGGCCAGCGCCTTGGCGATCAGGCGGCTATAGCGCGACATGCGGTCGAGATGGCTGCCGGTCTCCGGGTCCCGGTGGTGGGTCATATGGCCGGTGGTCTTGACGGCGGCGCTCAGCGTCTTGATGGCGTTGAGTTCATTGATCACCATCAGCGCAATCAGGTGGCCGTGCAGGTCCAGCTCCTCCAGATGCTTTTCAGTGAAGACCTCTTTTTCGTACGAGTTGAAAAACATGAAGCCGAAGAAGAGACCGTTATTGAAGAGTGGCAGGGTGTAGCTGGCGGCGTACCCCTGGCGTCCCAGCCGTTGATGGTGCTCCTTATTGTCCTCCTCAAAGGTGAGCATGTTGTTGATGACACGTGGCTGACCGCGGTGGAGGATCTCCTTCAGCGATGGCGCATTATCGATAAGGGTTTGGTAATGCTCCAGTGGATTGTCCTCGCCACTGCTGTGCAGGTAGGTTTTGAGGACTTTGGTCTCGGGATCGTAGAGGGCGATGGCGATGCGGGCGATGAAGGGCAGGTTTTTCTGCACCGATCTATGCACGGCAATCAGCTTCTCTTTGAGTGAGCCGCCTTGGTTGAGAAAGGCAAAAGTATCCTGGTGAGTGTAGCTGTTGTCGTTATCTGCCATGACTTTGAGAATGCACCCTTCCACACTATTGGAACAATAGTAATGCTGACTGTAACGGCCGCTGATCTCGTTTGTATGAGTGGATTGACAGGGTAGATGTGAGGCCGTTGGGGTGTTGCACCTGACATATGAATTCAGCTATTGGTTTAGAGGCTCTCTTATAACCTCAATGTAAAGTTGAATGTAAAGTTGGGGGACACCGCTTTTGCTGCGTGCCTCTTAAACTTGATGCTAACGCTGCGGTTACTCATACCTTGCCGACTCCCATGTATGGATCGCCTGTTTCCGGGTTTCACCCCAATGGTAGCCGCCCAGTTTTCCGTTTTGTTGAATAACGCGGTGGCAGGGTATCAGCAGCGCGACGGGGTTTGCACCTATAGCCGTCCCCACTGCTCTTGCAGCGCTTGCATGGCCGATTGCGGCTGCCACTTGGGAGTAACTTGTCACTGTTGCGGGGGGTATCTGTAACAGCGCTTTCCAGAC
This sequence comes from uncultured Chromatiaceae bacterium, assembly GCA_947085765.1. Taxonomy (GTDB): domain Bacteria; phylum Pseudomonadota; class Gammaproteobacteria; order Tenderiales; family Tenderiaceae; genus JAKFXL01. Next base: position 62,971 of record CAMTXZ010000031.1, on the reverse strand, counting down.
ACTGATCTGAAAGTTGGTTCCGGAAACATGCAAAGAGAGAGGCAGCTTCAAGCGCTTCTCTGCGCCGAACATGGCCTTGATAACCACCAGTGTTCGTTGATGGTTTTCACGCACCATCGCATGGGGCCACTTTTTGTGTAAACCAGTTAGATCCCTGTCGATCTCCGCATGCTCCAAAAATGTAAAACTACAGATACCCCTGGGAGTGGTGGCAATAAACGCTTTTCCAAAGGGGGTGTCATGTACAGCATATTCAATCGTTAAACCCGCGCCGTCCATTTTGTACTCCCCAGGGGTGACAGCTTCCAGGTGAATGAAATGCTCATACAACCGCGAACCGCTGCTCAACCCCAGGGAGTCCGATACCTCAAGCAGGGGTTTCGCTTCGCTCAGCAGTTGCTTGGCACGCTCCAGCGTGAGTACTTGCAGGAATCTTTTGGGGGTCACATCGGCCCAGCGGCAGAACAGACGTTGGAAGTGAAAGGGACTCAGATGTAAGTGAGCCGCAATTTCATTCAGAGTCGGTTGGCTCTTTAGCCGGCTGGAGATAAAACCAATTGCTTCAGCTATGCGGTCATAGTCAGACATCTATATTCTCCATAAATCTATTGACCGTACCTGTTTAGGTCCGGTTGATGGAGACCCCGCCGTCAGCAAGAAGCGCCGATGGATGATCTCTTCAACGAGTGTGTCAAGTTGCGGTTGGCGCCCTCTCGGGCGAACAGCTTGGCTGTTGCATAACCGATCCCGGAGCTTGCCCCAGTGATAATGGCAACCTTGTTTGATAGTGCAGACATTGTACGAAACCTCTCATAGTTTATTTTCCGCACAACAAAAATGTGTTGTACCGATTAAATATAAAAAGTTAAACACGCATCCGCGACCCGGATCTTGCTGTGTTTGAGCGGATGTCGATGGTGAGAATAGCCTGGCGATATTCTTGCTGGGTATTCTCCCGTCAGGTCCACGCCAGCCCGGCGCCGGTCTGGTATTCGGTGACGCGGGTTTCAAAGAAATTTTTCTCTTTACGGATGTTGGCCTGTTCATCGAGCCAGGCGAGTCGGCACTGCGCGCCGGGGAAAGGTTCGCTGATGCCGAGCTGATGGGCGCGGCGGTTGGCGATGTAGCGGAACTGTTCGCTGTGGTCGGCGGCGCTATAGCCGAGTATCGGGGTGGGTAGCAGGTAGTGGGCGTAGTCGCGCTCGGCTGCTTCGCACTCGTCCCACATCTCACGCAGGGCCTGGGGGTCGAGTGTGACCGGGTTTTCCACCATGATCTGTTTGATGGTGCGGATGCCAAACCCAGCGTGCATCACTTCGTCGCGCATGATGTATTGCAGCTGTTCGGCGGTGCCCTTCATGAGGCCGCGTCGCTGCAGGGAGAAGATGGGGCTGAAACCGTTGTAGAACCAGCACCCTTCAAAGACGGCGGCAAAAAAGAGATAGGAGATGACAAAGGTGTTGAGTTCGTCCGGATTGTTGAAGTCCATGTCGGGACGCATGATGGCGCTGAGGCGACGGTTGGCGATCTGGATCTTGCGGTTGATTTCAGGCACTACACGGTAGCGGTTGTAGATCTCTCCCTGGTCTAGCCCGAGGGTCTCGATGCAGTGTTGGTAGGTCCAGGTGTGCAGCGCCTCTTCGTAGACCTGGCGGGCCTGATAGATCTGTAACTCCGGTGCGCTCATCTTCTCCATCACCGCCAGGCCGATGTTGCGCATGGCGAGGATGTCGGAGGTGGTGAGGTAGGCGAGTACATTTTCATAGACATGCCGTTCTGCCGGACTCAGTTTGTGGTGGTAGTCCTGAATATCTTGCGCCATGTTGATGTCGAGCGGGGTCCAGTGGTTTTTGTTGGCGTTGAGAAAGTAGTTCCATGCCCATGGATATTTGAACGGCGCCAGCTGGTTGATATCGGCCTGGCCATTCAGGACCCGTTTGTCACTGGCGGAGACAGGGACGGTGAGGTTGGGTTGCTGCTCCAGTGGGGTGACTGTGGTGATGGTTGAGCTGACAGGTGGCGTGGCAGTTGGCGTGACAGCTGGAGGGGTGGCGGTGTTGAGAACGGGGTTGTCCCAGTTGAGCATGATGCTCTCCTTAAATATGAATACGGATGATGACGCTGGCCCTGCCGGGCAGAGACCAGCGTGTGGTGGTTAATAAAATGCTACTGATATGTCTTACTGGCACGCCTCGCAGGAGGGGTCCAGGATCGAACAGGCTGCTGGTTCGGCCACTGTCTGACGGTTGTTGCCCTCCATCTTGGTGGCGCCGAGTGTGCGCAGGTAGTAGGTGGTCTTCAGACCACGCCGCCACGCCAGTTTGTAGAGCTTGTCGAGTGTGGGGCCGCTGGCTTGCGCCAGGTAGAGGTTGAGTGACTGGGACTGGTCGATCCACTTCTGGCGGCGTGAGGCGGCCTCGATCAGCCAGCGCTGGTCGATCTCGAAGGCGGTGGCGTAACGCTCTTTCAGGTGGGCGGGAATGCGGTCGATGGCCTGGAGTGAACCGTCGAAATATTTCAGGTCATTGACCATTACCTCGTCCCACAGCCCCAGCGCCTTCAGATCCTTGACCAGATAGGGGTTGACCACGGTGAACTCACCGGAGAGGTTGGATTTTACAAACAGGTTCTGGAAGGCCGGTTCAATCGACTGCGAGACGCCGCAGATGTTGGCGATGGTGGCCGTGGGGGCGATGGCGAGACAGTTGCTGTTACGCATGCCAACGGTCTGCACCCGCTGCCGCAGGGAGTGCCAGTCGAGCTGGCTGCTGCGATCCATCTCCAGCGAGTCGCCACGGGCGGCGGCCTGTAGTTCAATCGAGTCGAGCGGCAGGATGCCACGGCTCCAGAGCGAGCCGGCAAAGCTGGAGTAACAGCCACGCTCCTGCGCCAGATCGGTTGAGGCCTGGATGGCGTAGTAGGCGATCAGCTCCATGGAGTGGTCGGCAAACTCGATGGCCGCCTCTGAGGCGTAGGGGATGTTCTGTATATAAAGGGCATCCTGAAACCCCATCAGCCCCAGCCCCACCGGGCGGTGGCGCAGGTTGGAGTTGCGTGCTTGGGGTACGGAGTAGTAGTTGTAGTCGATGACGTTGTCGAGCATACGCATGGCGATGTCGATGGTCTGTTCGAGCTTTTCGCGGTCGATGCCATGCTCGCCGGTATGGGTGGCAAGGTTGATGGAGCCGAGGTTGCAGACCGCAATCTCGTTGTTATTGGTATGCAACGTGATCTCGGTACAGAGGTTGGATGAGTGCACCACCCCGGCGTGTTGATTGGTATAGCGCAGGTTGCAGCTATCTTTGAAGGTGATCCAGGGGTGGCCGGTCTCAAACAGTTGGCCGAGCAGCTTGCGCCACAGCGCCAGGGCGGGCAGTCGTTTCCAGATCTTCATCTCGCCCCGGTCGGCCTTGGCCTCGTACTCTTCGTAGCGTTTTTTGAATGGCTGGCCATAGAGGTCATGCAGATCGGGGGTCTCGTCGGGGGAGAAGAGAGTCCACTGCGCTTCGTCGCCGACACGTTCCATAAACAGGTCAGGAATCCAGTTGGCGGTATTCATGTCGTGGGTGCGTCGCCGTTCGTCACCGGTGTTTTTACGCAGATCCAGAAACTCCTCAATGTCGATGTGCCACGTCTCCAGGTAGGCACAGACGGCCCCTTTACGTTTGCCACCCTGGTTGACCGCCACGGCGGTGTCGTTGGCCACCTTGAGAAACGGCACCACCCCTTGCGAGGTGCCGTTGGTCCCCTTGATGGCGGCGCCCAGACCGCGCACGGCGCTCCAGTCATTGCCCAGGCCGCCGGCAAATTTTGAGAGCAGGGCGTTATCTTTGATGGCGCTGTAGATGCCATCCAGGTCGTCGGGCACGTGGGTGAGATAGCAGGAGGAGAGCTGCGGGCGCAGGGTGCCCGAGTTGAACAGCGTGGGGGTTGAGCAGATGAAATCAAACGAGGAGAGCAGCTCATAGAACTCAATGGCCCGCGCCTCACGGTCGATTTCGTTGATCGCCAGCCCCATGGCAACCCGCATGAAAAAGGCTTGTGGCAGTTCAAAACGGCTATTGTTGCCGTGGATGCCGGCGTGAATAAAGTAGCGGTCATAAAGGGTTTGCAGTCCCAGATAGGTGAACTGCTGGTCACGCTCCGGCTGTAGCGCCGCACCTAACCGTTTCAGGTCGTAACGGGTCAGGCTCTTGTCGAGCAGCTCCAGTTCGGCGGCACGGTGGATGTAGCTGCTGAAGTAGTCGGCGTAGCGGTTGGTCATCTCAGCCTGGGTGGCGCGCTCGGCGTGGCCGGCAAGAAAGCTCAACGCCTCCTGACGCAGGCTGTCGAGCAGTAGCCGGGCGGCGGCAAAGGTGTAGTTTGGCTCCTGTTCGATCAGGCTGCGGCCACTCATCACCAGCACCTGCGCCAGCTCTTTTTCCGTGATGCCATCAAAGAGGTTGTGCAGGGTCGCCTGCAGAATCGGCTCGCTGGAGATATCGGCCAGGCCGCTGCACGCCTCGTCAATCAGCGTGGTGAGTCGTGCCAAGTTGAGAGGGGCGCGGCTGCCGTCGCTACCAATGATGTTAGGCAGGGGGGCCGCTTGCGCGGGGGGCTGTTGCGTGGCGCGCTGGCGGGCGTGCTCCTCGCGGTAGAGCACGTAAGCGCGGGCGATCTTGTGGTGGCCGTTACGCATCAGCGCCAGTTCGACCTGATCCTGAATCGCCTCGATGTGCAGTGTGCCGCCGTGTGGCAGACGGCGAAATAGCGCGGCAACAATCTCGTCGCTGAGCTGTTCGACAATCTCATGGATGCGCCGTGACCCTTCGCCCTGCGGGCCTTCAACGGCAAGAAAGGCACGGCTGAGGGCGATGCTGATTTTGTCGGCATTAAAATGGGTGAGTGTGCCGTTGCGGCGAATCACCTCGCAATGGCAGAGCTGTGCGCTGTTGTCCGGGCGTGGTTGGGGGGTATGGCGGGTTGTCTGTTCTGTCTGCATGGTTCCCTCGTCAGTAAGTTAGGGGACCGCGCAAAGTGAGAGGGGAGAGCAAAAAGGGGAGGGCCCCGATCAGAAGGTGTGGCTGCTCTCCACCCTGTGACCTTGACGCGAGATCCGGGTGTTACATCACGGTTGTGATGACGGCCTCGGCAGGTATTCGGACTTAGGGGCACGAACCACTGATAGTGATTCACCTCGGACCACAGCTTGCCGTCTATCTGGACGGTGCCTGGCATAATGCCGGTGGTCTCTGTTCCCCTTTACCGCTGCGCGACAGTCCCGGATTTACACCGGGTTCCCTATGGACATGAGCACAACATCTTGTGTCTCAACCGAAGCCTTGGCACAAGATATACGATAAAAAAGCGGGGAGCAAGTGCTATTTCAGCGCCGTTTATGGGTTGCCTTGTTGCGCCAAAGCGATGAAGTCGGTGATAAATCTGGCGTGCTGGTCACTGCTGCGAACGGCCGCGTAGAGCTGCCCTGACATGCCGTTTTTGCCCAGGGGTCGGGTGATCAGGCTGTTTTTTTGCAGCGACTCGCGCAGCACCCAATCGGGCAGAACGGCCACACCACGCTGGCTGGCCACCAGCAGCAGGATCACGGCGGTGAGTTCGCTCTGGCGGATGGTGGCGGGTTCGATGCCGGCGGGTTGGAGAAAACGGGTAAAGATATCCAGACGCTCCCGTTTTACCGGGTAGGTGATCAGGGTCTGGTCGGCCAGATCCGCCGGTTCGATGAATTTTTTGCCGGCCAGCGGGTGGCCAGCGGCGGCCACCAGCAGCGGGGCGTAGGCAAAGAGTGGTTTGAAGACGATGTCAGGGGTGGTGATGGGGTCGGAGCTGATGAGCAGGTCGATCTCGCCCTTCTGAATCGCGGGGATGGGGTTAAAACTGACATCGATGCGGATATCCACCTCGACCTCGGGCCACTGCTGGCGGTAGCTGTCGAGCACCGGCAGCAGCCACTCAAAACAGGCGTGGCACTCGATTGCGATATGGAGCCGTCCCGCCTCGCCCTTGGCCATGCGGTGCAGATCGGCCTCTAGTGTGGCGATATCGGGCAGCACCTGATGGGCCATATCCACCAGCTTTTGCCCGGCATGGGTGAGCTTGAGCGGCTTGGTGCTACGAAGAAACAGCGCGGTATCCAAGTAGTTTTCAAGCGCTTTGATCTGGTGTGAGAGGGCCGACTGGGTGAGGTGCAGGGTCTCGGCAGCCCGTGCCAGACTGCCGCTCTGCTCGATCGCCTGGAGGCTACGCAGGTGGCGAATTTCGATAAACATTATTAGATTCTCTAATGATAATTACAAGTATTGTGAAATTGATTCAATTCTATCGGCGCTCCATACTCACTGCAACTTAATCATGGCCATAGGAGCAGGGAATGACGATTCAACACAATTTGGGTTTTCCGCGCATTGGTGCACAGCGTGAGTTGAAGCGGGCGCTGGAGCAGTATTGGCGCGGCGATAGTGAGTTTGCCGAGCTCGAGCAGCTGGGGCGGCGGTTGCGGGCGCAGCACTGGCAGCAGCAGGCGGCAGCGGGGGTGGAGCTACTGCCGGTGGGCGACTTCTCCTGGTATGACCAGGTGCTGGATATGTCGGCCACCCTGGGGGTTGTGCCGCAGCGTTTTCACTGGTTTGGTGCGGAGGTCGACATCACCACCTATTTTCGCATGGCGCGGGGTCGCGCCCCAGGCGGTGAGCCGGTCAACGCCTGCGAGATGACCAAGTGGTTTGATACCAACTACCACTACATTGTGCCGGAGCTGGTGGCAGAGCAGAAATTTAAGCTCTCATCAAACAAGCTGTTTAATGAGGTGGCGGAGGCGCAGGCGTTGGGGTTTCGCGTCAAGCCGGTCTTGCTGGGGCCTTTGAGTTATCTCTGGCTGGCGAAGGGCAAGGGGGCGGATTTTGACAAGTTGCAGCTGCTGGAGGCGTTGCTGCCGGTCTATGGCGAGATCCTGCAACGGCTGGAGCGCAGCGGTGTCGAGTGGGTGCAGATTGATGAACCTATCCTGGCGCTGGATCTGCCGCAGGCGTGGAAGACGGCGTTTGAGGCAGTCTATACACGGTTGCAGTCACGCGGGATAAAACAGCTGCTGACCACCTATTTTGGACCGTTGCGTGACAACCTCACCACCCTCTGTCGTCTGCCGGTGGCGGGCATCCATATTGATGCGGTCCGGGCGCCGGAGGAGGTGGCGGCGGTATTGAGTTGGTTGCCCAACTACAAGGTGCTCTCGCTGGGGGTGGTGGATGGTCGCAACATCTGGCGCAGTGATCTGGCGCAGCTGGTGCAGTGGCTGGCCCCGCTTAAGGCGCAGCTCGGGGAGCGGCTCTGGATCGCCCCCTCTTGCTCGCTGCTGCATGTGCCGGTGGATCTTGCTCATGAGGTTAAGCTGGAACCGGAGATCAAGTCATGGCTCGCCTTTGCACTGCAGAAGCTGGACGAGCTGGCAGTGATCAAACGGGCCTTGTGCGAGGGTGTGACAGCGGTGGCTGAGGCGCTGGACCATTCAGCCCGCCTCTGTCAGGCACGCAAAGCGTCGGGGCGGATCCATAAAGCTGAGGTCAAGGCACGGCTGGCGGCGTTTGATGAGGCGTTGACCGAGCGCGATTCACCCTATTCTGTCAGGAGTGTTGTGCAGCAGGCGTGGCTCAAACTGCCGCTGTTTCCGACCACTACTATTGGCTCCTTCCCGCAGACGGCGGCGATACGTCAGATTCGCCAGCAGTACAAACAGGGGGTTGTCACCCCCGCTGTTTATCAGGCGAGCATGCGTGAGGAGATCGCCTTTGCTGTGGGTGCACAGGAACAACTGGGGCTGGATGTGCTGGTCCATGGTGAGGCGGAACGTAATGACATGGTGGAATACTTTGGCGAGCAGCTGGAGGGGTTTGCCTTCACCCAGAACGGCTGGGTGCAATCCTACGGTTCACGCTGTGTTAAACCCCCGATCATCTATGGTGATGTGAGTCGTCCCGCCGCCATGACCGTAGAGTGGGCGCGTTATGCCCAGTCGCTGACTAAAAAGCCGATGAAGGGGATGTTGACCGGGCCGGTGACGATCCTCAACTGGTCCTTTGTGCGTGATGACCAGCCCCGCGCCACGAGCTGTCTGCAGATTGCCTTTGCCCTGCGTGATGAGGTGGCCGATCTTGAACGGGCGGGCATCAAGGTGATTCAGATCGATGAGGCGGCCCTGCGCGAGGGGTTGCCGCTACGTCAGGCGGACTGGAAGCATTATCTTGACTGGGCGGTGCGGGCCTTTAAGGTCACGGCGGCGGTGGTGGTCGATGAGACACAGATCCATACCCACATGTGTTACTCGGAGTTCAACGACATCATGGCGGCCATTGCGGCGATGGATGCGGATGTGATCACCATCGAGACATCACGCTCTGACATGGAGTTGCTGGAGGTATTTGAGCGGTTTCATTATCCCAATGGCATCGGCCCGGGGGTGTACGACATCCATACGCCCAATGTGCCTACAATCGCCGAGATGGTTTTGTTAATGCAAAAAGCGACCGCACACATCGCAGTGGAGCGGCTCTGGGTGAATCCCGATTGTGGTCTGAAGACGCGGCAGTGGCCCGAGGTTGATGAGGCGCTGCAACGGATGGTGGCGGCGGCCCATAGTTTGCGCCAGGAGTATGGTTATAAAAAGGCGATTTGACGGGAAGCGGGCGGGCGCAAGAGTGCGCCCGCCCGTCTGGTTAAGGAGCGGAGGCGCAGCTGTTGATCTGTGCTGGGGTTAACGGCTGAAACTGACAGCCAGTATCGGTACAGCTCAGGTTGTCCCAACTGTTTTTGTCGTTGGTCAACCCGTTTAACCACGTCAGGAATGTGGTGCCGTTAACAGTCTGGGGGGAGTACATGGCTGGCGAACGCACGATTGTATGCTGGCAACCAGGGGCGATAAAAAAGCGGTAGTTGGGCGAGGCGGCCTGGGTATAGCTGTTGGTCAACATGCCGGTTGTCCAGGTGGCAAATATCGAGGGCGTAAGGTTGCTCCACTGAGTGATGTCACTGCTGTTGAGCATGACGCTATAAAACAGGGTCTGGATCACGTCATGCACGGTTGTATATTGGCCAAATCTGTCCTCGGGATAGTGGTTGGTTATGAGTGAGTAGACGGCGGGTGCAAAGCCGTTGGCGTTGAGTGAGGTGACAGTGCTTAAACCCGGTACTGATGGGGATAGGTTGGCGTCAAAATTCCAGGCGGAGTTGGGGCCGCGTATAGCCTCCTGCAACATGCTGTCAATGAACACGCCATTGCCACCATCGGCAAGCAGATAGCCCTGGGCGTTGGGGAATGCATCTTTAATGTAGGGGTAGTTGAGTATCGCACCGTAGGCCCCGGCACTGGCGCCGGCTACCAGAACCTGTTCTACACCATCATTCTTACCATCCTTCTCGTGTTTGTTTTTGCGCTTATTTTCATGGTTACGCCGGTGTTTGTTTTTGGGCGTAGTTTCAAGGCGGTTTTTGAGCCACTCCCGAGCGTAAAGAAAGTTGTCAAAACCGTGGTGACGAATGGTTTGAGTGAGGCCTGGGCCGGCTGGATAGACAGTGTCTTTAGAGCCAAAATGGATGTCGCCAGTACAATAAGGGAGAAAGGCGATGCTCCAGTCTTTATACGGATTATCAGGATTGGCGAGGTTTAGAATCCCGTCTTGCAACATTGGGTTGCTGTTTGGAAACTCATCAGATGGCACGTAGCTAGGCGCCGGCGAATTGAGTGAAGCTAAACATGTTGTGCTGTTCCAGCAGGCGCCACCACCATTAAATAGAATGACCAGCTTGTCACTTTTACCCTTTTTGAAATAAAAGGAGTAGTCGTCACCGGCAAAGGCGCAGCCGGGGTGGATCTCGCGAGCCACCCCGTTGAGTTTAACGGTGGCCTGTTGCGGTGCGTTGATGCGTTGCCAGTCGCTGCTGTTCTCATGGGCTGAGGCGGCTGGTAAAAAAAGAGTGGTTGATAGCGCGGTGAGAGCGGCAGCGAATGTGAGCTTGTTCATATGGAAGGTTTCCTTTCTTATTCTTGGTTGGGTCGGAATGTCCCTGTAAGCGCGGTAGGCGGGGAAACTCTAGCATGAAATAAGGCCGGGGTGATGTATTGAGTGGAGCGGCTGTTTATACGGCGGTGGCAAGCTGAGTCTGGATGAAATTGGTCTGCATGGGTTTGCAGTCGGGCCTGTGCCGCGCAGTGGGGTATGGCCATTTCAACTTGAGATGGTGGGTGGTTGTTGCTATGTTCAGCTCAATTACGGGAGAGTGTTACATGTTGCGATCTGTTTTTATGTGGGGACTGTTGTCTGTTTCTCTATTTATGAATGTAGGAACGGCGGCAGAGGGTGGCGAATCTGTCACGATTACCTCGGCTATGGGCACTACCCTGCAAGGGTATGTGGCCGGGCCGGAAGATGCCAGCCGAGCCATTTTGCTGCTCCACGATCGTTGGGGGTTTAATGAGACCATGCGCCAGTGGGCGGACCAGTGGGCGGCCAAGGGTTATCGGGTGCTGGCTATTGATGTTTTTGATGGCCGTGCTTCGAACAACATGAAGTTGGCAACCGAGATTATGGGTAGCGTCGACCCAGAATGGATCAAGCAGGATGTATTGGCGGGGCTGAAGTATCTGGCAGCGCCGCGGCGTGCTATCGCCACTGTGGGCGCCGGGTTGGGTGGCTGGCAGTCATTCCAGGCGGCACTGCTGGCACCTGAACAGGTGGCGGCGACGGTGGTGATATATGGCGAAATGAGCACTGTGGCCAAGGAGGTGAGTAGAGTGCGCGCCCCGGTATTGGCGATTTTTGCTGCCAGTGACCGCGAAATCAGCACCAGCATGGTGAATCAGTATCAACTGGCGTTGAAAAAATCCGATGCGATCAATCGCTTTGTTACGGTTGCTGCCAGCCACGGCTTCATGGATCCGCACTCCCCCGGTTACAGTCCGGTCCAGGCGCAAGAGACCTGGGAGCAGGTTGAGCGCTTTTTGTCGGCCAATATTGGCGATATTTAACGTTTAAAAGGTTTCGCCGTTCCAGCCCCAGAGGTGATTGGCGGGGCTGGAAAATTCAATATAAATGCGCTCCTGGTCGATCTCCAGCTGTTGTTCTATGAGACCGCAGAGGGTTCGGGAGAGTGCTGGCGTCATCGAGTCTGGCAATCCCAGACTTTTCAGCTCTATATAGGCGGTGGGTTCATCACTGCCAGCAAAAAACATCGGTCGACCATCATCCAGCGCCACCATGACGTAGCTTTCCGGCTTTCCCAACGCCTTGGCGACCGCGGCTGACAGATTCTCCAGCAGCGTATGGATTCCATCTGCAGGAATTTCAATATTGGTTTGTAACATGAGATAGGGCATCGGCTTTTCACTCAAGATTGAAGAGCGCCATTATAGCGGCATAGAATTTCTGAGCTGGTCGTTTTTCTGGAAGTTCTGCTATACTTGGCCCCTTGTTTTCCATGTTTTGACTAGGCCTGAGCGAGATTTATATCTAAGTACTTCCTGGCTTTAATGGTAAAAATAGACTGTGTTCACAAGAGCGCCATGTAAAGGTGCCTTTTTCTGTTAAGAGCAGGACTTTTTTAGGAGATGTATAAGTGGAACTGACTGGTGCCGAGATCTTCACCCATTGTTTAAAGGATGAAGGTGTCGAATACGTGTTTGGCTACCCCGGCGGAGCCGTGCTGCATATATACGATGCGATGTATCGACAGGATGCGGTGAAGCATGTATTGGTACGTCATGAACAGGCGGCGACCCATGCTGCGGATGGTTATGCCCGCTCATCCGGCAAGCCCGGAGTGGTGCTGGTGACCTCTGGTCCCGGCGCCACCAACGCGGTAACGGGTATCGCTACTGCTTATATGGATTCCATTCCAATGGTGGTCTTTACCGGCCAGGTACCCACTGACATGATCGGCAATGATGCCTTTCAGGAAGTTGATTCCATCGGCATTACCCGCCCTTGTGTCAAACATAATTTTCTCGTTAAAGATGTTACAAAGCTGGCTGAGACGATCAAAAAGGCGTTTTATATCGCTACTACCGGTCGTCCTGGCCCCGTTGTGGTTGATATTCCTAAGGATGTCACTGCCGCCAAGTGTGAATATAGCTATCCCAAGCGTGTCAAAATGCGCTCCTATAGCCCTGTAGAGAAAGGCAACAAACGCCAGATACAGAAGGCGGTAGAGCTGATGCTCTCGGCTAAGCGCCCCATGGTCTACACCGGTGGCGGTGTAATCCTCGATCGTGGTGCCAAGCCATTGACAGAGATGGTTCGTAAACTTGGTTATCCGATCACCAATACCCTGATGGGGCTGGGTGGTTACCCGGCCACGGATAAACAATTTCTTGGCATGTTGGGTATGCACGGAAATTACGAAGCAAACATGGCCATGCATCACTGCGATGTTTTGATCGCCATTGGCGCCCGTTTTGATGACCGTGTTACCGGTAATATCGAGAAGTTTTGCCCTACCGCTCGAATCATTCACGTTGATATTGATCCGGCCTCTATCTCCAAAAATGTCAAAGTCGACGTGCCCATTGTTGGCGGCGTTAGCAGTGTCATTAAAGATATGTTGGCGCTTCTGGCGGAGTCTGACGAAAAGCCAGATAAAGCAGCACTTGCCGAATGGTGGCAGCAGATAGAAGAGTGGCGCGCCGTTGATTGCCTGAAGTTTGATCGCACCAGCGACATCATAAAACCTCAATATGTGGTCGAAAGCCTCTACAAGGTAACCAAGGGCGACGCCTTTGTGACTTCGGATGTTGGTCAGCACCAGATGTGGGCTGCCCAGTTCTATAAGTTTGACAAGCCCTATCGCTGGATCAACTCCGGTGGTCTCGGTACTATGGGGTTTGGTCTGCCGGCGGCGATGGGGGCCCAGTTTGCTAATCCCGGCGCCACGGTTACTTGTATAACGGGCGAGGGTAGTATTCAGATGTGCATTCAGGAGCTGTCTACCTGTCTGCAGTACGGTCTGCCAATCAAAATTATCTGTTTGAACAACCGCGTCCTCGGTATGGTGCGCCAGTGGCAGGAGTTTTTCTATCAGGGACGTTATGCCATGTCCTACATGGAGGCCTTGCCCGATTTTGTCAAATTGACGGAGGCCTATGGTCATATTGGTATTCGTGTCGAAAAGAATGAAGACGTGATACCTGCCCTGGAAGATGCGGTAGGTAAATATAAGGATCGTCTGGTATTTATCGACTTTGTTACTGATCAGACCGAAAATGTCTACCCGATGATTCCCCACGGTGCGGGTCTGAACGAAATGATTCTGGTGTAATTTGATGCGTCATATAATCTCAATTCTGATGGAAAATGAAGCGGGCGCCCTGTCACGTGTGGCGGGCCTTTTTTCTGCGCGCGGCTATAATATTGAGTCCCTGACGGTGGCCCCGACTGAGGATCCGACATTGTCGCGCATGACAGTGGTGACACGTGGTTCCGATCAGATCATCGAGCAGATCATCAAGCAGCTCAATAAACTGATAGATGTGGTGAAGTTGATCGATTTGACGGAGGGGCCGCATATCGAGCGGGAGATGATGATGGTCAAGGTAAAAGCCGCCGAGAGTGAGCCGCGTAATGAGATCAAACGTCTGGCTGATATTTTCCGCGGCCACATCATCGACGTTACTACCAGCACCTACACCATCGAATTGACAGGTACCGGTGATAAGCTTGATGCCTTTATCGAGGCGATCAGTCGCGATGCCATCCTGGAAACGGTCCGTTCCGGTGTCTCCGGTATTTCTCGTGGCGAGAAGAGCCTCACCCTGTAGCCTGCCCGATTGAATTTTTGACTTAGTGCTTACATTGAAAGACATTAAAATAGCGTAAGAAGGAATATAGCGAATGAATATTTATTACGATAAAGATTGTAACCTCTCCATCATTCAAGGCATGAAGGTTGCCGTCATCGGTTACGGCTCGCAGGGCCATGCCCATGCCAATAACCTGAAAGACTCTGGTGTTGATGTCACCGTGGGGCTACGTAAGGGTTCTGCCTCAGTCATCAAGGCGGAAAATTGTGGTCTGAAAGTGAGCGCGGTTGTTGATGCGGTCAAGTCTGCTGATCTGGTGATGATCCTGACGCCCGATGAGTTTCAGTCACAGCTTTATAAGGCTGAGATTGAACCAAATCTGAAGAAGGGCGCCGTGTTGGCCTTTGCTCATGGCTTTGCGATTCTTTATAACCAGGTTGTTCCGCGCGCTGATCTTGACGTTATCATGATCGCGCCTAAGGCCCCGGGCCACACCGTGCGTAATGAGTTTGTTAAGGGCGGTGGTATTCCTGACCTGATCGCCATCCATCAGGATGCCTCTGGCAAGGCCAAAGAGATTGCCCTTTCTTATGCTGCTGGCGTGGGTGGTGGTCGTACCGGCATCATCGAAACCACTTTCAAGGACGAGACTGAAACCGATCTGTTTGGTGAGCAGGCTGTTCTGTGTGGCGGTGCGGTTGAGCTGGTTAAGGCCGGTTTTGAAACACTGGTGGAAGCGGGTTATGCACCCGAGATGGCCTACTTTGAGTGTCTGCACGAACTCAAGTTGATTGTTGATCTGATGTACGAGGGCGGCATCGCCAACATGAACTACTCCATCTCTAACAACGCTGAGTATGGTGAGTACGTGACCGGCCCCAAGATCATCAACGAAGAGAGTCGTTGGGCGATGCGTCAGGCGCTAAAAGATATCCAGGAAGGCAAGTATGCCAAGCAGTTCATCCTGGAAGGGCAATCCAACTATCCCGAGATGACGGCCATGCGTCGCATCAATGCAGCCCATCCGATTGAACAGGTGGGTGAACGTCTGCGGGCATTAATGCCGTGGATTGGCGCCAATAAGATCGTTGATAAAACCAAGAACTAATCCTCTCTTGTTTGTAGGTCTCAGCAGGGACGGAGGCACTGATGCCCCCGTCCCTGCTTGCTATCAGCGGTATGCCAATAGAGCACCAGCGTTAAACATGACGGGCACTCTGTCTTGAAAAGGCATTCACTATAATGGTACGAACAAGTTGTGTTGGTACCATGATTTATCGTAATTTTACGATGGCGCGTCTTGATGGTGAGTTGAAGAGTTGCACTGTAAAGATGTGATGGATTTAAGGGAGTAACGGAACTGATGGAAACGGAAAAAAAGCGTAGTCGTGGCATCTACCTGTTGCCCAATCTATTTACAACCGCAGGGTTGTTTGCGGGTTTCTACGCCATCATCGCCGCCATGAATGGTCGCTTTGAAGCGGCGGCTATTGCTATCTTTATTGCTATGTTTATGGATGGCATGGACGGTCGTTTGGCGCGTATGACCAACACCCAAAGTGATTTTGGTAAGGAGTATGACAGTCTTGCTGATATGGTCTCCTTTGGCGTGGCCCCGGCACTGGTGATGTATACCTGGGCGCTGGCGCCGTTGGGTAAAGTGGGATTCGCCGCTGCGTTTATGTACGCTGCCGGCGCCGCTTTGCGCCTGGCCCGTTTTAATACCCAGGTTGGCATTGTCGACAAACGCTATTTCCAGGGGCTGGCCAGCCCCGCTGCTGCTGCCCTGTTGGTGAGTTTTGTCTGGTGGGGTGATGACGCGGGCTGGTCACGACATGACCTCTCCTGGGTTGCTGCTTTTCTTTCGGTTTTTGCCGGGGTTTTAATGGTAAGCACGGTTCGTTACTCCAGCTTCAAGGACCTGGACCTTAAGGGGAAGGTGCCATTTTTTAAAATGTTGCTGGTGGTGGCTGTTTTTGTGTTGATCGCCATGGACCCGCCGCGCATGATCTTTTTGATTGTGTTTGGTTACTCTGCGTTTGGCATTGGCATGACACTCTTACAGTTGCGTCGCCATCGTGCTGAGCGCAAGCTGCATGCTGCACAGGAGCAGGAGCGGGATTTGAATGGTGATTGAGAGTCACGACTCTTTTGCGGGAGTTGTTGACCTCGATCGCAAAATGTAATTATCGTCTGACCTGTCACTGTTGTCAGGGTGGATAGTCACTTTTTTACCCTTTGTGATTGCTCTGCGTTTACTTGAGTAACGAGCACTCATGGTCAGTCATCAGCTTTCCCAGTACGGCTGTGCTGCTTGCGTAGCGCTGCTGTTAACATCGGTGCATGGATCGGAGCGGAAAAATGAGCAGCAAATTAATCATATTTGATACCACCCTGCGCGATGGCGAACAGAGTCCTGGCGCCTCCATGACCAAGGATGAGAAGGTTCGTATTGCCAAGGCATTGGAGAAGATGCGGGTTGACGTTATCGAGGCCGGTTTTCCTGTCGCCAGCCCGGGCGATTTTGAGGCGGTACGAGCGGTGGCAAAGGTGGTGCAGGATAGTACCGTTTGTGCGCTGGCCCGCGCCCTTGATAAAGATATCGATCGCGCTGGTGAGGCGCTTAAAGGGGCCAACTCCGGACGTATCCATACCTTTATAGCCACCTCGCCGATCCATATGCAGATGAAGTTACGCATGACCCCGGATCAGGTGGTGGAGCAGGCGGTCAAGGCGGTCAAACGCGCCCGTCAGCACACTGATAATGTCGAATTTTCCCCCGAGGATGCAGGCCGTTCTGAGTTGGACTTTCTCTGTCGTGTGCTGGAGGCGGTGATCAATGCCGGCGCCACCACCATCAATATTCCCGATACAGTGGGTTATAACCTGCCACACCAGTTTGGCGAGCTGGTCAAGCAGTTGATCGAACGAGTTCCTAATTCTGACAAGGCGGTTTTTTCGGTCCATTGCCATAATGACCTCGGCCTTGCGGTGGCCAATTCGTTGGCGGCGGTGCTGAACGGTGCTCGGCAGGTGGAGTGCACCATTAATGGTCTGGGTGAGCGCGCTGGCAATGCTGCGCTGGAAGAGATTGTGATGGCGGTGCGGACCCGCCAGGATCTTTTCAGTTGTGATACCACTCTCGACGCTACTCAGATTGTCACCTGTAGCCGTCTGGTCTCCGGCATCACCGGTTTTCCGGTGCAGCCCAACAAGGCGATTGTGGGCGTGAATGCCTTTGCTCATGAGTCCGGCATTCATCAGGATGGTGTGCTCAAGAGTCGCGAGACCTATGAGATCATGCGCGCCCAGGATGTGGGCTGGAGTGACAATCGCATGGTGTTGGGCAAACATTCGGGGCGTAACGCCTTCCGCACCCGTTTGCTGGAGCTGAGCATTAACTTTGCTACCGAAGATGAGCTTAACGCTGCCTTTGCCCGCTTTAAAGAGCTGGCTGACAAGAAACATGAGATCTTTGACGAGGATCTTCAAGCATTGGTCTCCGAGGCCAGCACCGAGGCGGATAATGAACACATCAAACTGGTGGCGCTGAAGGTCTGTTCGGAGACCGGCGAAATCCCATTGTCGAAAGTTACTCTTTGGGTGGATGGTGAAGAGCGGCAGGCTGAGTCTGAAGGCAGCGGTCCTGTAGATGCCTCCTATCAAGCGATCGAGGCGATTGCCAATAGTGGCACCAAGCTACAGCTCTACTCCGTCAACAACATTACCAGTGGTACCGATGCGCAGGGTGAGGTGACGGTACGGTTGGAGAAAGGTGGTCGTATCGTCAATGGCCAGGGGGCTGATGTCGATATTGTCATCGCCTCTGCCAAGGCCTACATTAACGCCCTGAACAAACTCTTGACCGCCGCCGAGCGGGCCCATCCGCAGCTGTAATCGTGAGCGATAAAGAGCGGGCTGCGACACACCACGCCTATCTGGATGCCATGGGCATTCAGGTGTGGCAAAGGCGGCAGCTCTCTCAGCCCGCATCGCAAGTATCCTCATCACTCCCGCTCCCAACGCCAGCGCTAGAGTTAGCAGCAGCACCCGAACCTGTGGCTGCTCAAGTGGTTATTCCAGTAGCAGTTGCTGTCACGCCGTCGCCAGGGTGGGCGGCGCTGGAGGCGGAGGTTGTCAGTTGCAGCAGTTGTGAACTGCACCAGCAGCGTACCAACGCCGTCTTTGGTGCCGGCAACCGCAACGCCGCCTGGATGTTCGTCGGTGAAGCCCCAGGCGCCGACGAAGATCAGCAAGGCGAGCCTTTTGTTGATAAGGCGGGCCAGCTTTTCAATCTGATGCTCAACTCCGTGGGGCTGGCGCGGCAAGAGGTCTACATCACCAACATCGTCAAGTGCCGGCCGCCGGGCAATCGCGACCCACATCTGGCTGAGGCGGCCTGTTGTGAACAGTATCTCCAGCGCCAGATTGCACTGATCAAACCCCGTATCATCATCGCCGTTGGTCGGATCGCCGCTCATAATCTACTTAAAAATGACCAGGCCGTAGGTGTGCTGCGCGGTACTAAACATAGTTATGGCGATAGCAATATTCCTGTTGTTGTCACCTATCATCCCGCCTACCTGTTGCGTGCGCCGCAGGAGAAACGCAAGGCGTGGGAAGATCTGCTCTTTGCCCGCAAGCTTGTCGACGCCAGTTAAAATGTCATACCGTTTTATGCACGAGGCAGACTTGCCAGCTGTGATGGCGATTGAGAAAAGCTCCTACCCCTTTCCCTGGAGCTTGGGTAATTTTCGCGGCTGCCTTGACGCTGGGCATCGTTGCCGTATCTTTGAAATCGACGGCGTGATACAGGGTTACTCACTGGTCTCGATGGGGGCAGGGGAGGCCCATATTCTTAACCTTTGCATCCATCCGGCACTTCGTGGCAAGGGTTATGGTCGTCTGCTGTTGCAGGAGCAGTTGGATGCACTGGCTGAGTGTGATGTTGATATGGTGTTGCTGGAGGTGCGACCCTCCAATAGCAGTGCCATCTGCCTTTACGACTCGTTGGGGTTTAATGAGCTGGGGCGGCGTAAAGATTACTATCCTGCCGCACACGGTCGCGAGGATGCGTTAATCATGGCACGACAGCTCTTTAGTGCGGGTTGGCCGCCAGTGGTATAAGCCGGGGAGTGATCTGTTTGCCGATCTAGCTCACCTTAACTTCAGCGCCATCTATCCGATAGAGTCAGCATGTATAAACCACGCAAGATCTCGTTTTATTTTTCGGTCATAACAGTTGCCCTGTCACTGTTCATTTTATTGCTGCGCCCTGTGGCCGCTGTGGAGCCACTCAAGGTTTATGATAAGTGGGGTGGTGATTTCACCTTGACTGACCAGCACGGCAACGCCCTAAGCCTTGCCGATTTTCGGGGCAAGGTGGTGCTGCTGAGTTTTGGTTATACCCACTGCCCCGATATCTGCCCCACCACCATGCTGACTATGCAGCGACTGCTTAAATTATTGGGTGATGAGGCTGACAAGGTGCAGGTGCTCTTCATCACCCTTGACCCCGAACGTGACACCCAGGAGCGGCTGCGTGCCTACATGGACTATTTCAACCCCGGTTTTATCGCCTTCAGCGGTAACCTGGATGAGATTGGCAAGGTGGCTAAGCAGTATGGCACCCGTTTTGAAAAAGAGGCTGTTGATGATAACGGGGAGTACAGCATTGCCCATACGGGAGTTATCTATCTGCTCGATCAAAAGGGGCGTATTCGTGCCTTTTTCAAGGTGATCGCCGGACCTAAAGAGATCCTTCCCGATGTAAAACGGCTGCTGGCAGGGGAGTGAGTTTTGTCCTTCAATGTTAATTAATAATAAAGAGTGTAAAAACAGTTGCACGGAGGTGAATTAATGCCTTACCACTGACCTCCGGGGCTTTGTATCAGGGGGTATTTGGGGTACTCTACAACAACCATTCCGCAAGACAGTTTTGTAGTGAGGCTCCCCCATGTCTGTAGTATCACGTTTTAAATATCCCGTATCTATTTTGTCGCTGTTAGTGCTGCCGCTTCTCGCCAGCTGTGGTGGCGGTTACAACCCCGATGCCCCAGGCACCCCAGGCAACACCGGCACACCGGGTGGTGCAGGGACAAAATCTGGCCTGCAACTGAGCGTACCGATACCGCCGACGGTGTCGTGGAAATCCTCTAACAGTACTACCCAGATGATCATGCAGTTCTCGGTACGGGATAATGCCGGGCAGCCACTCGCGGCCAATGAGTTTGATGTTCAGATTCGTGTCAATGATGGTCCCCCGGATACAGAATCACTGCTCAGCCAGTCTGCCGAAGATCTTAAGGTCAACCTCTATTTTGGCATGGTGCTGGACGCCAGCTACTCCATGACCCAGCACACCCCGCCAGCATTTGTGCCAATGAAAAACGCTGCGCGTGACAGCTATCAAGAGGTTCTTGATCTCTGGAAAAACCGTCCCGGCGAAGTTAAATTTTCGATGGTATGGTTTGATGCGGTACTCAATCAAAGTCAGGATGTGCCCAGCGCAGCGCGTTATTGGCAGCCAGCGGATATCCTTGCCATTCCCACCCCCACGCCGGGTGCGTTCACCAAGCTCTATTCGGCAGTGGATGTGATGGCCAAAAACATGAAATCGCAATATGACAAAGGTGTCTTCAGCGGCGCACGTGACCAGTACGTGATGCTGGTCTTTTCTGACGGTGCCGATAATTACAGCTGGGTTGACAATAGTAGCAGCAGACCTAGCCAGCCACTTATTACCGATACCAGCGCCAGTTACAATCAGTTTGGCACACTGGCCACCACGCTGGAGGCGGCTAAACAGAGCATCGCCAACCATCCACGTCTGACCACTCACGTGATTGGTCTGGGTTCTGCCATTAATAAAGATGAGTTACAGCAGATCGCCACAGCCGGCCACGGAACCTTCCAATCCAATCCCAGCAGTGAAAATGTTGCCCAGCTTTTCCAGAGTGTTATGAAAGAGTTCACCACACTCCAGACGCGTGGCGCAGAGATCCCTTTGCCACCGGGTGACTACAAGATCACTCTGGTGGTGACCAATAAGGCCACAGGACAGGCGGGACAGTACAACTTCAAAATTCGTGCCGGTGGTCCAGACGCAAAGGTCATCACCGCTCCACTGTAGTTATTTAACGTCATAAAGCGGACAAGGCATGGATGTCTTGTCCGCTTTGTTTACGGCAGATTTTTCTCTTTGGAGAGGCTGTAACTTTGTGATGTTGGGGTTTGTCTTCCTAGCAGGCGACATAACCCTGGTGATCAGCGTTTTAGTATCGTTGCTGCATCACGGCTTTTTCTGTCAGTGCCCTAAAAATTAAAGAGGCAGTTTCTTTAAAGCATGAAAAGCCCCGTCTGTTGCCAATGGTTAACGCAGGTAGTTGCCTGTATAGCAGCGACGCTGCTGTGCAGCGCTCCTGCCTGCGCTGATTACAAAGGGCAGATGATCGTTTTTCCCGAGGTCCTGCTGCCTCAGAATAGCAAACAGCCCCCCCCCTGGAGCAGCAGGCCTCCTCTGTTGCCGTCAATTTTTTCTACACTGCTGCGTATCAACAGACCCGCTTGCTGGCAGAGCTGCTTGCGAATGGCGAGGAGCGAGACCTGGAACGTCTGGCGGTCGGTTGGGTCAGCCCGCAAGGTAGCCAGATATGGTTCGGCCGTTTGCATAGTGCGCTGGACCCATGGAATCGCAAGTACCATCATGGCGCCTATCTGCAAACGACCATTTATCGCCCGGGCCTGATTGAGTTTGAGGATAGTGGCGGTGTGATTCCGACTCATCTTACTGGCGCGGTGATTGAGGCGGCCTATGAAGATGCAGCCTATATTACTCACTACACCCTGAATGTCGGTCTGGGTCCAGAGCTGACGCCTGGCTACATCAAGGCGTTGGATGTTCTTCATCCTCAAGAGGGTGATTACCGACTTTCGATTGTCAGCGCCATATCCAGACGTAACATAGACGCCATTTTTGATGATAGTGGTCTGTATGCAGGTTACGTACAGATCCCCTCGTCTGTTAGTGGAATCACTGATGTGGCGCAAAAAATATTCGGCGGTTATATCAATACCTCGTTACGGGCTTGGCATCTGAGCCTGTCGGCGACATGGATTGATCTGCGCCTTGATCTGACCTCCGGTGATAATAAAAACGAAGGTTTCGGTTACGCCTACCTGCAACCAGAATACTGGCTCAACCATGATTGGATACTCTATGGTCGCAGCGAAGGGAGTTATCAGGGGCAGGCGAGTCTCTTCCTGCAACAGCTTCCAGGGTTTGTGCGTCATCGTAATCTTGTTGGAGCGCGTTACCAGCTTTCTGGCAGCCAGGCGTTAAAGTTTGAACTGGCCAGCATGGATCAGTTTGGTCGGCGCTTTAATCAGGTGGCGCTGCAATGGAGTGCAGCGCTGCCATGAGCCGGCTTGTAGCACGCTTTGTGATGATCCTGTTCGTGACGCTAATCAGTCCCTCCGGCGTGGCAAACGAGGTCCGCTCACTGGTGTTGGTGACTCACGTCGGAGCTAATAATATTAACCTGACCAACATTGAAATCCGTCGGCTGTTTTTGGGACTGCCAGTTGCCCAGCAACAACGCCGCCTGATTGCAGTTATCAACCGTACTGAATCGTTGCTATACCAAGTGTTTTTACAAAAAGTTCTGTTTATGTCCGCTCCCCTGTATGAACGCCAACTGCTTGCCAATGTGGTACGTCAGAGCGGTATCCAGCCGCCAGTCTATACAGATCAGCAAGCGCTGTTACGCGTCCTGCGTACGCAGCCCAGTACGGTCACGTTTATGTGGCAGGATCAAATAAGTGCTGGTTCTGGCGTAGTGGTAATTGCTGTGATCTGGCAAGGTAGCGTCCATTGAAACGCTGGCGCTGGGGGTTTGCGAGTTACATTGTGATTGGCGGTGTGCTGATTCATGCTGTGCTCATCTCCATCCTGTTCAGCTGGGTGCTCAAGCTTGTTGAACACGGTTATCAAGAGCAGTTTATTAATGCCGCGCGTCATAGCGCGCATCAACTAGCCAACCATCTTTCTACAACCAGTGGTACCAGGCAGATTGTCGATACCCTGGATGAGAACCTCATCGACGGGCGGATTGTTTATGCCAAGCTCATCCTGGAGGGGGGCCGGACGCTCTCTTCCTCCGGCAATAGAGCCGCTGCAAATGTGTTATTTCAAGAAGATTTCTTTTTTGGTGATCATGGCGATAACGTTTATTACATCGCCCTGCGTGTTCCCTTCGAGGGGAGGGATGCATTGCTGCAATTAGGCTATGACGAGGCGTCTACCCAAGAGCAGATTCAGAGTACTTATCAACGTGGCATGCTGTTGGCGGGCGGCTACATAATTTTGTCACTGTTACTGCTGGCGGTTATTGCGCCACAAGTGACCCGGCCGTTGCAACAACTGCGTCGTGCTGCACGCAAAATCATTGCCGGGCGTACTGGTGAGCATCTGGAGGTCAGTTCAAGTGTTGATGAGATTGTCGGTCTCGCCGAGGATCTGGAGTTGATGCGCACCAAGCTGGTGGTAGGTGAAACCCATATTCGCGCCATTATGGACAATGTGGTCAATGGCATTATTACCATTCGTGGCTGGGGCGATATTGAATCGATGAACCCGGCGGCTGAGGAGCTGTTTGGTTATCAAGCCAGCGAGGTGATAGGCCGGCCGTTGACCGGACTACTGGTCCACGGCATCCACTCCACCTTTCCGCCACGCACAAGCGCCATCACCCAGGAGAGTGTTGGGCGGCATCGCGACGGCCACACCTTTCCTGTTGAGATGGCGGTGAGCGAACTCTGGCGCGATGAAGGAGTGTTATATATCGCCATCGTTCGCGACATCACCGAACGTAAACATTATGAGGTTGGCATCAAGGCGATGCAGGAGGAGCTGGAGCAGCGTGTTGCCAAACGTACCCGTGAATTGGCACTGCTCAATCAGCAACTTGAACATCAGGCGCTGCATGATTCGCTTACCGAATTGCCCAATCGCCTGCTGCTGAACGACCGTTTGCGCCATGCCGTCATGACAGCACAACGCAAACAACAGCCGGTTGCGTTATTCATTGCCGATCTGGATCGTTTCAAAGAGATCAACGATACACTCGGTCATCACTATGGTGATGTGGTGCTGCAGCAGGTGGCCATCCGTATGTGTGCGGCACTGCGTGAATCGGACACAATATCGCGCCTGGGTGGTGACGAATTTGCAGTGGTACTGCCAGCCATCACCGGCGAGCATGACGCCATCAATGCCGCCCGTAAGCTGGCGGCGGTCCTTGATGAACCTATCATCGTTGATGACCATAGCCTGCATGTTGGCATCAGCATCGGCATTGCGCTGTTTCCCGAGCACGGCACCGACAGCTCGACGTTGATGCGCCATGCCGATGTGGCGATGTATGTTGCCAAACGCGCCGCCAAAGATTTTGTTATCTACAGCCCGGAGCAGGATCAGCACAGCGTCATGCGTCTCGCCCTGGCGGGTGAGTTGCGGCGTGCTATTGAGAACAACGAGCTGATGCTCTGTTACCAGCCAAAAGTGGATCTCAAATTGAATATTGTTACCGGCGTCGAGGCGCTGGTACGTTGGCAACACCCACAACGTGGTCTGTTGTTTTCAGATGAGTTTATTCCGCTGGCAGAGCAGACCGGCCTTATCCGACCACTTACTCTATATGTTCTGGAGGAGGCGTTGCGGCAGTCGCATCTATGGCAACAAGCCGGGGTCAATCTCATCATGGCGATTAATCTTTCCGCCACCCACCTGCAGGATCAACAACTCGCTGATCAGATCGGTAAAGTCATTAGTGAGTGGCAAGTGCCGGCTAGCCAGCTGCTCTTTGAAATCACCGAAAGCGCCATCATGGCCGATCCACTGCGTGCCATGGATACCCTGAAAAAACTCAATGAGATGGGGGTAGGGCTATCGATTGATGACTTTGGCACAGGGTACTCGTCGCTTGTTTATCTCAAGCAGTTGCCAGTGGTGGAGATCAAGATCGACAAATCCTTTGTCATCGACATGCTCGATAACGGCGAAGACCTGGTGATCGTGCGCTCGACAATTGATCTTGGTCACAATATGGGTTTGCGGGTGGTAGCGGAGGGGGTGGAGAGTTTTGCAGTGATGAAAAAACTGGCCGAGCTGGGGTGCGATCAGGCGCAAGGCTACTGGATCAGTTACCCAGTGCCTGCCGATGAGCTGGATGTGTGGTTAAAGACACAGGCGCACGCACGCTTTGCACAGCGTGGCGTCACGTCGTAGCAGTGAAAGAGCGATTAAGCGCTTGTCAGCCAGCATCGGTAGAGGGTGGTGTGAAGAGATAAAACTATCTTCTGATGCGTTTTAAAATCGCCGGACCAACGGTATTGCAGTGTAATAAAAAAGCCCCTTTGACGGTATGCCAAAGGGGCTTTGTTGTCTCTGGCCAATGATCGGGTGGTGTGGTTTTAATCCACCTTCAAACAACGGCCCAGCGCGGCATTAAGCACCAAATTTCTTGTAGGTGATGCGATGCGGCTGGTTGACGGCATCATCACCGAGGCGGCGCTTTTTGTCCTCTTCGTAATCGGCGAAGTTACCCTCAAACCACTCCACGTGTGAGTTGCCTTCGAAGGCAAGCATGTGGGTGGCGATGCGGTCGAGGAACCAGCGGTCATGGGAGATGACCACGGCGCAGCCACCAAACTCCAGCAGCGCATCTTCGAGGGCGCGCAGGGTTTCGATGTCGAGATCGTTGGTTGGTTCATCGAGCAGCAGCACGTTGCCGCCACTCTTCAGCAACTTGGCCAGGTGCAGGCGGTTACGCTCACCACCGGAGAGGTCGCTGACACGCTTCTGCTGATCACCACTCTTAAAGTTGAAGCGGCTCAGATAGGCGCGTGAGTTGATAGTGGTGGTGCCGACAGTGATGATCTCCTGACCATCGGAGATCTCTTCCCAGACCGTCTTTTTGCCATCGAGGGTATCGCGGCTCTGGTCGACGTAGGCAAGTTTGACGGTCTCACCGATGCGCAGTTCCCCACTGTCTGGTTTCTCCAGTCCCATGAGCATCTTGAAGAGTGTCGACTTACCCGCGCCGTTGGGGCCGATGACACCGACGATGCCGCCGGGCGGCAGGCTGAAGTTGAGGTCTTCGATCAGCAGGCGGTCACCAAAGGCCTTGTTGAGGTGTTTGGCCTCGATGACCAGATCGCCGAGACGCGGCCCTGCTGGAATGAAGAGTTCGTTGGTCTCGTTACGCTGTTCGTAGCTCTGGCTGGCCATCTCTTCGTAACGGGCCAGACGCGCCTTGCTCTTGGCGTGACGCCCTTTCTGATTGCTGCGCACCCACTCAAGTTCGGTCTTCATCGCCTTGATGCGGGCGCTTTCGCCCTTCTCTTCCTGTGCCAGGCGTGCCCCCTTCTGCTCCAGCCAGGAGGAGTAGTTACCCTCCCACGGAATGCCGTGGCCACGGTCCAGTTCCAGGATCCAGCCCGCCACGTTATCGAGGAAGTAACGGTCATGGGTCACGGCAACCACAGTTCCTTCATATTCGCGCAGGAAGTGTTCGAGCCAGGCGACCGACTCGGCATCAAGATGGTTGGTTGGTTCATCGAGCAGCAGCATGTCAGGCGCGGAGAGGATCAGACGGCACAACGCCACACGGCGCTTCTCACCCCCGGAGAGGGTAGTGACATCAGCATCCCAAGGCGGCAGGCGCAACGCCTCGGCGGCGATCTCCAGTTTGCGATCGAGGTTGTGGGCGTCAGATGCCTGGATGATGTTCTCCAGCTCTGCCTGCTCCTTGGCCAACGCATCGAAATCAGCATCCGGTTCTGCATAAGCGGCATACACAGCATCCAGGCGCACCATCGCCTCTTTGATGTGGCCAAGCGCCTCTTCCACATTGCCACGCACATCCTTGGTCGGATCGAGATCGGGTTCCTGTGCCAGATAACCGATCTTGATGCCGGGCTGCGGTCGCGCCTCACCGTCGAAATCCTTGTCCACGCCAGCCATAATGCGGATGACGGTCGATTTACCCGCACCGTTCAAACCGAGCAGCCCGATCTTGGCGCCAGGAAAAAATGAGAGCGAGATGTCCTTGATGATGGTGCGCTTCGGGGGAACAACCTTGCTCACCCGGTTCATGGTGTAGATGTATTGGGCCATGGTGTTTTTAGTTTCCGTTGTTTAAGTGTTTTGTTTATTGCCATGCTCGCTCATGCGGACACAGCCTATTAATGTTGGGTGGATTTACTCAAATGCCCTCGTTACTGTCGTTCTGCACCGTAACTTGGCTGACGGCGCTGATGTCTGACGACTAGAATACAGATCTCTCCACGTGATGGTACATACACAATTGAATACGGAAAAATATGGAGAGGAAACGTGCGGCGATCACGCAACGATGGTGTACCAGCCTCAGGATTCTCTACGAGAAAGCGGGCCGCCCTGTAAAACTCATCCAAAAACCTCTCGGCGACAATCAAGCCTGCATTCCGAAGATAAAAATCAATTGCATCGGCAATGTCTCTTTCTGCCTCCGGGTGCAGTGAAAAAGTCACCGTTTCAACTTCTCTCTTAAACGGGGCATCGCCTCTTCACCAGAAACCAGGGTGACCTTCCCGGATTCGATATCCATCTGACGGCGCTCGGCCTCTTGTTCCCATGCCGCATCGATTGCAGCATCTGCATCAAGGCTGCCAATGAGCCGCTCTAAAAGATGGGAACGATCAGCAGAGGAGAGTTTAAGAACCTCCGCTTCCAAAGCCTCTAGGTTCAGGTTGATGTTCATAAGATCAGCTCCAATTTTTACCTTTGCGATCCAAAAAATATCCGGCATCAATCTCTGTATTCGATGGTCTATGCTTCAGTTGTCATTGGTGCATGGAATGCACCTCAGCTTGGCTGCGCTTCGTTCCGAAATGCTTTAACTAAAATGAAGCAAAGTTCAGAAAACATATATAAATGCGATTCAGAAATAACCTCAATAAAACGTTTTCCAGGATTTAATAAATTGAAATTAACTTCAAGATTGAATCCATAGCCACTTGGAAGATTCGTTCCTGGAAAATCATCGGCATAGTTAATGGAAAGTGTTGCAACTCCTGTTGAACAAACATCCCTCACAAAATATGTGCGGGTATCTTTGTAGTTTTGTTCTTTCAGCTGTGTTTCGTCGTGTATGTTGTGCGACAACACATTTCTAATAAAACTCAAAATGGCGTGATAATGTTCATATCTGTTCCCGAGCTTTTTCTTTATGAAATCCTTAAGGTTTGGATTGTCTTGCAGTCCCTCCTTCATTGCCATGCCGATTCCACGAAATGCATTCCATGCGACCATGTAACCAAAGACGGTCGATCTGTCTTTTATAAAATAGTCACGCAATGAATCTTTGACTATATCACCCGGCCTAAACACTTTTTCATCTTCAAGAGATAGTTCGATTGGTACAACCTTTGATGAGAGATCATTACGCTTTGCGTAATCATCAAAAAACATCCCAACATGGAAAAATTCAAAATTCTGTTCCACCAAGGAAAGAACATCTTCAATTCGATCTTTCAATTCAGTCATAAACACCACCCATAGATATTGTTCAATCAAATGCCCCAGTTTTTTCGAAAAACTCCAAGTCCAGCCTACTTGCTGCTCGGAGACAAGCCGGTAACGTGGTTTGTCTCATTGACGTTATTGGCACCAACCTCAACTCCCCGAAACTTGATCTGCAAGATACGCCCTGGCGATATCACTACCATTAACCCATCTTGCAGTCATATGCTCCTTAGAAATAAACAATCTCGGTCTGCCGAAATCGCCAGAAGGGTCATTGATCGGGTTGTTCAAACGCCCATCAGGGAGGTTAGGGTGCCACTCATAGCCAAGCGCGTTTAATAATTTTTTGCGATTAGTGCGCGGAACACTGATCTTGAGTCTATCCAGCAACCTATCCAGCGCAAATGAACTGATCCAACCACCCGAGAATCCAGGCTGCCCTTGCCCCAATGCTTCCTCGATAGCTGCCAGTGCCTTCTCATCAACAGCACTACCCCGCTGTGGACTGGACAGATAAGTAATCGGTGTATGCTCTAGCAGCTGACTAAATATCTCAAACCACTCTGCCTGTTTGACATTCGGGTTAAGGGCCGCGCCCGCTATCAAAAACTTCTGTCTAAGTTTTTTGTATGACTCTAGCTCTACGTTGGAGAGTTGAAGTGTGTGACCTTTGATTGTGATCTTGGCGTGGGTTGGGGTATTTCGCTCAAAGCCTTCTACTTCAATGGAGGCGCACGGAGTGCCTGGCAGACTTGGTTGTGGATTGTAATCCGTCTGTATTTCAGGCTCAGACGAGGTGTCACTTTCCACTAAAATAGGCATGGCATTTATCGGCGTGGTCTCTAGCAGCTGACTAAACATATCAAACCACTCCGCCTGTTTGACGTTCGGGTTAAGGGCTACACCTGCTATCAGAAACTTCTGCCTAAGTTTTTTGTATGACTCTAGCTCTACGTTAGAGAGTTGAAGTGTGTGCCCTTTGATTGTGATCTTGGCGTGGGTTGGAGTATTTCGCTCAAAGCCTTCTACTTCAATGGAGGCGCACGGGGTGCCTGGAAAACTTGGTTGTGGATTGTGCTTCGCCTGTATTTCAGGCTCAGACAAGGTGTCATTTCCCAAGAAAATAGGTAAGTCACTTATCGGTACTATATCCTGGGTTGATAGCCGTTTGACGCAAATAATTTCAGCACTGGAAACGATTGCTCCATACAAAGCCCCCGTAATTGCCATGTATGACATAAGCTGCGGCATAGAGTCTTTGTCATGCTCTACCTTGACCTCTATGATAATTTTGACATTGCCATTAGCCTCCAATACAGCAATATCAGCACGCTTTTTTTCTCTACCCATCTGGATAGGTAATTCCAAGCGGATTAACCCCTCCGGGTATTTATAATCATGAAGTAGAGACAGCACGAACAATTGTCGAACGATCTCCTCGGGGAGCGCGCGTCTGGTTTTCTGCTCAGAAGTTGCTTGAACGTAATAGGACTGTCCGTCTGGTTTAGAAAATATCAGGCGACCAAGCATTTCTGGTCTAAGAAATAGGTGCTTCAGCATCAATACAAGTCCCTTAAAGGATTGGTTCCCCTGCCACGATTATACGCACCCTACGAATGTGAGAATGAGCCCGCCCATTGATTCGATGGTGTGGTCGCTTAAATCACCCTCTCATTGCCACCGTCGATGGGGATCTGCGCAGCTGTGGTTTTTGCGAATAGCGGTCCGCAGAGTTCGCAGGTAAGTTCGGCTACATCATGGCTGGTGACTTCGGTCTTCAATATATTCTTGCGTTTGTACTGCTCCACTGTCAGACCGTAGTGTTTGGCGCGTGCAGCGAGTACTTCGTCGGTCCAGATGCCGGTATCAAATACACAATCGGGATGCAGTGTGTTGATGCGGATGTTCTCTGCTCCCCATTCGAGCGCGGCGATGCGGGTCATCTGGGTCAGCGCGGCTTTGGTGGCGGAGTAGGCGGCTGCGCCGGGGCCGGGGGCGGGGACGTTTTTGGAACCCATGGCGACGACGCGGCCACCTTTCGGTGCCAGTTTCAGGAATGGATAGGTCTCGCGCATCAACACCAGGTTGGGGTCGAGGTTGATTTGCATCACCTTGCGCCACTCGTCACTGCTGAGATTGTCGATGCGTTTGCCGCCGGGGAAGATGCCGGCGTTGAGCACGACCATGTCGAGCCCGCCGAAGTGGGCGACGCCCTGTTTGATCGCGGCGATCAGTGTTGTTTCGTCGGCCACATCACAGGTGATGCCGAGATAGTCGGCGCGTTTGAAGAGCGTTTCGATCTTGGCATCGATGTCGATGGCGATCACGGCAGCGCCGCGTTTGAGCATCGACTCGACACACGCCTTACCGATGCCAGAGGCGGCACCGGTGATGAGTGCGATCTCGCCCTGGAACTGCGGTGCGCTGCCGCCCTTGCGCAGTTTGGCCTGTTCCAGATCCCAGTACTCCATGTCGAAGATATGTTTTGCCGAGAGCGCCTGCCAGCCGCCCATCAACTCGGCGCGGGCGATGATATCCATGGTGTGGTCGTAGATGTCGGTGACAATCTGCGCCTCTTTGGCGCTCTTGCCAATGCTGATCATGCCCAGTGTTTTGTCGAGTATGACACGCGGTGCGGGATCGACCATCGTCTTCGGTTCACGTGCATCGGAGGCGTGTTGATTGAAATAGTTTTTGTATGTCTCGACATAACCCGCAACATCACGGCCAATCTGTGGCAGTCGTTTAGTGCGAATCACATGATCAGGGGTAGCGGGGCCTTGCTGGGCAACCTTGGCAACGTCTGAACGGTTGCAGAAGCTCATCGCCTTGGCATCACGTTGGCTGCGCAGTACTACCGGGAAACCAGCGGCCTTTGAAATGTCGCGGCGCAGTGCGGCGAGTGCAAGAGCATCGGCACTGTTGTTGGCAGCTGTGTCGTAATCCAACTCCCAGGCGCTCTGTGACTTGATGTACTCCTCGGCCATGCCGACCAGTTGGATCATACGTTCGTAAGAGCTCTTGGCATCGTCGGCAAACGAGAAGATGCCGTGGTTCATCAGCACCATGCCGATGGTATTGGCGTTGTGCTGCTTCTCGAACTCGATGGCGCAGAGGCGGGCGAGGTCGAAGCCGGGCATGATGTAAGGCACGATAACAATTGTGTCGCCGTAGATCTGTTTGATTTTTTCGAGTCCGCCCGGTGTGTTGGTGATGGTGACCAGCGCATCGGCGTGGGTGTGATCGACAAACTTGTAGGGCAGGGTGGCGTGCAGGATCGCTTCGACTGAGGGTGTCGGCGCGCCAGCATCGGTCATGTGGGTGCGCAGTTCGTTGACCATCTGCGGATCGCTGAGTGATTCGAGTTTTGCCAGTTTGATCAGGTGGTCGAGTTTGACGGCGGGAAAGCCGGGGCGGTCGATGGTCTCCAGATCCCAGCCGCTGCCTTTGACACACAGCAGTTGCTGCTCTTCGCCGACGATATTTTTTTGCGTGATTTTGACGGAGGTATTACCACCACCATGCAGTACCAGGGTGGCATCACGCCCTAATAGCCGTGAGCTGTAGACACGCAGGCCGAGCTCGTCGCTGTACTGTTTGGCTTCGTTATCGTCCCAGAGGCTTTTCATAGGGGTGTGGACCTGTTGATGGTGATGAAAGAGGATCGCCATTTTACTGGCTTTGGTACGGGTTGGCGACCTTACTCTGGTAGCAGTGGCAGCGTGCGGGTATCGGCGACGGCCTTGCGTTTGGGCAACATATCTTTGAACTGATGCAGCAGTCGTTCGGCGGTGGCGCGATAGGCGGTGAGTTTGCCACCGTAAATGGTGACGAGGCGGGGCCGGTCGCGGTTGTCGACATGGAAGATGGTATCGCGCGGACGTGAGAAGGCAGTGCCCATGCTCTTGGGCAGTACCCGCAGCCCGGCAAAGGCGGAGAGCACGTTTTCGCTGTTGATGTGGTGATAACTTGGAAAGTAGTGCGCGAGTGTCTGACACAGATAACTGATTTCGTTGGGCAGCGGTACCACCTTAGCGGGGTCACCCTGATAGACGGTTTCGGTGGTGCCGACCATCAGTTTGTCTTGCCAGGGCATGACAAAGACGGCGCGTTTGTCCTGCGGCGCCTCAACGTAATAGATGCCTTGCGTCACCTCTCCTTCAATAATGATGTGTGTGCCCTGCACCAAATCCATCGCGAGTTTGTTGACAGTGGGGCTGATGCGACTCAGCACCTGATTGCCCCAGGGGCCAGCGGCGTTGATGATGAAACCCGTCTCGCAGAGCTGCTCTGTGCCGTTGTGACGGTATCTGACAATGTAGCCATCGTCATTATTGGGTCTTCTCAGGCCGCTGATAAATTCGGCCGGCATAACCAGTTCAGCGCCGAGTGACTGGGCTGAACGCATCACCGCAGCGGTGAGGGCGGCGTCGTCGGTCTGGGCATCGTAATAACAGAAAACCTTCTCCAGTCCGCGTAGTTCCAGACCATCGAGGCTTGGCCAGTCGCGTTTGGGGATTTGCCTGAAACGGGTGTCACTGCTTAAGCCGCCGAGGGTGGCGTAGAGTGCCAGGCCACTGCGGACCTGCCAGGGGCGGCGTGTGGTATCGGGATAGATCGGCAGATAGAAGGGTTTGAGTTTGACAAGGTCGGGGGCATTTTTTAGCAGCAGGGTGCGTTCATGCAGACATTCACGTACCAGATTGAACTGGGCGCTCTCCAGATAGCGCAGGCCGCCGTGAATCAGTTTGCTGGAGCGGCTGGAGGTGCCGGCTGCCAGTGCGGTCTGCTCCAGTACCAGCACGGAGTGGCCAGCAGCAGCAGCGGCCTGGGCAACGCCGGCACCGTGAATACCTCCGCCGATGACAACAATATCAAACTGCCTGGCTGATGAGTTATTGGGCAAATTAATCAACAACCTATTCGATGGTTTGGCAACGGCTCAAAAGTGCTTTGTCTTTTAACATCTCGGCCACTGCCATGGTTTCGACATAGTGCGCCCCCAGTGCGGCCAGCTCGTGTGCCACCTTGGGCTGAATCACTTCATAGAAGGCCCATTTCCACGGGCCGCGCCAAAGTGAGGTTGCCAATTTGGGAATCTTGGTGTGATTGCATATCAGATAATCCGGCGCCAAGCCGGTGGCGACAGAGAGTGATTCATCATTGTACTTACTGAGTATCCAGCCGATCTTTTTGAAACCCATGGCGCGGCCACAACGCAACGAAAGTTCGTCATAAGCAATCAGGATGCAGCGATCAAGTATCGGCCGGCAGGTTTGCAGCAGTATCTTCATCACCTTTTCGATGCCGAACGCATCCAGTGTCTCCTGTTTGATTTCAACCAGGGCGCGGGCGTTAGGCCAGAGGCTGAACAGCTCCACAACAGATGTCAGCGTCGGAATGCCAACGTGGGCAAACTTGCGCGGATGGATCTTGGCCTCGTTGACCAGGATGCCATCGAGCTGTTCATGATTGAGATTGAAGATGCGTTTATTGGTGCCGGTGGTGCGCTTCAGGCTAACATCGTGAAGCACAACTGGAACGCTATCCTTGGTGAACTGAACGTCGAACTCAACGTAGTTAACACCTGCCTCCAGTGCGGCCTGAATGGCAATCAGCGTATTTTCAGGATAGCGCTTTGCATAGCCGCGATGGGCTATCAAAATTGGCGCTTCCATGCTCAATGTTGACTCATGTAATTGTTGTCCTGCGTGGATGTCTGGGTAAATATGACGGTTGTTGTTGGTTGAGTCAATGTGTACGAATGAAAAGCTGTCGTGAGTGTGGTTGCTACTGCTGTTGGTTTTAACTACCGAGCACTCTTTAACGGCGATAGTAGTAGTTTCAGATTTATAATAGGGTTAATTTTGAATTATCTTCCCTGTGGTGAAAGGTTTGTTTGGAGTGTTGGTGAAATCATAATCAGCTGGCTTCTGGTGGAGCAAATTTACAGCAGTTGCGACCCCCCGATTTTGCCTGGTAGAGCGCGCTGTCGGCGCGCGCAAACAGTTTTGCATGGGTATCATCTTTTTGCGAGCAGGTGATGCCGATGCTGACGGTGGCGGAGAGATGGGTGCCATCGCAGATGATGCAGGTCTCCTCTATCTTTTGACGCAGACGGTTGGCGAGCAGGGTCGCGCCCTTACGGCCGGTATTGCTGAGCAGAATGACAAACTCTTCACCACCAAAACGGAACACCATATCGGAGCTGCGGATGGCAACGGTGGCCGCTTCAGCGATTGCCTTGATGACACAGTCACCCATGGAGTGGCCGTGAGCGTCGTTGATTTTTTTGAAGTGATCGATATCCATGGCCAGCAGTGACAGTTCTGTGCCGTGGCGTTGTGCCAGCTGAATCTCCCGTTCGATGGCGGCGTCCATGCCGGCGCGATTGTTGATACCGGTAAGCGGGTCGCGGTGGGCTGCCTCTAACGCCTTTTTGTAGAGCAGGGCATTGCGCAGCGGATAGACCAGGCCGCACAGCAGTGTTTCCAAAAAAGAGGTCTCTTTGAGGGTGAATTTTTTGCGCCGGCTTAGGACCAGTTCGCCCAGCGTTTCGCCGGAGACTACCAGACGGTAGATGCAGCTATGGGGAGCGGCGGTGCCGTAAGAGATGGCGATACCGAGTTCTTTATGGCTGTATGAAATATGCTGGTAATTAACCAGCATGGCGATCTCATGGGCAAACAGCTCAATGATCTTGGTCACGTCCAGTGTGGTTTGAAGGATGCCTGAAAGGCGCAGTGCCTTTTCCAGCTCACCTTGAGATTCGCTATCCTCGGGGGCGGGCATGTCCAGCGCCAGACTGCCGAGGCGGTCGTACCGCGGTTGTTTTAGCTCTTTCTGAGTGACTACATTCATTTGCAACTCCTCCTGCTTGCCATCATCCTTGCTAGATGCGTGCCAATCTTCTCGTTTCATGATGATCCCTAATGAAAACAAAGGTTATAGTGGCGCTGGTTGGAGGGTTGGTATTTTTTTGTCAACTATTTGACAGAGGTGTGGGCATGTTATTGCCGCTTATTTTGCCCATCTTCTGCCACTTGCCTGACGCAGTGAATAAAATAAAAACACTAAAACTCATCCAGATAACAGGATTAACTATAAAACTACCTGAGAAAAATGCAATAAATATGTAGTGGCTTGGTGTGGTATTGGTTTGCCGGTTACCATTAAACGAATAGAATGGCGGGTTCGGGCAGCTATCTGACAATTTCAATTTACCCAAGGACAGGGAACAGATGCGTACCTATACACTTAAAAATGCCAAAGATTTACGTGCACTGCTGCAAGTGCACAGGCGTATGTCTGATATGCGTCTGGGCGAGGTATTGCTGGATGAGCAGCTGATTAGTGTGGATCAGCTCGATAACGCCTTGCAGTTTCAGAAGGAGCTTCGTACTGGGCGTCGCCACATCGGTCAGATTCTGGTTGAGTCGGGCCTGGTGACGCCTGATCAGCTCAACATCGCGCTCGCTAAAAAGCTGGCTATTCCTTATGTGAAAATTGAAAACTTTGAGATTGATTCAACCCTGTTAGGGGCGATCTCTGTCGATATTGCTCTGCAATATAAGGCGTTGCCGCTGGCTGAAATTGATAACTCATTGGTGGTGGCGATGGTTAATCCACTCGATCATGCCGCTCTTGAGGCGCTGAGATTTAATTGCAAACGCAATATCGAGTCAGTGATGGCCTCGCGGGAGGAACTCGATGCGGCGCTCTCAAAACATTATCGTGACCATGAAGAGTTCGCGGCGCTGGATGATCTTGAGATGGATTTTGACCCGGTGGCCGAACTCAATCCAAAAAACGAGGCCGTGCATGTCATTGAGCAGGAGGCGCAGAAGAAGCCGATTGTGCGGCTGCTTAACGCCATCATCCTGCAGGCTGTGACCAGCGGCGCCTCCGATATCAACATTCGCCCGGAGAAGGATCGCGTCAATGTCTTCTATAGAGTGGATGGCAAGATGCAGTTTGTTCGTACTCTGCATCGTTCGTTGCTGCCAGCGCTGGTGAGCCGGATCAAGATCACTGGCCAGATGGATATCTCCGAGCGCCGTCTACCGCAGGGGGGGCACGCCCGCATGATGCGCCAGGGGCGCCAGGTCGATCTGCGTATCTCGGTGATCCCGACCGTCAATGGCGAGAGTGTGGTTATCCGCGTACTGGACAAACAGGCGGGTTTCCGGCCGTTAAATGATCTGGGGTTGAATAAACGCGACCTTGAATATACCAAGCGGCTGATCACCCGCCCCAACGGCATCTTTCTGGTAACAGGTCCCACCGGTTCGGGGAAATCGACAACGCTCTACGCCATTCTTGATGAGGTGAAACGCCGCAATCAACACATCCTTACCATCGAAGATCCGGTGGAATATGACATGGAAGGGGTTGAGCAGGTGCAGGTTGCATTGGCCAAAGGGTATACCTTCGCTCAGGCGCTGAAGCACTTCTTGCGTCATGATCCGGACGTCATCATGGTGGGGGAGATTCGGGATGAAGAGACTGCCCAGATTGCCAACAAGGCGGCGCTGACCGGGCACCTGGTCTTCAGCACCCTGCATACCAACGACGCCCCATCAACCGTTACCCGTCTGCTTGACATGGGCATTGAGTCCTACCTGCTCAGCACTACCCTGCTGGGCGTTATGGCGCAGCGCTTGATTCGGGTGAACTGCTCCCATTGTGTTGATGACGAGCAGGTGGAACCCCACGTTTACAAAGTGCTCAAACTTAAGGAGGGGGAGAAGTTTCGCCGTGGCGGGGGTTGCATCACCTGTAACTACTCGGGTTATCAGGGGCGGGTCACAGTCTCCGAGCTGATGGTGATTACGCCGGAGATTGCCGATCTCATCTCCGATGGCAAATCAGCTCAAGAGATCGGCAAGCTCTCTATCGCACAAGGGATGCGTACTCTGCAAGACAATGCCCTGCAGCTGGCGCGTGATGGTAAAACCTCTATCGAAGAGGTGTACGCCCTGTGTACTGAGTGATGGCGTCGCCAAGTGTGCTGATAAATGATTTAATCTTCACCGATATCTACGCCAGTCGCCTAGTTTTAGAAAATGCTAACAAATGAAGCTTCGTTCCCACTTTGTGGCTACGGTCCCCAGTTTTTTTCTTCCCCATCACCATCAGTAGAGTCAGCACCACCATAACCGTAAGACTCACCCGGCTGCCAATAGGCAGGGTTTCGCGAGCCATGCCAGTACTCAAGCCAGTTCAGGTTTTTACCATAATCTTTGGCAGCGCCAACATAGGTATAGGTTGGGTCTTTTGCATCACCGCTGCTTGAAGATATTTTAAAACGCCCGGCTGTGATGTAGGAGGAGGGGCTGGTACGTGAATCAAAGCTATAGGCGGGAAGCCCCGTGATTTCCGTGGTATGGGTGACAATGCCCGGGGTTAACATGTCGGAATAGCTGCTGTTGCTCATGTCGATGAGCGTATTCATTTTCATATTCTGGCCGGTGATTTGCTGGATGATTTTAGGTTTTCGGTTCCAGCTATCCTTAACCGTATCCATCTTAAAGTCCTGCTGTTCGATCAGCATGCGGTATTGGACACGTGTCGGATCACCGGTGCCCGTGCCGGTGAGATCTTGTCGCTTGGGGTCGATAGGATAGACATGACCGGAGTTTTTCCCGCCACTCATGCCTCTAGCCTGGCCCAGGCCGGCTGTGCCCATACTCATGTTGATGTAGATATCCATTTTGAAGTTTTCGGCATTGTCGATGAGCACCTGGTGCCAGATGCCGGAATCTTTATCCACCTCCTGAAGGTAAAGTGTGGTGCCGGGGATGTAACCATCGTGCACAAAGTGGTCTTTGTAGCCGCTGGGTCCTCCTTTGTTGTCATCACACATCTGGTCGCCCTTGGAGCCAGCGCCAATGGGGAGGTTGCCAATACCACAGGCGGCAAAAATATCTTTTTTACTCTGCTGGCCATCCCAGGTATTGATGGGCAGAAAGTTGAGTGAGAAGCTGCTGTTGGGGGGAGGGTCATTCGGGTTTGCGGCCCACGCCGTGGCCAGATGCAGTGGCAGCGCACAAATTAAGCCATATTTGAAAAACACGTTTGCCATGGTTACCTGTTCCTTAGCTTGAGATTTTTTTAAGGCCGTAATGCGATGTGGTCGCCATCACACTCCTACGTTTATAAACACACAGCTTCTTTCCGCAGTGGCTGTGCAGACGCCTAAATCGTTTTTTTATTGTTTATCCGTAAACACCCTCCTGTTTATTAGCGTCTTCAAAGCTCCGCCTACTTGATAGGGGGGGACGCAAAATCCAGTATATCTTAATAACGCTTAATGTTCATCTGCTAGGGGCCGATATCCATATGTCGGGAGCATGTTTATGAAGGAGGTATTATCCAGGTGTTTTTGCGCTACCAGGACCATGCCATCACCAACGGGGCCTTCTGGCTATTGCTGTGTGGTTTGTTGTTAAGTACGGCGGCTGACGCCGATTTTTCCCTCAACTTTCGCCCCAATACCACCGTGACTGATAACACAGGGAATTCAAAGGGTTCACTCGGTAATGGCGACAATGACCAGGGCAACTCGTGTGGCATTACCGGCTATACCGATAGTGGCTGTTTCTGGTTTAGAAGCAGTACCGGGACCAAGTTTGACATCGTTGCCCAGCAGCCTTTTCGCCAGGAGGCGGTTACGGCGACCGATGGCAATGTCTATTGGCATCTGTTGCTGGGTAATGTGAATGACAGCTGGAAGCAGGATGTCTGGATTCGCATGGGCACCTCGCAGACTTATATGACGGGATCAGGGACCGCCGGTCAGTATCAATCGACGACTGAAAATTCGCGTATCAGTGACAGTGGTGGTTTTGCCGGTGCTTACAACAACACTAAAAATGCCATTGATGGCGGTAATTATGGCCAGGCAAACAAGAGCGACATGATTGAGACAGAGATCTATGCCGGTTCCGGCGCCGATTCACTGCGTACCAATGCCGCCTGGACCGGCAATGGCAGCGCCAATCCCACCCGTGTCATCATGCGCCAGATCGACAACAGCAATGGTGCCTACCAGGAGTTTCTGAAAGATAAGATAAATAACAAACCACTTATCTATCAAAAGGTTGATGACGGTCAGATTGTCGCTGTGTTCCAGGCGGATATGCGTGGCCAGGATTATAATACCGGCAATACCCCCCTCACCATCGGTACCAGCACGGTGACGGTCAACCCAACCGTAGCCGGGATTGGTGACTCAAGCGTCAACGCCAACTATGCTCGTAAGCCAGCATCAGAGTTTGTTCTGAAACTTGATTTTGTTGATCCAACAATGGGCGCTACCGGTCCCCATTTTGATGCGGCAGGTGGTCGGCCGGTCGGTAGTGGGCCACTGCAGGGTCAAAATATCAGCGCCTCGAAATATACCTGGACGGCCGGCAGTGGCTGGGTCGCCTACACGGGTCAGGCAACTTATAAGAGTGTCTACTATCCGAGCCTATCTTCAAACGGCTTCACACTCATGCCTATCTATGGTGTCGGAACCTATAACTACGGTACCGCCACCTTTGACCACGCCAACGTCAATTGGCGCGCCTACCTCGATACGGCCCAGAGTCCCTGTGGGGGCAATATTTGGTGTCCGTAAACGGGTGATGGGTAGCGACGTTTAGCGCTTGAGTGCCTGTCGCACCACATACGGCAGGATACCGCCGTGGCGCAGGTATTCGACCTCGGTGGCGGTGTCGACGCAGGCGCTTACCAGAAAGGTGATGACGCGGCCATCGGCGGCGCTGGCCTGCACCCGCAACCGTTGTGACGGTTTCAGTTCGGTAATACCCTCAATGTTGAACAGCTCTTCGCCCGTCAGCCCCAGGCTGGCGGCGGTTTTGTTGTTTACGTATTGCAGCGGCAAAATGCCCATGCCGACCAGATTGGAGCGGTGGATCCGTTCAAAGCTTTCGGCGATGACGGCGCGGATGCCGAGCAGCAGCGGCCCCTTGGCGGCCCAATCGCGTGAGGAGCCGGTGCCGTACTCTTTACCTCCCAATACGATTAGCGGGGTTGATTCACTCTTATATTGTACGGCGGCGGCGTGGATCGACATCGGTTTACCGTCGGGCAGGTGGCGGGTGGCGCTGCCTTCAGTGCCCGGCACCAGCAGATTGCGCAGGCGCGGGTTGGCAAAGGTGCCACGCACCATCACCTCGTGGTTGTCACGGCGGGCGCCGTAGGAGTTGAAGTCGCGTGGCTCGATCCCTTGTGCTATCAGATACTCGCCGGCGGGGCTGGTGCGGCCAATGGTGCCAGCGGGCGAGATGTGGTCGGTGGTGATTGAATCACCCAGCATCACCAGCACCCGGGCGCCGTGGATCTCCGCCAGCCCTGGCGGGGTGGGTTGCATGTTGTCGAAGAAGGGCGGTTCTTTGATGTAGCTGGAGTCGGGCTGCCACTGGAACAGCTCGCCAGTGGGGATGGCCAGGCTCTCCCACTGCGCGTCTCCGGCGAAGATCTGGCCGTAGAGACGGCGGAACTGTTCCGGCGCGAGGTGGCGATGCAGCAGCTGTTCGATCTCATCGTGGCTCGGCCAGAGTTCGTGCAGGTAGACCGGTTGGCCGTTGGGATCGATGCCGAGCGGATCTTTGGTCAGGTCCATGTTGAGGTTGCCCGCCAGGGCGTAGGCCACTACCAGTGGCGGCGAGCCGAGGTAGTTGCTACGTACCAGCGGGTTGACCCGTCCTTCGAAGTTGCGGTTGCCGGAGAGCACCGCGGCGACGTTCAGATCCCCCTCGCGCACAGCGACGTCGACATGGTCGGGCAGCGGGCCGCTGTTGCCAATGCAGGTGGTGCAGCCGTAACCGACCAGGTGGAAGCGTAACGCCTCCAGATAGGGGAGCAGTCCGGCGCTGCTGAGGTAGTCGGTGACAACACGGGAGCCGGGTGCAAAGCTGGTCTTGACCCAGGGTTTGACCTGGAGACCGCGCTTGACGGCGTTGCGTGCCAACAACCCGGCCGCCAGCATCAACGCCGGGTTGGAGGTGTTGGTGCAGGAGGTGATGGCGGCGATCACCACCGAACCGTGGCAAAGGTTGTAAGCCACACCGTCGGGCTGACGTACCGGCACGCTGAGATTAAAGAGGTGGCTGTCGTTTGAGCGTTTCTCCTCCAGCTCCGGCGCCAGCGGAAAGTGGCCCCCTTCGCTGAGCCAGCGATCCTTTTGCAGCTTGTCGATGTTTTTACCCGAACGTTCGATCTGGCTCACCAGCGCCTGGCGGAAGGAGCCGCGCACGGCGGCCAGTGGCACACGGTCTTGCGGCCGCGACGGCCCCGCCAGACAAGGTTCGACGCTGCCCAGATCAAACTCGATCACCTCACTGTAGTAGGCCTCGGTCTGGCCGGCGAAGTACCACATGCCTTGGGCGTGGTAGTAGGCCTCGGCCAGTTCGGCCTGTTCGCTGCGGTCGGTCAGGCGCAGGTAGTCGATGGTGCGGGCATCGACCGGAAAGAGGCCACAGGTGGCGCCATACTCCGGCGCCATGTTGGCGATGGTGGCGCGGTCGGCCAGACTCAGCTCGCCCAGACTCGGGCCGTAGAACTCAACAAAGGCGCCAACCACACCATGTTGGCGCAGCCGCTCGGTGAGGCTCAGTACAATATCGGTAGCGGTAACACCATATTCCGGCTGGCCACTCAGACGCACCCCCACCACATGTGGAATCAGCATGGCACTGGGTTGGCCGAGCAGCGCCGCCTCGGCCTCGATACCACCGACGCCCCATCCCAATACGCCGAGGCCGTTGATCATAGTAGTATGAGAGTCGGTGCCGATGACGCTGTCGGGATAGAGCCAGCGCCGGCCGTCGATCTCGCTGTTCATCACCAGGCTGGCCAGATACTCAAGGTTGACCTGATGCACGATGCCGCTACCCGGCGGTACCACCCGGAAGTTACTAAAGCTCTGCTGCCCCCATTTGAGAAACTGGTAACGCTCACGATTGCGCTCATAGTCGAGCGTTGCATTGGTCTGAAAGGCCGTGCCACTGCCGTAGTTATCCACCTGTACCGAATGGTCGATGACCAGATCGGCCGGGGTCAGAGGGTTGATGTGCGCCGCATCCCCACCGAGCCGCTGCACCGCGCTGCGCATGGCGGCCAGATCGGCCACGGCGGGCACACCGGTAAAATCCTGCAACAGCACGCGTGCTGGCATGAAAAGGATCTCGCGCTCCGGTACCGCTTTAGGGTTCCAGTTGATCAGCGTTTCAATAGTGTCGCGGGTGATGTTGAGACCATCTTCGTGGCGCAGCAGATTTTCCAGCAGCAGCTTGATGGCAAAGGGCAGCCGATCCAGGTTCAGGTGGCCCGCCTCCGCCAACTCCGCCAAGGAGTGATAGTGGTAACTCTTACGTTTTACGGTAAGGGTCTTTTGGGTGCCGAAGCTATTGGGGTTGGTACGTGCCATGGCTCTTCCGTGAGGTTGTTGAGTTTATTGACTGATTATCTACAGCAGCATACCCAAAAAAACAGAACATCTGCGACGATAAAGATAGCCTATTGGTTTGGTCGGGGTATTTTTACCGTCGTCGAACGAGTTGCTTTACTCAGGTGGCGCTATTGGTGATGACTGTAGTGATGGGGTGTTAAAAAATGAGAGGCCCACACTGCGGGCCTCGATTTTGCGTACCGTTGCCAACGTCTGATTTAAAACCGATACGATAGACTGGTGTTGTAGCTGGTATCGGTCTGTTTGATGCTCTGCGGTGGGCGGCTGTCGTGGGCGATGTTCAGGGACAGTTTGAGGCTCAGTTTGTCGGTCATCTTTACTGTCAGCCCCGCCTGTTCCAAGGCACGAAAATCGCTGGTTTCACTCAGGCGTGGTTGGTAATAGGTGGTGCTGATCAGGTTCAGCTGGCTGTTGAGTTTGTGTTTGTAGACCAGATAGAAGTTGGCGCGGCTGAACTCCTCCGTGCCGTGGTCGGTCAGGCCGGTACGTTGATCGAGTGTCTCGCGTGACCAGTAGGCACCAGCGCCGAGATAGAGTCCCACCTCTTCAGGCACTTCGGCCAGGGTGAAACGCAGGCCGCCACCGATCAGGCCGCGAAAAGAGAGCCGCGAAAATTCGTTTTTTTCTGCCTGTACAAAAGCTTCCCAGGCACGTTCCGGCTGGAACTGAACCACGTGACGGCTGTGGATAAAACTCTTGTTGGTATTGGTCACGTTGCTAACCTCGCCGTAGTCATAAGAGGCAACAATAAAGTTGGTCACCTTGTTGCTGTTGTTTTGAATGCGGCCATTGATGCCGTACTCATCCTTATTGGTATTACCACGTTTGCCATTGACTCTGAGATCGAGGTTGCCGCTGATGCCGGGTTTGGCCGGGCCAACACGCATGTTTTCGACGTTGACGATGGCGCTGGCGTTGGCCGGTAGGGCGTAACAGCCGAGTAGGGCTATCACGGCCAATCTGGTTTTGTTAATCATCACTTCTAAATAACCTGTTTTGAATGTTGATTCGTAAAAAAGCCCCGCCCTGATGTAACAGGGCGGGGCCTTGGGTGGGGCTGGTGATCAGGCGGCGGCGATCGGGATCAGGACCACTTTATCTGCCACTGATTGATACTCCGCGATCTCGTTGAAGTTGAGGTAGCGGTAGACATCCTCGGTCATGGTATCCAGCGTTTTCACCGCAGCAAGGTACTCCGCCACTGTGGGCATTTTGCCCAGCTGGGCGCAGACCGCCGCCAGCTCTGCCGAGCCGAGATAGACGTTGGCATCTTTGCCCAACCGGTTCGGGAAGTTGCGGGTGGAGGTGGACATGACGGTTGAACCGTCCGCCACACGGGCCTGATTACCCATGCAGAGCGAGCAGCCGGGCATCTCGGTACGTGCACCTACCCGGCCGTAGATGGAGTAGTACCCTTCTTCGGTGAGCTGGTGCGCATCCATCTTGGTGGGTGGTGCGATCCAGAGGCGGGTCGGTACCGGTTTGCCAAACGCTTCGAGCACCTTGCCGGCGGCGCGGTAGTGGCCGATGTTGGTCATGCAGCTACCGATGAAGACCTCGTCGATCTTGGCACCCGCCACGGCTGAGAGCAGCTTGACGTCATCTGGATCGTTGGGGCAGGCGACGATCGGTTCTTTGATATCAGCTAGATCGATCTCGATGATGGCGGCGTATTCGGCGTCCTTGTCCGCCTCCAGCAGTTCGGGATTGGCGAGCCACGCCTCCATCGCCTCAATGCGGCGGCTGAGGGTGCGTTTGTCTTCGTAGCCGTTGCCGATCATCCACTTCAACAGGGTGATGTTGGAGGTGAGGAACTCGATGATTGGCTCTTTGGCCAGCTTGACGGTACAGCCGTTGGCGGAGCGTTCGGCCGAGGCGTCTGACAACTCAAACGCCTGTTCGACCTTGAGTTGTTCCAGCCCTTCGATCTCCAGCACGCGG
This sequence comes from uncultured Chromatiaceae bacterium, assembly GCA_947085765.1. Taxonomy (GTDB): domain Bacteria; phylum Pseudomonadota; class Gammaproteobacteria; order Tenderiales; family Tenderiaceae; genus JAKFXL01. The sequence goes on along the minus strand of CAMTXZ010000031.1, from coordinate 18,205 downwards.
CCGGAGAAGATGTTCTTTTTGCCCTTTTTCTCGACGGTCATCAGCCCTTGCTGAATCGCGGCGTAGGGGATGGCGTTGACCAGGTCACGCAGGGTGACGCCAGGTTGCATCTTACCTTTGAAACGGACCAGTACCGATTCGGGCATGTCGAGTGGCATCACCCCCAGCGCGGCGGCAAAGGCGACCAGGCCAGAACCGGCCGGAAAGCTGATGCCAATCGGGAAGCGGGTGTGGGAGTCACCGCCGGTGCCGACGGTGTCGGGCAATACCATGCGGTTGAGCCAGGAGTGGATAACGCCGTCGCCAGGACGCAGGCTGACACCGCCACGGGTCTGGATGAAGGAGGGCAGTTCGTGTTGCAGCGTCACATCCACCGGCTTGGGGTAGGCGGCGGTGTGGCAGAAGGACTGCATCACCAGGTCGGCCGAGAAGCCGAGACAGGCCAGCTCTTTGAGTTCGTCGCGGGTCATGGCGCCGGTGGTATCTTGCGAACCGACCGTGGTCATGCGTGGTTCGCAATAGCTGCCGGGGCGCACACCGGCCACGCCGCACGCCTTACCCACCATCTTCTGCGCCAGGGTGTAACCCTTGTTGCTCTCAACGGCGGCCTCGGGGCGGCGGAACAGGGTGGAGGGTTCAAGCCCCATCACATCGCGGGTCCGGTCGGTGAGTGAACGACCGATGATCAGCGGGATGCGGCCACCGGCGCGGATCTCGTCCGGCATGGTGGTGGGTTTGAGATCAAAGGTGGAGAGTACGTCGCCCGCAGCGTTGGTGATCTTACCGTCGTAGGGGTGGATGGTGATGACATCGCCCATGTTGAGTTTTGAGACGTCGCATTCGATCGGCAGTGCGCCGGAATCTTCAGCGGTGTTGAAGAAGATCGGTGCGATCTTGCTGCCGAGGATCACGCCGCCCTGATGTTTGTTGGGCACAAACGGGATGGTGTGGCCCATGTGCCAGAGCACCGAGTTGATGGCGGATTTGCGTGACGAACCAGTACCCACCACGTCGCCGACATAGGCCAGCGGGTGGCCCAGTTTTTTCAATTCGCTGATCTTCTCCATCGCATCGGGCATCATGGCCACCAGCATCGCCTTGGCGTGTAGCGGGATGTCGGGGCGGCTCCACGCCTCGGAGGCGGGGGAGAGGTCATCGGTATTGGTCTCGCCAGGGACTTTAAAAACGGTGACCTTGATCTCCTTGGCCAGCTCGGGGCGGTCGGTGAACCAGGTGGCGTTGGCCCATGCATCCACCACCACTTTGGCGTTGGCATTGCCGGCGTTGGCCTTGGCGATGACGTCGTGATAGGCATCAAACATCAGCAGCGTTTTGGCCAGTGCCTTGGCGGCGATGGTGGCCAGGGCAGGGTTGTCGAGCTGGTCGATGAGTGGGTGGATGTTGTATCCGCCGAGCATGGTGCCGAGCAGTTCGGTGGCGCGGGCGGCATCGAGCAACGGGGAGTTCGCCTCGCCTTTGGCCAGTGCGGCAAGAAAGCCTGCTTTGATGTAAGCGGCCTGATCAACCCCGGCGGGCACACGCTCCACCAACAGGTTCATCAGGAAATCGCCCTCGCCGGCAGGCGGGTTTTTGACCAGCTCCACCAGAGCGAGGGTCTGTTCGGGGTTTAGTGGCAAAGGGGGCAGCCCTTGGGCGGCGCGGTCGGCAACGTGTTGACGATAGGCTTCTAACACTTAAACACCTCTTTTGGTTGGTTTTTTAATGCGGGAATGGGGTGATTTTACCCTATTGGGCAACAAAACCGTAATTTACAAAAATTCCACACGTCAGCCAGCCAGCCAGGCCAGCGCCAATCCCAGCAGCACAAACAGGGTAATGTTGATGCCCCACCCGGCCACAAACCCTGGCAGTTTTGGCCACGGCAAGGGTGGTTTATATTGTTTGAGCGCAGCCAGCCACGACAAACCCGTCTGGCCCCGGTTTTCCGCCCACTGCCGCAACAGCTCCAGACGCCGCCAGACAGCGGCGGGAGGTGGAACTGATTCCTGGCGCCGCTGGAGGGCAACGCCGAGTATCGCCCCGCCCAGCGTCAGTAGCGCTATGCCCGGCAGGTAAAGCGCATGTTCACCCAATGGCAGCCAGCGCACCGCCCCCAGCAGCCCCATGGCAACCGGAACACCACCCAGCAGCAGCGCCGTTGCGGTGGGCGTCGACCGGAATGCTGCCAACAGCCAGCGGTGGGCGGGCCAGAGGCCGATCTTGAGCAAAAATCCGGCGAGTGCCATCCAGAGATAGAGCTGTGCAAACGGCCCCTCGGCCATCGTCTGGCGCACCGTCTCATAACGCAGATCTCCGCTGGTTGCGGCGGCCAGCAGCAGGGCTTCGAAGAGCAGCAGATCGGCGACGATCAGGATCAGGAGATAGCGGTGTCCGACACGCCGTGACGCCGCATTGCCGCCCTGGATCAGTAGCCCGTAAAAACCGTAGCCCATGAGTGTGGTAAAGCTGAAAAAGCCGGTCAGGGTGGTGGCCAGAATGGCCCCCAGGTTGCCCGCCAGGGTCAGCATAAAGAGGGTGGTGCCGCGGGCCGACGGTTTTGTCAGCGTTGCGGCCATGAGCCAGAGTGCGACCGCCATCGCCAGTAGCCAGCGAATCTCTCCGTCAATGGCAAACCCGCTACCCAATAGCAGCCAGGGCAGCGCCAGGGTGGCGTCGCCGGGCAGCAACAACAGCAACAGCGCCGGTGCGAGGGCGAGATGGCGGGGCCAGGGCAGGCGCGAGTGCAGCGTCGGGATGGCCAGCAGCAGCGGCCAGACGACGGTCAGCCACAGCGCCAGGGTCTGGAGTGTTGTGTTCATGGTTGGCTGAACTCTCGTTGCGCCACCAGCCGCGCCCACTCCAGCGGGCTGAAGGGCAGTGTCGCCAGCAGTCCGACAGCCAGCGCCATGGCGGCGGTCAGCAGCGGTGGCAACAGCAGCATCCAGGCGGTCTCCTGGCGGCCAAAACTGCGCTCCTTCGGCCAGCTCTCCGGCGGTTGGCGGAACCAGGCGCGATGCAGGATCGGCAGGAAATAGGCGGCGTTGAGCAGGCTGCTGCCCGCCAGCACCACGAGCACCCAGCCCTGGTCTGCCTCCAGCGCCCCCAGCCCCAAATACCACTTGCTGATGAAACCGGCGACGGGCGGCGCGCCAATCATGCCAAAGACGCCGACGGTGAAGGCGGCCATGGTCCAGGGCATGCGCCGACCGACACCATCCATCTCGCTGACCTTGTGGATGCCGAGGGTCTCGGCCAGATTGCCGGCGCAGAAAAAGAGGGTGATCTTCATCAGCCCCTGATGTACCAGATGGACCAGGCCGCCGATGGTGGCAAGCGGCCCGACGATGGCAACACCGAGGATGATGTAGGCGACCTGACTGATGGTGGAGAAGGCCAGCCGACGCTTGAGGTCATCTTGAAACAGGGCGCGCAGCGAGCCGTAGAAAACTGTCACCGCCGCCAGCCATGCCAACGGTCTGAGCACCCCCAGTCCGGCGGCAAACTCGATACCAAAGATGTCGTAGACTACCCGCATGATGCCAAACGCGCCCGCCTTGACCACCGCCACCGCATGCAGCAGGGCGCTGACCGGCGCCGGGGCGACCATCGCCTGCGGCAGCCAGCCGTGCAGTGGCACCAGCGCCGCCTTTACCCCCAGCCCGGCGATCAGCAGGATGAATATCATGATCAGGGTCGGGTGGTGCTCGGCGCCGAGATTGTCGAGAATTCCCTGCGGCGTGAACTCCAGTGTGCCGGTCAAGGTGTAGAGCCACACCGTGCCCAGCAACAGCAGCGCGCCGCCACCGAGGGTATAGGCGAGATAACTCTGCCCGGCGCGGCGGGCTGCCTCGGTGCCGCGATGCACGATTAGCGGATAGGTGGCCAGGGTCAGCAACTCATAAAAGATCAGGAAGGTGATCAGGTTGCCCGCCAGGGCCACGCCGACAGTGGCGGTGACGCAGAGGCTGAAAAAACCAAAAAAGCGGCTGCGGTGGGGCGACCCCTCGAGGTAGCCGATGGCATAAACCGTCGTCACCAGCCAGAGCACCGCAGAGAGCGTGATAAACAGCAGCGCCAGCGGATCGGCCCGCAGCACCAGCTCCAGGTTCGGCAGCAGCGCCAGCCGCATCTCATAGTGGTGACCGTGGTAGACGCCCCACAACATCCAGCCGACCAGCGCCAGTTTGACCAAGGCCCCGCCCAGGTTGAGCAGCGTGCGCAGGCGTACCTGCTCTTCGGCCAGGGTGAATATGATCAGGCCGGGCAGCAGCGAGCTTGCCAGTAGCAGCGGCGGAATCCAGCCATCCCAGTTCATGGCCCGGCCCCGTTGGCGCCAAACGGCTCACCGATGCCCAGCAGCGGCAGCAGCAGCGGCGCCATGAAACCGAGCAGGATGGCCGCCAGCGCCAGCAGTAGCGCCGCCCACTCCATACTGGCGGGCACGGCTGTTGATTTGTGTGCGACGGCCGCCGGGGTGAAGGCGTAACCCAGCACCTTGAAGACATAAGCCGCCGCCAGCAGGCCGCCGAGTATCATCACCAGCGCCAGCCCCCAGCGCCCCTGGGTCAGGGCGGCCTCCAGCAGCAGCCACTTACCGACAAAACCGCCGCTCGGCGGCAGCCCCATGATGCTCACCCCGGCCAGCGCAAAGGCGGCGGTGGTGAGTGGCAGACGCTGCACCGCCCGGTCGAGATCGGCGATGCGGTCATGGCCGCCAAAACGCAGCAGATTGCCGGCCGCCAGGAACATCGCCGCCTTGGCCAGGGCGTGGGCTAGGGCGAGGTAGGCGACCGCGCTCCAGACCGCGACGCTGCTGGCGAGGGCCAGCGGAAAGGCGAGGAACAGATAGCCGATCTGGGCGACGGTGGAGTAGGCCACCAGTAATTTTAGGCGGCTCTGGCGCAACGCCTGCACGGAGCCCCACAACACCGCCGCTGCGCCGAGCAGACCAAGCAGGGCGTCGATTCCCGCGCCCGCGCCAAGCGGGGCGAAGAGTTCCAGCCAGAGCCGCAGCAGGATATAAAAGGAGGCCTTCACCACCAGCGCCGACAGTAGGGCACTCACCGGCGCCGGGGCGCTGGCATGGGCGGGTGGCAACCAGAAATGGAGTGGGAAGAGCGCCGTCTTGAGCAGCAGGGCGGTAGTTATCAGCCCCAGTGCTGCAAACGCCACTGGCGCAGGTGCTATCCGTGTGGCAAGTATCGCGATATCCACACTGCCAAAGCCGTGGTAGAGCAGCGCCACCCCCAGCAGGTAGGCGAGCGAGGCGAGCAGATTGGCCAGCAGATAACGCATGGCCGCGCCCAGCGCCGTCGCGCTGCCGGTCAACGCCGCCAGTGCCACGGCCGCCAACCCCACCAGCTCCAGGGTTACATAGAGATTGAAGATGTCCGCCGCCAGAAACAGGGCGTTGAGTGCCCCCAGCAGCACCAGCCACAGCGGCCAGAAGCGGGCCGCATCCTCAGCTTTGAAATAGGCCGCTGCATAGAGGCTGACCGCAAACCCGACCAGCGCTGTGGCCATTAGCATCAGCAGGCTCAGGCCGTCGGCATAGAGTTCGATGCCCAGCGGCGCCCCCCAGCCGCCGATGGCGTGGCGATAGAGACCATGATCGAGTAGCTGCCAGCCCAGCCCAACCACCGCCACAACGACGGCAACGGCCGTCACCAGCCCCACTGCCTTTGCCATTGACGGCCAGAGGAAGGCGGCCATGGCGGCGGCCAGCGGCAGCAGGATCAGGATGATCCCCCAGGGCAGGTCGATAAACGGCGCGGCCATCGTGGTGTTAATCCTCGCGTCCGTCGGGGAGTTCGGCGCGGCCGCTGGCCGCCGCCAGCCGCAACATCAGGGTGAGCGCCAGTGCCGTGGCCGAGATGGCCACCACGATGCCGGTGATGACCATGGCCTGAGGCACCACGTCCGGCAACGCCACGCCGCTGCGTCTGGCCAGCGCCACCAGCAGCAGGAAGACCCCGCTGCCCATCACATTGAGCGCCAGGATCTTGCGCAGCAGGTGGGCGTGAACGATCAGGGCGTAGAACCCAAGGGCGAACAGCCCCACTCCTACCAAGGCGTAAGGGACGGCGGTGTTCATCGCTGCTCCTTATTGTTTTGATCATTATTATCATTCTGGGGGTGGCCCCCCAGAAACAGGGCGGCCAGTGTTACGCCGATGGAGAGTGTCGCCACCGCTTCAAGCAGCAGGATCAGTACTCCGGCCTGTGCCGGAGGATATTGCAGCAGCTGTCCCTCCAGCAGCAGGGTGCCCACGGCCAGCGCCACAAATATGCCCGGCCCCGCCACCAGCGTCAGCCGCAGCGGCAGTGCCGTTAACGCCACAGGCAGACGCCAGCCCGCCAACAGCAGCAGCACCGCGGCCGCCGCCAGCACTGAACCGGCCTGAAAGGCGCCGCCGGGGGCGTGGCCGCCGACCCAGAGCAGGTAGGCAGCTACCAGGATCAACAGCGGCGCCAGTAGCCGCGCCAGGGTGTCGAGCACCGGGCCGGGTGCAGCCTTGCGCCGCAGCGGCGGGCCGCCCAGCGACCAGACCCCCAGCAGCGCCAGCAGCAGCACCACCATCTCCAGCAGGGTGTCGTAACCACGGAAATTGAGCAGCACGGCCGTCACCGGATTGTCTACCCCGGAGCTATTGAGATGGGTGGCGACCTCTGCCCCTAGCCCCGCAGCCTCCGGGGGGAGTGTTAACACCACGTAGCTGAGTCCGGTGGCTACCAGCAGCAGTGCAGCCAGTGGCAGCCAGCGCAGCGGCAGGCGTTTCGCACTGTCCTCTTCATCCGGCGTCATGGCGCGCAGCCGCGCCAGCGCCGCCATCAACAGCGCGCCGGTCAGTCCGGCGCCAATTGCCGCTTCGGCCAGCGCTACATCCGGCGCCTCCAGCCGCACCCAGGCCAGCGCCATCAGCAGGCCAAAGGCGACAAACAGTACAATCGCCTTGAACAGGTCGGGGCAGTTCAGCGCCCGCCACGCCAGCCACAACAGCGCCGCTCCCAGCAGGATGTCGAAGGCCGATTGCAACAGCGTCAGCGTCGCCACGGGCGAATCCCCCGCCGCAACGCGCCGCTGGCGATCAGGTAGGAGACGCTGGCCCCGGCCAGCAGCACCAGCCACCAGATCAGCAGCAGTTTGCCCACCACGGCCCACGACTCCGCCTGCAACGCCAGCCCCGTCACCATCAGCCCCAGGCCGACGTTGTCGGCCTTGGTCAGGGCGTGCAGGCGGGTATAGACATCGGGGAAACGCAGTAGCCCAACCGTACCGGCGAGAAAAAAGAGGGCACCGGCGACCAGCAGGGTGGCAGCGAGATAATCAGTTGGGGTCATCGTCTGTCACCTGTTCCGTTTCAGGCCAGGCGCGCCGCACAAACGCCACCGCCGTCACCGCCGCCAGCAGCGCAAACAGCAGCGCTACATCGCGCAGGGCGGCGTTGCCGCTGGCTTGGGCCAGTAGCAGGAGCATGGCTACCGCCGTGGTGCCAAACAGCTGGGCGGCAAGCATGCGGTCGGCAGCGCTCGGGCCGCGCAGCACACGCCACATGCCAGCGCCGAGGTTGAGCAGCAGAAACAGCGCTAGTGTGAGGTAAAGGGTCTGCAATTTAGTCCTCCGGCAGGCTCTGCAAAAAGATTATGAGGGCGTCGCTATCGTTCGCGGGTAGCCCCCGGTAGCCCTGTTTCAGTTCGGCGACATTTGCGGAGAGCGCTCCCTTCACCGCCTCTGCGCCAATGATCCAGTCGTGCAGCTCTGTGGCAGTGCGTCTGGCGCCGACACCATCCAGCGGGTAACGTTGATTGCCTGCCCCGGCGATGGCGTGGCAGCGCGCGCACCCCTGCTGCTGGTAAATCTGGCGTCCGGCGTCAATCTGTTGTGGGTCGAAAGGGATGGCTTCCAGCACAGCCGGGAGTGGCGTCGCTGCTCTGTTTTCCATGATGGCGGGAGGGTTCTGAATGTAGGCAAAGGTGATGGCCAACAGCAGCACCAGTAGCCCGGTCACAAGTGCGATTCGTTTTGCCCACTGTTCACGCATGATGGCTCCTATACCATGTCGAAGAGTTCGAGGTGAATCTGTCCCAGCGGCACCCGCAGGGTGTGCAGCCCCTGCTGCACTGCATCACTCATGGGCTTAGGGCCGCAGAGAAAATATTCATATTGCCGGGCATCGGCGGGGAGGATTTTTTGCAACAGCTCCGGCGTGATGTGGCCAGACTCACCCTGCCAGTCCGGCGGCGGCTCGGTCAGCACGTGTGTCAGGCGTAGATCCAGCTGCTGTTTGAGTGTCTCCAGCTCCTCCCGGAAAATCACCTCTTGCCACTGCTTGCTGCCATAGATGAGCCACAATGGCCGCTGTTCATGCCGTGCTGCCAGGGTGCGCAGCATGCTGATGACCGGTGCGGCGCCGACCCCCCCGGCGATAAAGATAAAACCCGGGGCGTTCGGGTGGCGGTCGACGCTGAAGACTCCGTAAGGGCCGTCGAGATAGGCGATCTCGCCGACCTGTGTTGCTTTGATGGTGCGGGTGAAGTCACCCAGCTCCTTGATGGTGAACTCGACCCGATCCTGGCGGGCGGCGCTGGAAGAGAAGGAGAAGGGGTGCTCCTTGATGTGCCAGGGGGATTCACGCAACGTCAGCCAGGCAAACTGGCCGGGTTGGAAGCGCAGTCCGGCATGGCCAACCGGCTCCAGGGCCAGGGTCCAGCTGTTACCGTGCTCCTGCCGCAGCTCCGCTACCCGGTAGGGGTGGCGGTGCATCTGCCAGGGTTTGAACAGCCGCACATAGCCGATCAACAGCAGCCAGAACAGTGTGTAACCACTCCAGAGCCAGCGTTTGGCAGGCGCATCAATGTAGTAGCCCACCCCCTCGATGTGTGCCAGCGCCAGCAGGAAGGCGCTCACCGCCAGTCCGATATGCAACATGCGCCACTGGTCGTAGTGGATGTGCAGCGGCTTGCGCCACAGTGAGGTGATGATGAGCAGTGCAAACAGCAGCAGGGATAAGCGGCCAGCGCTCATGTACCAAGGGGCCTGCAAGGGGTTGAGTACTCCGAGGGCCTCCACGTTGTCGATGCGAATAATGAGCAGGTGCAGAAAAATGAAGGCGACGGCCATGAGCGCCAGGTAGCGGTGAATGTAGTAGATGATGTCGATGCCAAAGGGGGCGCTGGCGCGGCGGAAGCGGGCGGTGAGAAAAAACTGGACCCCCAACATGGCCATGCCGGCGAATCCCAGCGCCATGGAGAGATCCCACCAGAAGCCGGAACCGGGCGGCACTTCGCCGAGTATCAGGATCAGCAGTGGCGCCAGCACCAGCAGCAGATAAACGCCAACCCATAAGGCGGCCGACTGGATGCTATTCATGGTCCTTATTTCCCCCATTCTGTCCGTGTTGTCGCCGAAGCTGTCGTCGTCCGCGGTTCAATCTTCCGGTGTCGCCAATGTGACCGGCGTGACAAAACCGGGTGGTTTGATGGCGAGTACGGAGCAGTTGATCTGGTTCAAGATCGTCTCCGCGGTATTGCCCATGATGAAACCGGGGATGCCGGTGCGGGCCACGGTGCCCATCACCACCAGGTCGGCCTTGAGGCGTTGGGCCAGCGCCGGAATCTCGCGGCGTGCGCTGCCCTTGATCAGATGTGTTTGGGGTTTGAGGTAATCGAGCGCCGCTTGCCCCAGCGTGCCGGTGACTTCGTGCAGCAGGTCATCCAGACTGGTTTTGTGTTGCCGCCGGACCCGTTCGACATAGGCGCTGATCTTCTCGGCGGGGGTATCCATGAACGGGCCGCGCATGGCGCTCTCGCCGATTGCCTCCCAGACGTTGGCGATGTGCAGCTCGGCAAAGTCGGCGAGCGCCAGGGAGCTGGCGACCTCAACAATCTGCGTGCTCAGCTGCCGCTGTCGCTCCAGCTCCGCCTCCGGGGCGGAGTCGTCGACATCCACCGTCGCCAGGATGCAGCGGTAGGCATGTGGCGCTTGGGGTTTGACTAGCCAGACTGGGCAGGGGCACTTGCGTAACAGGTGCATGTCGTCGCTGCCAAACAGCCGCTCCAGCCAATCCTGGGCTTCTGGGACCTTGATCACCAGGTCGCAGTGGCTGCGCAGCACCTCGCGGATGGTTTCCAGAAAGGGGGTGCCCTTTAAGATTTTGCTCTGGAGTGTGAGCCGTTGGCGGTAAGGGGCAACCAGCGCCTCCAGCTTTTGTGCGTGGATATTGACCAGTGCGGTCTGTAGATCGTTGGCGAGTGGGTCACCTTCGGCCATGCCACTGGTGGCGGTGATACGCTCAATCACCGTGACGACGGTGAGGTTGGCCTGATTGTTCTCGGCCAGTGTAACGGCGCGCTCCAGGGCCAGTGTATTGGGCTTGTCGGACTCCACTACGCAGAGAATGTTTTTGAATTTTTTCATCACTTCACCTCATTCATCAGGCTGAAATTTTCAGGGATACGCCAAATAGCCGCGCCACGCGCTGCTCCAGTGCCTTGAGTTCTGCCAGAAAATCCTTGCGCCCGTCCAGCAGATGTACTTTCAGGAGGCTCTGATCAAGAGCGGCGCTCAAGGTTCCCGGCAGCAGGCTGACGCTATTGGCCATGAAGACCCGTGGCAGCCCCGGCGGTAGTTGCAGCTGATAATCAACCAGCGCGGGGGCGATCGGCAGGCCGGGATGAAAAGCGCGCCACGCCACGTCCACGCCACCCATCAGGGAGCGTACTAGGAAAAAGGGGATGAATCTCAGCAGCTCATGCCAGACCACGGGCATGAGCGGCAGTAGTGCGACGCTGGCAGCTGTCGCCAGCAACACCGCCGGCAGGCCGATCCACCAGGAGGCGAGGGCGCCGCCGCTGAGTCCCCACCAGATACCCGCCAACAGCATCAGGCGTGTTGCGATGCTCGCCCCATTCCACTTGGCTGTTTTCAGGTTCATTTGCCAGCACCTCATTGTCGAACGGGCGGGGCGGGTGCCAGTAGCCGGTCGGCCGCCTCGCGTGCAGCGTCTGCAAACGGCACCATCACCAGATCGGCGCCCGCCTGTTCCAACCGGGCAACCTCATCGGCGCTGTGGGCGGTGACGGCGATCCGTCCGACGTAGCCCAGATTTTTTAGGGTGTGGATCAGCGCCAGGTTGACGTGGCGGTCACGCGCCGTGCTCACCACCCATTGGACCTGGGCCAGCGGCAGCGCGGCGATGAACTCGGGATCTTCGGCATCGCCGTAAAGCACCGGATGGCCTGTCGCATCGCCCTTTCGTACCAGCTCCGGGTTGAAGTCGATCCCCTGTACCCGGCAGCCGCGTTCGCGCAGTGTCTGGGCGATACCAAAGCCGTAACGACCGATGCCAAACAGGACAATCTCCGCGCCGCCCTGCGCCGTTGTCGCCCCCTGTTCCATCTCCCGGTGGGGGTGGCGGCGCTCGAACACCTTGAGCCAGGGGGCCAGCCACTCATAGAGCGGGTGGGAAAAGAGGATCATGTAGGTCGAGGCGCTGATGGTGATTAGCCCCACCAAGGTGATCAGCCCCATGGTCTCGGCGTCGATATGGCCGAGGCTCAGCCCCAATGCCCCCAGGATCAGGGAGAACTCGCTGATCTGCGCCACCGTCAGTCCGGCCAGAAAGCCGGTTCGTTTGCGGTACCCCAGCGCCCCCATGATGACCATCACAATCAGCGGGTTGCCAACCAGCACAAACAGGGAGAAGATCAGCGCCTCCGGCAGTTGGCTGCCCAGCAGCCCGAGATCGAGACGCGCCCCCAGGTCGATGAAAAAAAACAGCAGCAGGAAGTCACGCAGGCTGACCAGTCGCGCCCCCAGCACATCGCGAAAGGGGGTAGAGGCCAGCGACACCCCGGCGACAAAGGCCCCCACCTCCTTGCTGAAACCGAGTGTTGCGCCGAGGGTTGCCAGGGCCACGGCCCAGGCGATGCCAAACAGCACCAGTAGCTCCTGGGAGTGGGAGAGCAGATGGAGCAGGCGCGGCAGGATATAGCGGGTGATCAGCGCGATGACCAGAATAAAGGCGATGCCTTTGCCCAGTACGGCCAGTACCGTCAGCGCCGCTGAGTTTTCGCCGATCCCACTCAGGGCATTGAGTCCGATCATGACCAGTACCACCACCAGATCCTGCACGATCAAAAAACCCAGGGCGATGCGGCCGTGCAGCGTATCGACCTCGCGTTTGTCGGAGAGCAGCTTGACGATGATGATGGTGCTGGAGAAGGTCAGCGCCACCGCTACATAGAGTGCGGCAAGCGGCGTCATGCCCAGCGCCAGGGCGATGAGGTAGCCGATGACGCTGGTAAAGATGACTTGGCCTAGCCCGGTCGCCAGTGCCACTGGCCCCATGGTGCGGATGATGTGCAGGTCGAGTTTGAGCCCGACCACAAACAGCAGCAGGGTAATGCCTAGTTTGGCCAGCAGGTCGATCTGGTCATTGGCGCTCACCCAGCCCAGCACCGAGGGGCCGGCCAGAATGCCCACCGCGATAAAGGCCACAATCAGTGGCTGGCGCAGGCGCACACCAATGGCGCCGACAGCCGCCGCCAATAGCAGCAGCACCGTCATTTCAGTGAAGATGTCGGGAAACAGCTCCATTTAACCGCTGCTCCTGCCATCGCTACGGAGGCGTAGCCACTTTTCGGTGCCGATTACGGTGTAGATCCCCACGCTGCCCGCCAGAATCCACGCCCATTCAGCCATGCCGATGGGGGCGCTGCCAAACAGCCGGTTCATGGCCGGGGCGTAGGTGAAGAGCAGTTGCAGCAAGGCCATGACGGTGACGCCGAGGACCAGCCAGCGGTTCGAAAAAAGACCCAGCTTGAACATCGAATAGCGCAACGACCGGCAGTTGAAGAGATAGAAGAGCTGCCCGAAGATGAACATGTTGACCGCGACGGTGCGCGCCGCTTCGATGCTCCTGTCGTGGCGTATGGCCCACTCAAACATGCCAAACGCGCCGACCAGCAACATCAGGCTCACCAGACCTACACGAATAGCCAGTTCGCGGGTCAGCACAGGGGTCTGCGGCTGGCGCGGCGGCCGCGCCATGATGCCCGGCTCCTTCACTTCGAAGGCCAGCGTCAGACCCAGCAGCAGGGCGGTGGTCATGTTGATCCAGAGAATCTGCACCGGCGTCACCGGGAGTGTGATTCCGGCAAGGATGGCGACGAGTATCACCAGCCCCTGACCGACGTTGGTGGGCAGGGTCCAGGTGATGAACTTGACGAGGTTGTCGAACACGGCGCGTCCCTCCTCGACGGCGGCCTCGATGGTGGAGAAGTTGTCGTCGGTGAGCACCATGTCCGCCGCCTCTTTGGCCACCTCGGTGCCACCCAGCCCCATGGCGACGCCGATGTCGGCCTGCTTGAGTGCCGGGGCGTCGTTGACGCCATCACCGGTCATTGCCACCACATGGCCTTTGGCCTGGAGCGCCTCCACCAGCCGCAGCTTCTGTACGGGCGAGACCCGGGCAAATACCGACGCCCGTTCGGCAACCTCCATCAACGCGTGGTCATCCAGTTGCGCCAGGGCGTGGCCGTTGATGGCGAAGTGGGCCAGCTCACTGTCAGTGGTGCCGCTGAGGCCGATCTGGCGGGCGATGGCCGCGGCGGTGACCAGATGGTCGCCGGTGATCATCTTGACCTGGATGCCGGCCCGCTGGCAGGCGGCGACGGCGGCAATTGCCTCTGGCCGGGGTGGGTCCATCATTGCTTGCAGACCAATAAAGGTCATGCCTTCAGCGACGTCACCATGGCTGATCGATGCAGTGAGTTCAGTGGATGATTTGCAGGCAAAGGCAAGCACCCGCAGCCCTTGGGCCGCCATCTGTTCCACATCGCGGTGTACGCTGCTTTTGTCGAGTGCCACGGTATCCGTCCCATCTCCATAGGCATTGTGGCAGCGGGAGAGGATGCTCTCAACGGAACCCTTCATATAGATGAGTGCTGCTGGCGCTGTGCCAGTATCAGTGTGGTGGAGCGTGGCCATGTATTGGTGTTGAGACTCAAACGGCACGGTATCGATACGTGGCAGCTGCTGTTCCAGCGTTGTGTTTGATAGCCCGGCCTTGGCGGCGGCGGTGATCAGCGCCACCTCGGTGGGATCACCTTCGATGCCCCACTGCCCGCCGTTGTCGATCAGCCGTGAGTCGTTACAGAGCAGTCCCGCCTTCAGGCACTCCAGCAGGGCCGGGTGTTGCTGAGGATCGATGGCGGTCTGCTCCAGGTGAACCTCCCCCTGTGGCGCGTAACCGACCCCTGTGAATTCGTAACGCTGGCCCGCGGCACAGAGCTGTTGCACCGTCATCTGGTTCTGGGTCAGCGTGCCGGTCTTGTCGGAACAGATCACCGTGGTGCTGCCGAGGGTCTCAACCGCGGGCATCTTGCGGATGATGGCGTGGCGCCGGGCCATCTTGTTCACGCCGATTGCCAGCATGATGGTCATCGCCGCTGGCAACCCTTCGGGGATCGCCGCCACGGCCAGCGCCACCGCCGCCATAAAGGTGTCGAGCAGGGGGGCGCCGTGGTACCAGCCGGCCAGTAGGGTCAAACCGGCCAGGCCGAGAATGACCCAGAGCAGGATGCCGCTGAAGTGGGCAATCTTTTTGGTCAGCGGTGTGGCCAGTGTTGTGGCGCTGGCGATCAGGGCGTTGATCTGGCCGATTTCCGTACCATCACCGGTGGCCACCACTACGCCAGTAGCAGTGCCGTAGGTGACCAGCGTGGAGGAGTAGGCCATGTTGCTGCGGTCAGCCAGTGTTTTTGTCTGTGCTACCCGTTCGGGCTGTTTTTGGACCGGCACAGACTCGCCAGTGAGTGCCGACTCATCCACCTGTAACTCACGGCAGCGCAGCAATCTTAGGTCGGCGGGGACCTTGTCGCCAGATTGCAGTAATACCAGATCACCGGGGACCAGCTCAGCGGCGTTGATCTTCACCTTTTGACCGGCGCGGATGACAAGGGCGGTACCCTCCATGGCCCGCGCCAGCGCCTCAATCGCCTTGACGGCCTTTAACTCCTGAACAAAACCGATGATGGCGTTGGCCAGTACAACACCGAAGATAACCCCACTGTCGACCCACTCCTGTAATAGAAAGGTGGTGATGGCCGCAGCGAGCAGGATATAGATCAGGGGTTGATTAAACTGTAGTAGAAATAGCGTGAACGGATTTTTGCCTTTTTTTAGCGTCAGGCGGTTGGCTCCAAAACTGCCCTGACGGTGGCGGACCTCAAAGGTATCGAGCCCCTTATGGCCATCTGACTCCAGCAGGGCGACCACTTCGTCGTCTGGCAGGTGGTGCCAATGTCTTGAGAGCAGATTATCCATTTTTGCTACCCTAAGTTCTGTTACGGTTAGGCAGTACCCTTACAGATTATCAGATAAATCGAGCGGCTATTGGTCAGAGATGGGGTCAACCATTTTCCTTGGCGCTGTAACGCAACATCAGCCAATCTAGCCAGCGGTCGGGCAGCAGCCGTTTGGCAACGGCGGCGATGTGGGTCGGGGTGGTAACACGGTAACGGATTTTGGGTCTGGTGGACTCCAGGGCGTGAATCACCTTCTCCAGCACCGCCTCGGGCGGCAGGGTGAGACTGCTACTGTTACCCGGTTTGCTGAGCCGTTTATCAACCCCCTCGTAATAGGCGCGATGGGCGCTTTTTTCGGGGTTGATATTTTTCTGGTACATGGCGTGGGCATTGGCGCGAAACTTGGTTTTGATCGGCCCCGGTTCGATCAGGGAGACGTGGATGCCTGTGCCGTGCAGCTCCAGGCGCAATGTATCGCTAAGGGACTCAAGGGCAAACTTGCTGGCGTTGTAGGCCCCACGGTAGGGGAGGTTGATAAATCCCAGAATAGAGCTGTTGTTGATAATGCGCCCATACCCCTGCCGGCGCATGGTGGGGATCACAAGATTGGTCAGCTCCTGGGTGCCAAACAGATTGGTCTCAAACTGTTCGCGCAGCACCTCACGTTGCAGATCCTCCACCGCACCAGGCTGCCCATAGGCACCGTTGTTAAAAAGTGCATCAAGCCGACCATCGGTTTCACTCCATAGTCGTTTCAGGCCAGTACGGATTGAGTCGGAGCGGGCAAGATCAAGCTGAAAACTTTCTAGCCCCTCTTCACGCAGCCGATCCACATCTTCAGGCTCACGGGCCGTGGCAAAGACGCGGTAACCGCGTTGTTTCAGCCCGTGGGCGGTACAGTAGCCGATGCCGCTGGAGCAGCCGGTGATGAGGATGGTTTTGGCTTTTGTCATGGGGGATTTACTGCCGCAAGGTTGTCAGTGGAAATATTGGTTAGAGTTTACTTCAGTGAGCGCAGATATTGTTGTTGTTCGCTCTTAAGAAGAGTGGGGCGGAGTCGATATCTTCTGCAACCACCCTTTCCAATAGATGCTGGGCATGTCGCCGAGTCAACGAATGTATAGATCAATGGAGTTCGTAGAGGTATGAACAAAAACTCCGCTCCTCCCCGCCTGGAAAAGGTGGTGTGCGAGATTGACTTGAACCTTACTGAGTTTATTCCTGCAGATGACAGTGAAGAATACTTTCGGGCTGTTGAGAAGAGGGCGAGGGCGCAAAGGGTATTCGAGGCGTCGACAAGATTTTTGTTGGATTTTTTCAGACGAAAAAGAGGTTTGTTATGAAACATTGGTTCTCGCCTTCCAGAAGTGCAGCATTGCTTGTGGCAACGCTATCCTGTGTTGCCATGGCGGCTTACAGCAGTATTAGTCATGGATTCGACTGGGTATTGGTTGGCATAGCGCTGTTGATTACCAGTTATTCAATTTTAGTCTGGTCGATTGGCAATGCGGGCAATGAAAGTGCTTTCCTTGATCAGGTTAACGCCATCACTACCGCGGGTGCCGCGGGCAAATTTAGCGGGCGCATCGTGAACCCTGAGCGTGACGCAAAGTTTGATGAAGTGGTGTTGTGTATCAATAAAATGATGGGGCAGCTTGAGTCATTTTTCAGCGAATTGAAGATCTCGTTTGATTTTGTAGCTCAGGGAAAAGAGTTGCGCGCCCCAGCCCCTGTTGATCTGCATGGCGACTTTAAGATCACCATAGAGAAGTTAAATCATGCCTTGAACATCGTCAGTGAAGGCCAGAAGCTGGCCGCCAAACACGAGATCATGGGCAAATTGGGAGGCCTGAATGCCAAGAATCTGATGACTAACCTGAAACAGACTCAGAGCGATTTAATAGGTGTCAATGAACAGATGAAAGAGGTTGAAGCGATCGCCCACAGCACGGCTGAGCGTGCCGAACATAATAGTCAGCAGATTGGTGGTGTATTGACCAATATTGGTAAGTTGACAGAGATCATGACGGCTACAGACAGCACTGTGGCAGCGTTACGTGATCGTACTTCTATTATCTCTAACGTCATTAAAGTAATTACCAGTATCGCTGAGCAGACCAATCTGTTGGCACTCAATGCTGCTATTGAGGCGGCTCGTGCTGGTGAGACGGGGCGTGGTTTTGCGGTGGTAGCCGATGAGGTGCGCAATCTGGCAGAGAATACCAAGAAGGCGACATTGGAGATTTCACCTGTCATCGAGGCATTCAGGGCGGAGGCTGAGTTGATGCTGAAAAACGCGGTGGCGATGAAGGGTATCGCCGCTGAATCTTCTACGATCATCCATGCCTTCGAGGCAGAGCTGAGTGAATTTTCTGCATCGGCACAGGAGTCTGCCTTGCAGCTTTCACAGGCACGGGACTGCTGTTTTGCCACGTTGATTAAGATGGATCATGTGATCTATAAACAGAACGCTTATCGGGTTTTGGAGAATGGTGTTGAGTCGCCAGAGTGTAATGCGGTGGGAGTGGATCACCATAACTGCCGTCTGGGTAAATGGTATGACACTGGTGAAGGGGCGGAACGTTTCTCCACCATGCCCTCCTATTCAAAAATGGTGGAGCCACACGCCCGCGTTCATCAGGGTGCTCATCGTATGATTGAACAGATGGGTGAGGGGTGGGATCTGGATCGCAACTCGCTACAGAAGATCTACAGCTCGTTTGAAGATGTAGAGCGTGCCAGTAGTGATGTGATAACAATCATTCAGCGTATTGTGGATGAGAAGTTGCAACGCCATTAAGCCAGTAGCAGCGCCACAATCCCGGTTATAAAAGTTCCATCAAAGGTCCCGGCGCTGCCAATGGCGGCAACAACGATCCTCTCAGCCAGCAGTGGGG